>CAJUSA010000013.1 GCA_910589015.1 uncultured Christensenellaceae bacterium
CATCTCTGCATATAATTCAGTTTTACGAAGAGCGGGCGAATGCGGCATTCGTCGTGCCGAAGGCTTTAGCCTTACCGCTCTGCCGGCGTTGCGTATAATTTTTGCGGAAAGCACAATACATCAAGAAAAATTCACCCAACCGATGCTATTAGAATATCATAAAGAAAGGGAAAAATCAAGTAATTTCCCACACAAAACGGGTTTCGGAGGTGACGGAAATGGAATTTAAGGTCGATGCGGAATATCCCGCCATGAACGAAATTACAAAAGATGCGCAGACGTTGCGCGCGCTTGCGCCTGCCTACGCGGGGAAACACGGGGAACTGACCGCCGTATTGCAATACGTTTATCAATCGATTTATCTCGATGCAAACGGAATGGGCAAAGAGGCGCGGCTGTTGCTGTCGATTGCCGTGAATGAAATGCACCACCTTGAAATTCTGGGAACGCTCATCACCAAACTCGGCGCTCCGCCCGTTTACACTGCCTGTCCGCCGTATCCCGTGGGATTTTATTGCGCGTCGAACGTCAACTACGTCAAACCGTTGCGCGCAATGATCTGCGCCGATATCGCGGGGGAAGAGACGGCGATCGAGGAATACATGCGGATTCTTGCCGTCGTGAAGGGGCCTGTGTTCGACGTGATCGCGCGCATCGTCGAGGACGAGAAACTGCACCTGAAAGCGCTCGGGGAACTGCTTTCGTCACTGTAAGGGCGCGCCGCCGTAAAATTCGTTCATAAATTTGCGGTAGCGAACGGGCAGATAGCCGCGCATCTGTTTGAGCCGTTCGCGTTCGGGAATATTGACGCTTTGATAATATTTTTGCCACAGTGCCTGCCATGCCTGTTCGTCGGCGGAAAGAAGAATTTCCGCCTGTGCAAGGGGTGCGGTGAAGGCGTGCGCGCCGTCGTAAACCGCCGCTTTTTTGCGCCCGACGTCGTGCAGAACGAAGGGGTAGTGCGGCAGACGGGCGCGGAAATGGGGCAGCAGCAGTTCGACGATGTCGTGATCGGGCGAGCAGGGGGCGTAGAGCGCGCCGCTCGCACTTTCCATAAAACGGATAAACCCGCGCAGACGGTGCAATTCGGTGCCCACGCGGCGCATGCATTCGGCGGCGGCGAGCGCGGCGGGTTCGGAAAGCATGTCGCGCACGGGGTGTTTTCGATGTGCGAGCAGGCGGAAATAGGCGAACGCGACGGCGTCTTTATCGTCGTCGCCGCTGCGTAACAGCGTATCGAGATCGAGCATGCAGTGTTGATCGAAGGAAAGCAGCCGTCTTTCGACTGCCGCCGCGCGTTTTGCGTCGCTTGCGACAAAAACCGTTTGCTGCCCGAGCGCGAGCTGCTGGGTTTCCGATGCGAGAACGGCTTGTTCGTCGCAAAAGGACAGGGCAAGCGCGGTTAAAAAGCCCTGTTTCCCGCCGTCGTAAAAATAGATCATAATTCCCCCGTAAGCGCCGACTGCGCGATTTGCGGCGCGGAAAACAGGCTGAGCTGTTCGGCGCGGTCTTGTTCGCCGTCGGTCAGAAAGCCGCGCAACGCCGTCTGGTTTTCGGTGCCGAAGAATTTTCCGTTTGCCGTGATAAAGTGCCGCGCGCGTTTTAAGACGACGCGCATTTTTTTGAGATGTTCGAAGTTCAAGGCGCAGTAGCGGCGCGCTTCGACGATCTTTTGCGCGCTTCTGCCGCCGATCCCCGGCACGCGCAACAGCATTTCGAGCGGGGCACGGTTGACTTCGACGGGGAAGAGGTGCATGTTTTTGAGCGCCCAGGCGCATTTCGGGTCGAATTCGGCGGAAAGATTCTCACCTTCTTCAAGCAGTTCTTCAACGGAAAATCCGTAAAAACGCAGTAACCAGTCCGCCTGATATAAACGGTGTTCGCGCAGCGCGCCCGCGGGCAGATCGGGCAACAGAGAGTCGTGCACCACGGGCATGTACGAGGAATAGTACACTCTTTTGAGCGACCGTCGGCGGTAAAGGCTTTGGCTCAGCCGCAAGATCTGCCCGTCCCGTTCGGGGCTTGCGCCGATGATCATCTGCGTCGTTTGTCCGGCAGGAAGAAAATATCCCTTGCGTTTTTCGGCGGCGAAAATTTCCCGATCACGTTGCAACGACGCCATGGGGGCGAGTAAACTCTCTTTGCTCTTTTGCGGCGCAAGTAATTTTAGGCTGCGTTCGGTGGGCAGTTCGATGTTGTAACTCATGCGGTCGGCATAGCGCGCCGCTTCGCGCGCGAGCGCCTCGTCGGCTTTGGGGATACCCTTCACATGAATATAGCCGTGAAAATTGCATTCGGTGCGCAGTTTTTTGACGACGCGCACCAACTGTTCCATGGTGTGATCGGGCGATATGTGCACGGCGGAAGAGAGGAACAGTCCTTCGATGTAATTGCGTTTATAAAAATCGAGGACAAGCCCGCACAGTTCGTCGACCGTGGCGGTAGCGCGGGGTTTATCGAGGCTGACGCGATTAAGGCAGTATTTGCAATCGTAGATGCAGTCGTTGCTCATCAGAATCTTGAGTAACGAAACGCACCGCCCGTCGGGCGTGAACGAGTGGCAGCACCCTGCCGCAAAGCCGTTGCCCATGCCGCCCGCGTTTTTGCGCTTGCTGCCCGAGGAAGAACACGATACGTCGAACTTCGCGCCGTCCGTTAAAATTGCAAGTTTATCCAGACTGATCATACAATTATTATAAACGAACGTTCGGGAAATGTCAAACGTTTGTTTATAAATTTCAAAAATTTTCCGCTTGCAAGAGACAATAGGATATGGTATAATAGATGCAGACCGTTCCTAAAAAATCTTTCACATAATTTTCACCCGTTTTTTAAGCGGATATTAAAGTCGTGGGCTATAATATTTGCCCACACAGGAGGAAGCCATGAAAGTTTTGATTGTTGACGACGAAGAGATGATCCGCGCGGTGCTGCGCGAATACGTCGAATTCGAGGGCGGCGAGGCGGACGAAGCGTGCGACGGCATGGAGGCGGTGGCAAAGTGCCGCGAAACGCCGTACGACGTTGTTCTTATGGACGTGATGATGCCCCGTCTTGACGGATTTTCCGCCGTGAAGGAAATCCGCAAGTTCTCGCAGGTGCCCGTGATCATGCTTTCGGCGCGCGGGGAAGAATACGACAAACTCTTCGGGTTTGAAATCGGTTCGGACGACTACGTTACAAAGCCGTTCTCGCCCAAGGAAGTTATGGCGCGCATTCACGCCGTCATGAAACGCGGCAAGAGCGAACAGCGCGAGGTATACGAATTCGAGGGATTGAAAATCGACGTGGTGGGGCGCAACGTGTACGTCGACGGCGAGCGTGCCGACCTTACCCCGAAAGAATACGAATTGCTCTTCTTTTTCGTGCAGAATATCGGCATTGCGCTCACGCGCGAACGGCTGTTGAACAAAGTCTGGGGGTACGATTTCTACGGCGACGACCGCACCGTGGATACGCATGTGAAAATGTTGCGCAGCAATCTCAAAGACTACCGCAAATTCATCGTCACGTTGAGAGGGTTGGGATATAAATTCGAGGTGTAACGTTTTGTGAATTCCGAAAAACGCAAACGACAGAGGGCGGGCAGGAGTCTGAACCTCGTTTTATGGTTCAGTTTTACGCTCTTTGCGCTCGTCATCGTCGTGGTGTACGCCGTGTTGCAGAATGTGTTCATGGCGGAACACGTCAACGAAAAGAATAAACAAAGGCTGAGCAGCGCGGGGCGGGCGATCGCGGAAGCGATCGAAACTTCGCCCAGCGCTTCGAACGCGCTCAAAAAGATATACGATATTGCGGGCGACTACGGCGTGAGCTTTTATATGTTGTATGCCGACGGCGCGTGCGTCTGGCCCGAGCTGAGCACCGAAAGCAGTTATCCCGAAATCACCGCCGCGCTCGAAGAACAGCTTGCGGGGCGCGACGAGGCGCTGTTCGTCTACGGCGGGCAGGTTTCTTACGGCGCGGTTGTTTCGTTCGGGGGCAGGGAATGCTACCTCATGCTCGAAAGTTCGGCGCTCATGCGCGAGGTGTATTTTCAGGGATTTATCATTATGTCGGTCGTAACGGGGTTGTTGTCGGTGGTGCTGGCGTTCGCGGCGAGCGGATTTGTAGCCCTGTTTATCACCAAACCCGTGACCGAAGTCACCGAGCAGGCGAAAGAGCTTGCGCGCGGGAATTTCGCCCTCGACTTCCGCAGCGATTATTACTGTTCCGAGATCCGCGAACTTGCCGCCGCGCTCGAATACGCCCGTTCGGAAATTTCCAAATCCGATACGGTGCAGAAAGAGCTGATCGCAAACGTTTCGCACGATTTCAAAACCCCTCTGACGATGATCAAGGCGTACGCCTCTATGATCCGTGAAATTTCGGGCGAGGATAAGAAAAAGCGCGACGCGCACACGCAGATCATCATCGACGAATGCGACAGGCTGACGGCGCTCGTCGTCGACGTGCTCGATCTGTCGCGTTTGCGCGCGGGAATTTACGACGATACCGACACGGTGTTCAATCTTTCCGAAGTGGTCTATTCGATCGCGTGCAGGTTCGACGAACTCAAACAGACCGAAGGCTATCTTGTGGAAACGCAGGTCGAAGAAGATATTTACACCTGTGCGAGCCGCGAGCGCATCGAGCAGGTGCTTTACAACCTCATCGGCAATGCCGTCAACTACACGGGCGAAGATAAGCGCGTGCGCGTGCGTCTTTTCAAAAAAGAGGGCGGCGCGCGGTTCGAAGTCATCGATTCGGGCAAGGGAATCCCGAAAGAGGAGCTCGATACCGTGTGGGACAGATATTACCGTTCCGCCGCGTCGCATAAGAGGTCGGTCAGCGGGACGGGGTTGGGGCTTTCGATCGTAAAGGGAATCCTGCTTGCGCAGGGCTGTCCGTTCGGGATCGTTTCCGAAACGGGGAAAGGGAGCTGTTTCTGGGTGGAATTTTCCGAGCCGGGGAAACAGGGCGAAAAATCGGACGAAGAAGGTGAACGCGTTGAAAACTAACACGGAACACAATTTTTTGCGGGGTGCGCTGTGGGCGGCGTTGCCGCTTTCGGCGGCGACGATGCTGCTGTTTCCGCTACGGCAGACGCAGGCGAGCGCGGGCGCGATGCCCTATTTCGAGGGCACGAGCGCCTCGTGCGTCACCGTGATCGGCGAAACGCCCGTCGAGCTCAAAAGCGCGCGCTTTACGCTCAGCGTGCCGTGTTACGGCGCGTGCGCGTACGGCGAGAACGCGCCTTCCGTTCGGGCGGATTACGCGCTTTACAACCCCACGCAAGAGGCGCAGACCGTACAACTCGCCTTCCCGTACGAGCTTGTGAAATACGGGCAGAATGCGGAAGGGTGGAACGGGCAGGAAAACTGTACGTTGCGCGCGGGGGAAGAGGACATCGATTATACGTTGCATTACAGCTATCGGGCGAGCGGCGGGTTCAACGCTTCTTCGTGCGTTGAACAATATCTCAAAACCGACGAGTTTTATACGCCCGATCTGACTGTGACGAAATACGTCTACAAAATTACGTTTGCCGAGGACGACGGCGATGCGTTCGTAAAAGTATATTTAGGCGGCGACGCGCGTTCCAAAATCGTGCGCGGCGACGACAGCATCAGTTCATTCGTCGAAAACGGTTACCGCTGTCTTGGGTATCGCGTGAGCGCGGCGAAAAACGAAATTGTGTATTACGCGATCGGCGGCGAGAACGAAGCCGAACGCATGTTCTACGGGAAACGCGAACGCGGCTTATCCGCGGCAGACGAACTGCCGTTCGAACTTGTCGAACAATCGCAACAGACTTTTTCCTCCTTCGCAGAAGAATACCGCGACGACGGTATTTCTTCGGGCGACTGGTACCGTGCGGCGGTCGATTTCTTTAACGACAACGAGCACAGCGGCATACTGCCGCCGCTCACGCTGTGCAGGGACTGCCCGTTCGTGCGCTGGTATCTCTATTCGATCGATCTGCCCGCGGGGGGCATGGCGGAACATACCGTCAACGCGCCGCTCTATCCCGCAAGCTCGCCCGAGGCAAATTGTTTTACCTATCAGCTTTCATCTCTTTCGGGATTCGGCAGTTGCGGAAGGGTGGAAATCGTGTTGAATACGCCCTATGTGCTCGCCTATTCCTCGGTGGAATTCGAAAAAGGCGAGGGGGTATACGCCTTCGCGCGCGAAACGTTGCCGTACGGCGATCTGGCGTTCGTGCTTACGCAGATGCCCAAGGAACAGACCTTCATTCCCGACAAGGTTCGGCACGATCCGCTTATCGTGGCGATCGTCATTCTCGTCGTGCTTGTCGCGGGGGCGGTTGCGGTCGCAATCGTGCTGACGGTGCGCGGCAAACGGGAACGTAAGAAAAGCGAAGAGGCGCGCCGCCGCGCCGAAATGGCGCGTCCCGAAGAAGGCAGGATCGACGGCGGATCGGGCGGCGTAAAAAAATAGGCGGCTTTCGCTTTACTTTTTTTGCGCACGGTGCTATAATGCGTGTACTATGTTAGAACTTCGGAATATCGGTTATACCGTGAGCGACGGAAAGAAAGAGAACGTCATTCTCGACAACGTGTCGCTCAAACTCGACGGCAGGTTTACGGCGATCACCGGCCCCAACGGCAGTGGCAAGAGCACGCTCGCCAAGATCGTCGCTGGCATCGTGACGCCCACGTCGGGAAAGATTTTTTATAACGGCGAGGATATTACCCCGCTTTCGATCACCGAGCGCGCGCGGCTCGGTATTTCGTTTGCCTTTCAGCAGCCCGTGCGGTTCAAAGGGATCACGGTAAAAGATTTGTTGTCGCTTGCGGCGGGCAAACCGACCACCACCGCCGAGGCGTGTTCCTATCTTTCGGAAGTGGGCTTGTGTGCGCGCGATTATGTGGGGCGGGAAGTCAACGCGTCGCTTTCGGGCGGCGAGCTCAAACGCATCGAGATCGCTACCGTGCTGGCGCGCGGAACGGGGCTTTCCCTCTTCGACGAACCCGAGGCGGGCATCGATCTGTGGTCGTTTTCGAGCCTTATCTCGGTGTTCGAAAAGATGTATAAAAAGACCAAGGGCAGCATCGTCATCATTTCCCATCAGGAACGCATTCTCAACATTGCCGATACGATCGTCGTCATTGCGCACGGCAAGGTGGAAAAACAGGGCGCGGGCAAAGAAATTCTGCCCACACTTTTGACCGAGCGCGTCTGCCGCGCTCTTGCGGAGGACTGATATGGACGCTTTGGAAAAAATGCTGCTTGAACAGGTTGCCGATCTGCATAAAGTGCCCGACGGGGCCTATAATATCCGTACCAACGGCGGCGCGGGCGGGCGGCGCAGCACGGAAACGGTTAAAATCGAAAACCGCACCGACGGCAAGCAGGGCATCGATATCTTCGTCGCGCCCGAAGCAAAGGGCGAGAGCGTGCATATCCCTGTCGTGATCACGAAAGAGGGTTACGGCGAAACCGTTTACAACGATTTTTATGTGGGCGCGGGCGCCGACGTGCTCATCATTGCGGGTTGCGGGATCCATAACTGCGGAACGGAAACGGCGGAACACAGCGGCGTGCATACCTTTCATATCGGCAAGGGCGCGAAGGTGCGCTATGTGGAAAAGCACTACGGCGGCGGCGACGGCACGGGCGGCAAGATCATGAATCCGCAGACGGTGCTCTATCTCGAAGAGGGCGCTTCGCTGCAAATGGAAACGACGCAGATCAAGGGGATCGATTCGACCGTCCGCACGACGCGCGGCGAATTGCAGGCGGGGGCGAACCTCGTCGTAAAAGAAAAAATTTACACGCACGGCACGCAGTTCGCCAAAACCGTTTTCTGCGTGGAACTCAAAGGCGACGGCGCGGGCGCCGACGTCGTATCCCGTTCGGTGGCGGCGGGCAGTTCGGTGCAGGAATTCGTGTCGCATATCGTCGGCAAAGCGAAATGCCACGGGCACACCGAGTGCGACGCCATCATCATGGAAAACGCCAAAGTGACGGCAACGCCGTGTTTAAGCGCGGAATGTATCGACGCCGAACTCATTCACGAGGCGGCGATCGGCAAGATCGCAGGCGAACAGCTCACCAAGCTCATGACGCTCGGGCTTGACGAAAAGCAGGCGGAAGAGCAGATCATCAAGGGTTTTTTATCGTAACGCAAACCGCCCCGAACGCATACGCGTTCGGGGCGGTTTGCAATTCGCGGGCGTATTTTGCAAAATTTCATGGAAACGGTTTACATTTTTTCGAAAAAAGAGTAAAATAAAAGTTGATAACATGCAAAAAGGAGGGGGAATGGGGTTCTTTGCACGGTTGTTCCGTCGGAAAAAGAAAAAACCGACGCTCGGGCTGGCGCTCGGCAGCGGCGGGGCGAAGGGCATGGCGCACCTCGGCGCGCTCAAAGCCTTCGAAGAGCACGGGCTGAAATTCGACGTCGTCGCGGGCACTTCGATCGGCGCGATCGTGGGCGCGCTCTATGTGAACGGTTATTCGGTTGCCGATATGTGGGGCATAATCGAGAGCCTGAACCGCAAAGAATTTGCGAAGAACCTGCGCCCTTTTTCCGAACTCGACTTTGCCGAGCGTCTGCTCGAAGGCTATATCGAAGGCGACGTGAGCGACCTCAAAAAACCTTTCGCCTGCTGGGCGACCGACGCCGAAACCAACGAAGGGGTGTTGCTCGACGCGGGGAAAGTGGCGCATATCGTCACGGCATCCGCGGCGATCCCGCCCTTTTTCCGCGGGGTAGAGGTGGAAGGGCGAAGACTCTACGACGGAGCGTTTTCCAACGCTATTCCCGCCGAAGTATGCAAAGACATGGGCGCCCACGCCGTGATCGGGTGCGATCTTTCGGCGTTTGTCCGCCCCGAAGAAGAGAAAAGCAGATTTACCCGTTTCGTGGGGTCGGCGGTCAACGCCTTTATGCCCGTGCGTACGCTTCGCGACGCAAAATCGCGCGGATACGCAAGCGCGGACGTCATGCTACGCCCGAATTTATACGATTTCCGTGCGACCGACGTTTCCCGCGCCGCGATGGATAAGATGTTCGACATCGGTTACGAGGAAGCCAAAGCGCGGCTCGCCGAAATCGACAAGGCGGTTTCGGATGCGGCAAAAGATCTTAACCGATAATGCAAAACGGTATTTCTTTCGGTTGTGGTTGCGGCGGTTGCGTCTTCCCGCGGTGATTCTGCTCGTTCTGATCGTCGCGCTCGTAAGTGCGTTTTATCCGTTTTATGCAATCCTGCCGGGTTTGGATATCCCCGCGCGCGAAGAGGGCGAACTGCGCGTGCACTTCCTCGGCGTGGGCGAAGGGGATTGCGCGGTCGTAGAATTTCCCGACGGCGCCGTCGTCGTCATCGACGCGGGCGACGGCGGATTTCGCCGCACTGCCTTGATCATGCGCTACATAAAAGGACTTGCCTACCGTTCGCTTGCTTATATCGTCACGCACGCCGATCTTGACCATTACGGCGGATTCGAATATCTCATCGCTACTCTCGGCGCGGACGCGTTGTATCTGCCCGTGCTCGACGGCGGCGGGTTGACTTACAAAAAACTGCTTTCCATTGCCGAACGGGCACCGTTCCCCGTGACGCGTCTTTCGCGTTACGGCACGATCGAAAACGCCTCGGGCGCATACATGGTGTGTATTTCGCCCTATTCCGTGGAAGACACGAACGAAAACGACGCTTCCGCCGTGCTCTATCTTGCTTACGAAGGCGTGCGTTTTCTCTTCTGTGCCGATATCACCGCCGTGCGCGAACGGCGGCTTATGCGCGATTACGCGCTGGACAAGCATATTTTCGATTGCGGGGATTGTGCGGTGCGGCTCGAAGGGATCGACTTTCTCAAAGTATCGCACCACGGGTCGGCGTATTCTTCGAGCGGGGAATGGCTGGCGCTGCTTTCGCCCGCATACGCGGTGCTCACGAGCGGCGCGGGCAACCGCTATCATCACCCGACCCTGCAGGCGGCGGCACGGCTCGACGCGGCGGGCGCGAAGGTGCTGCGCACCGACGAGCTGGGCAATATCGTCGTCAGCGTGCGAGACGGAACGTATACGGTAAAAATAAATTGACGGAGTTATTATGAGAATCACGACGGCGGGCGAATCGCACGGAAAAGGGCTGTTCTGTATCATCGAGGGGCTGCCCTCGCAGCTTACGGTCGATTTCGAAGAGATCGACACGGCGCTTGCTCTGCGCCAAAGCGGCTACGGGCGGGGCGCGCGGCAGAAAATCGAGCGCGATCGGGTGGAAATCCTTTCGGGCGTGCGCAACCGCATGACGCTCGGCAGTCCCGTTACGCTTGCGGTGTTCAACCGCGATTACGCGAACTGGCAGGCATACATGGCGGCGGAAGGGTGCGACGTTTCGCAACGCCGCCTGACGAAAGTGCGCCCCGGGCATGCCGATCTTTCGGGACTTCTGAAATACGGCGGCGACGACGCACGCAATATTCTCGAACGCGCCTCGGCGCGCGAAACCGCCGTGCGCGTGGCGGCGGGGTCGGTGTGCCGCAGCCTTTTGCGCGAACTCGGCGTGGAAATAACGGGTTACGTTCGGGCGGTAGCGGGCGTCGAAGACGGGGCGCAATATTCCTTCGCGCACATTCAGAGCGGGCGGCTGAAAGAACTCGGCATGATGGACGAAAATTTACAGCGCGAGGCGATGGAGAAGATCGATTCGTGCAAAGACGCGGGCGATACCTGCGGCGGATTAATCGAATTGCGTGTAAAGGGATTGAAGAGCGGGTTCGGCAGTTGCATGACGTACCGCGAAAAACTCGACGCGCGCCTTTGTGCGGCGCTCATGAGCGTGCAGGCGATCAAGGGCGCCGAAGTCGGGCTCGGCTTTGGCGCGGCGGCGCTTTGCGGCAGCGAAGTGCACGACGAAATTTACAAAGAAGGCGGCGCCTATCGCCGTAAAACCAATCGTGCGGGGGGAATCGAAGGGGGCATGTCCAACGGCGAAGAGCTTGTTCTGCGCGCCGCCATGAAGCCCATACCCACGCTCATGAAGGGGCTTTCTACCGTCGATTACGTTACGGGCGAAAGCGTGCGCGCGGCGGCGGAACGCAGCGACGTGTGCGCGGTCACGGCGTGCGAGATCATTCTCGAAAGCGCGCTCGCCTGCGCGCTGTGCGAAGCCGTGCTCGAACGGCTGGGCGGCGACAACATGGCGGAAGTCAAAGAACGCTACGGGAGGCTACCGTGAGAACGTTTTCGATACCCTATACGGACGGGGGCGAGAGCCGCATTCTCTGCGGTTGCAACGCCTTCGAAGAGATTGCAAAAACAAGCGGGCGGTGCATGGTGTTCACCGATACCAACGTGCGCGCGCTGTACGGCGACAAGATCGCCGCCTGTTTGCCCGACGCGCCCGTGTTTGCCATGCAGGCGGGCGAGGAACACAAAAACGAATCGACGCTGTTTGCGCTGCTTTCCGCCATGGCGGCGGCGCAACTGCACCGCGGCGATACGCTTGTTTGCCTCGGCGGCGGCGTCGCGGGCGACGTCGGCGGGCTGGCGAGCGCGCTCTATATGCGCGGTATCGGCTGCGTGCAGGTGCCCACCACGCTCTTGTCGCAGGTCGATTCCTCGGTGGGGGGCAAAACGGCGATCGATTTTCACGGCGTAAAAAATCTGGTCGGCGTGTTCAAACAGCCCGAACGGGTGCTCGTCGACGGCGCGTTCCTCAAAACGCTGCCCGCGCGCGAGATCCGCTGCGGTTTGGGCGAGATCGTAAAACACGCCGCGCTCGACGGCGCGCTGTTCGATACCCTGCTTGCCAACCGAAACAGCCTTTTCGACTGCGATTTTCTCACCGCGGTCGTGCCCGACAATATTGCGATCAAGGCGGACGTCGTGCAAAAAGATCCCAAAGAACGGGGCTTGCGCAAGTGTCTGAACTTAGGGCACACCACCGCGCATGCGTTTGAACTGTGCGACGGCAAGCTGTCGCACGGGGAATATGTGCTTGCGGGGATCTTATTCGAGGCGGAACTTGCCAAGGCGCACATTGCGTGCGATAAGGCGTATCTCGGCGAATTGCAGGATCTTGCGCGCTTTGCGCTCGGCGGCATGCCTGCCATGATATCCGCGCGCGAGGCGGCGTCTTACGCCAAGCTCGATAAAAAGAATACGCAGGCGGCGAAGATCGCGCTCACCGTACCCGCGGAACGCGGTAAATTCGCCTTGCTCGAATTGCCTTACGAAGTCTATTGCGGCGAACTAATTCGCATACAGGAGGAACTTTCATGAAACTTGCCGTGATCGGGAAGGACGTTTCGCAGTCGTTAAGCCCTTCCATGCACACCTTTTTGTTTTCGAAGTTCGGCGTGCCTTGCTCTTACGAGGCGGTTTCGATCGCCCCCGAAACCTTTTCGGAACGGGCGGAACGGCTGTTTGAACGGTACGACGCGTTCAACGTGACCATTCCATTCAAAGGCGACATCATTCCTTATCTGAACGAACTGCGCGGCGACGCGCGCGTATTCGGCGCGGTCAACGTCGTGCTTTCCGATGAGCGCGCGGGGTATAATACCGACGGCTACGGTTTTTTGCTCATGCTTGAAAATGCGGGCGTGGAAGTAAAGGGCAGGTCGGTGCTCGTGCTCGGCGCGGGCGGCGCGGGCAGAAGTTGCGTGAAAAAGCTGCTCGACGCGGGTGCGGCCGTTTCGGTCTACGAGCGGTGCGAAGAGCGCTTGCAGGCAGTATACTGCGAATTCGGTTCGTTCACGCCGCTTAAAGAAATTCCGCTTCGCGCTTACGACGTCATCATCAACTGCACGGGCATCGGCATGCACGATACCGTGGGCAAATCGCCCGTCGGCAGAGAGCTGTTGGCGCTGTGCGATACGGCGGTCGATCTCATCTACGTCCCCGCGCAGTCGAGATTTTTGGAAATCGCGCAGCAAGAGGGCAAGCGCACGGTCAACGGCGAGGCGATGCTCTTTTATCAGGCATACATGGGGGACTGCATTATCTTAGGAAAAACGCCCGACGCCGCGCAGGCGAAGGCATTTTATCAAACTTATCGTGAGGCGCAAAAATGAAACTGCTTGTGATCAACGGCGTCAATCTCAATTTAACGGGGCGGCGCGAACAGGGCGTATACGGCGCGGAAACGCTCGAAGAAATCAACGATTATCTGAAAGAATACGCCGAATCGCGCGGGGCGCAGGTGACGTTCTTCCAGAGCAATCTCGAGGGCGAGATCTGCACCGCGTTGCAAAAAGCCGACGGCATGTACGAGGGTATTGTGCTCAACGCGGGCGCGTTCACCCATTATTCCTATGCGATCCGCGACGCGATCGCCTCGATCGGCGTGCCCGTCGTGGAAGTGCACATGTCGAACGTGCACGCGCGCGAATCCTTCCGCGAAAAATCGGTGCTCACCGGGGTGTGCAAGGGCGAAATTCTCGGGTTTGGCAAAAACAGTTACCGTTTGGCATTGGAGAGTTTTTTGATATGAATATCGTATTATGCGGCATGATGGGCGTGGGTAAAACAAGCGTGGGTATCCGTCTGGCGGAACTCACCGACCGACGTTGGTATGATACCGACGTCATGATCACCGACCGCCACGGGCGGATTTCCGATTTGTTCGAGTTTTACGGCGAACCGTACTTCCGTTCGCTCGAAACCGAAATCACGCGCGAGCTTTCCGAACAGGATAATTTGGTCATTTCCACGGGCGGCGGACTGGTGTTAAAACCCGAAAACAGCGAGCTTCTGAAAAAACGCGGCAAAATCTTCTTTCTGCGCGCTTCGTTCGAAACGCTTCTGACCCGCATCAAAGCCGACGGTTCGCGCCCGCTCTTGAAAGATACGGGCAGCGTGCTTTCGGTGAAATTGCAGCAGTTGCTCGCCGAGCGCACGCCCGTTTACGAGCACGCCGCCGATTACATTATTTCCACCGATCACAAAACGGTGGACGAAGTTGCAAACGAGATCGTCGCGCAGATCGAGGGTATTTTATCGTGAAACGCGCGATCGTGACGGGCGGTACGCAGGGCATCGGGCTTGCCGTCTGCGCATTGCTGGCGGAACAGGGATACGCCGTCACCGCGCTCTATGCGCACGACGACAAAGCGGCGCAGGCGGCGCGCGAACGGGTTGCGGGGTTGAACGCGGTGAAAGCCGACGTTTCGTGCGAAGAAGCGGTCGCCGCCGTGTTTGCGGATCTTTCTTCGCTCGATCTTCTCGTCAACAACGCGGGCATGGCGCTGTATAAGCAGGTGCAGGATACTACGGCGAGCGATTGGCGGCGCATAATCGACGTCAACGCGGGCGGCGCGTTTTTCTGCACCAAACATGCCGTGAAGAAAATGCTCGAACGTGGCGGGGCGATCGTCAATGTTTCGTCGGTTTGGGGTGAGGCGGGCGGCAGCTGCGAGAGCGTTTATTCGGCGTCGAAGGGCGCGCTGATCGCGTTTACCAAAGCGGTCGCAAAAGAGCTTGCGCCTTCGGATATCACGGTAAATTGCGTCTGCCCCGGCGTCATCGAAACGGATATGAACGCGCATCTGAGCGCGCAGGAACGCGCCGCGCTGTGCGAAGAGATACCGCTCGGGCGGTTCGGCACGGGCGAAGACGTGGCGCGCTCGATCCTCTTTCTTGCCGAAAACCGTTATATAACGGGGCAGGTTTTATCCGTCAACGGCGGATTTTATATGTGATGCGGGCAAGAAATGTTTTGCTCGGATATTAAAAAAGAATAGCCTGCGGAACTTCTAAAACGAAGTTCGCTGGCTATTGCTATTTTGCAAGGAATTTCTTATAACAGACGCCCATTACAAGGGGCGTCTGTTTTTTCGTATTTTTATTCCTCAATAGGACAGCGTTCTGGTTGCCGGCTTCCCCCAAAGGTTTTGTTTGCGTTCGATTGTCATGCGGACAGTATAGCACAGCGCGCCGCAATTTGCAAGCGGATCGCAAAATCAAGCATATTTGCGCGGCGCGGAAAATATACATTACAGTATAGCGCCGCACGGAAAACGGTTTCGTCAGGATAAGACATTCTTCGGCAAAGAAACTCACGGCGGCGGGGCGAATTTATTTTATCATGACGAGGTATGTATGCGGGTGTTGTTTTTTCGCTTAAAAGGTCTGGTGGCGGCGTTGGCGTTCGTCGCGCTTCTCATCGTTTCATCCTTAGCAGCGCATGCCGCCGACGCGCAGAGCGTTTACTGGACGGCGGCGCGTTCGCTGCCCGTTTACTGCGTCGACCGCGACGACAATAAGATTGCAATCTCGTTCGATTGCGCCTGGGGCGTGGATTACACCGACGCGCTTTTAACCTGTTTGAAAGAATCTTCCGTGCGCGCCACCTTCTTTATGGTGCAGTTCTGGACGGAAAAATACCCCGATTACGTCAAAAAAATCGACGAGGCGAACTGCGAAATCGGCACGCACAGCGCCACGCATTCGTATATGTCGCGCCAGAGCGAAACCGAAATCAAAAACGAGCTGACGACTTCCTCGCAGGCGATCACGAACATTACGGGGAAGAACGTCGATCTCTTCCGCCCGCCTTACGGCGATTACGACGATCTGCTCGTCGATACCGCCAACAGCATGGGGATCCTGCCCGTGCAGTGGGACGTCGATTCGCTCGACTGGAAGGATCTTTCTGCGTCTGACATAGCCGCCCGCGTGTGCGAACGCGTCAAGAGCGGTTCGATCATTCTCTGCCATAACAACGGATTGCATACCGCCGAGGCGCTGCCCGTTATCATTGCGACGCTGCGCGCAAAGGGGTTTGAATTCGTGCCCGTGGGCGAGCTCGTCTACCGCGAAAATTACACCATCGACGCAACGGGAAAACAAATCGCCAACAATGCGGCGTAAGGCGGGGCGAGCAAAGGGGCGGCACGCCGTTGTGCAAGGGCGGCGCGCCATTGTGCATGGAATGTCATTCTGAGCTTGCCGAAGAATCTCAAAAAGCAAGACCCTTCGGCTGCGCTCAGGGTGACAGGTTTTATATACCGTTTGTAAAAACAAAAAGATTTTGGAAACACTTATGGAGGTTTATATGGATTACATCACGGAAAAAAACAACAGGGTCTATTTTCAGGGCGAGGTTTGCTCGGAAGCAACCTTTTCGCACGAGGTGTACGGCGAGGGCTTTTACGAATTTTACGTCAAAGTCATGCGTCTTTCGGGGCAGGCGGATATTCTTCCCGTAACTGTTTCCGAACGGCTCTTTCAGAGCAACGCGTTGCACCCCGGCAGTTTTCTGAGCGCGATCGGGCAGTTCCGCAGTTATAACAAAATCGAAAACGGCAGATCGCGGCTCATGCTCACGGTGTTCGTCCGCGAAATCGTCGACAGCACGCTCTACCGCAACCCCAACTGCATCGTGCTTTCGGGGTATATCTGCAAGCCGCCTATCTACCGCACCACGCCGTTCAACCGCGAAATTTCCGATATGCTCGTTGCCGTCAACCGCGCGTATAACAAGTCCGATTATATCCCCTGCATCGCGTGGGGCAGGAACGCGCGTTTCGTGCAAAATCTCAAAGTCGGCGAAAAAATCGCGCTCTCGGGCAGGATTCAGTCGCGCGAGTACCAAAAGCGCCTTTCCGATACCGAGACCGTCACCATGACCGCGTACGAGGTGTCTGTTTCCAAGCTTGCCGCCTTCGAGGACGGCGACGAAAGTTTCGATCTGGACGGCGAATTCGAGCTATACACGGGCGCGGAACACGCGATCGTCGAGTGACTGTTAAACATTTGTGAAAGTTGGCAAAAGCGATTGTCATTTGCTTGACAAAATCGCTTTTGTTTTATACAATAACGCCGTGAAAAAGAAACGTAAGCAATACGAAATAACGACGGGTATCCAGACCGCGTTGGAAAAGAGCGGGCATTTCAACGTCGCTTATATGCCTAAGGACGACGATTTTATCATGCCGACCGAGCGCTATCCTTACCGCCCGCGCGGGTGGGGGAAGGTCGATACGGCGTTCTGGCGCACGGCAATGCAGCTTGTTGCGCCCATTGCGATCCGTATCGGGTTCGGCGCGAAGGTCGTCGGCAGAAAAAATTTACGCGCCCTTGGCAAACAGGGCGCGATCTGCGTTTGCAATCATTTCAATTACCTCGATACGCTCTTCGTGCGCGAGGCGGTGGGGTATTACCGTTCCTATCATACCATGGGTCCGTGGAACAACAAAAAAGGATTAGGCGGGCATATCATCCGTCAGGGCGGTATGTTGCCGTTCAGCGCCGACCGCCTTGCCATGCGCAAACTGCTTTCGACGATGGAAGAGTTGTTGAAAGAGGGTAAAATCGTCAACTTTTACTCCGAACAGGCAATGTGGAAGAATTATCAGAAACCGCGCCCCATGAAGGACGGCGCGTTCCACTACGCGGTGAAATTTTCGGTGCCCGTGCTGCCGATATTTTGCACGTTCAAAAAGGGCAAACGCGGAAAGATCCATAAATTGCGGATCAATATTTTACCCGCGGTCTATCCCGACGAATCGCTGCCCCGCCCCGAACGCATCGAAAAAATGCGCGCCGAGGCGCAAGACCGGTGGAAAGAATGTTACGAACAATCTTACGGCATTCCGTTGGTGTACCAAACGAAATAACCGAAAGAAAGGCCCCCTTGTGCAAGGGGGCTTTTATTTATCGCTTTTTTGTGCGGTTGTTCGTGCCGCGCGTGTTTTATTGTCATTCTGAGCTTGCCGAAGAATCTCGAAAAGGGTAAGACCCTTCGACTGCGCTCAGGGTGACAAGGGGTCCTGTGCGAACGCTAAAAAGGGGATCATCAATCAATTACCTGTTCGAAAATCGGATCGTTGAAAAATTCCGATAACGAAATTCCAAGCGCGGCGGCGATTTGATAAATCGTATCTAATTTCACGGTTTTTACCAAAGTCAAATCTGGGTGTATTATTTTCCACAAAGTACCGCGCGGCATGCCCGCCTTTTTCGCTAAGGCGTATGCGGTTAACCCTTCTTGTGATTTTATTAAATTTTCAACTCTTACAGCGACTGCTTCAATTAACAACATAATCGTGGCGTTTCGAGCTTGAAACTATTTTTATTAAATTATATCGTTAAGAAAATTATTTTTAGTTTCCAAATGGAAACTTTTGACAACGTTAATTTCAAACTGTAAACTAAAGATAGTTTTACAAATGTTCTTAAATTTTATACTGCGAGAAATCCGGAAAAATTTTCAGAAGTCTTGTGCAGAGCAACTGTAAGTTTGCTTATTGCTTGTAACTTCGGGAAGACGGCGCAAACAGAAGATAAAATATTTTTTAATTATAATGGCAAAACGTTTGTGGTTGGTTTGCGCCAAACAACGGTAGAGGACAATGTTCCTAAACACTTTGAATAAAACATACCGCCCCTTTTCAAAAGGGGCGGTATGTTATTCTTAGTTTTGCAAAATAAAATTATTCCTCGTAATCCACGCGGTCGGTCTGGCGCCATGCGGGCGCTTTGCCATTCCGCGCATAAAATACGGCGCGGACGTAGATGGGGCAGAATTCCAACAGATAGATGGGGTTGAACAGCATCATGCCGAGTTTCTCGCGCTTGGTGAGCGGATCGAACATGCGCTTGCATGAAAGATAGGCGAGCAGCGAATACAATTCCAACAGCACATACATCACGCCGAAGGGCAGGGCGACGAGGTACGAGAGCGCCTGCGTCCAGAGCGGGTTGAGGTGCACGGCGTACATCGCCGTGAGCAACGCGCCCGCGAGCATGGTGAACACCGTGATTACGGCAAAGAGAACGATGGGGAAATATCCGTAGAGATAGTCCAGCTCGCCCATGGTAAGTCTGCCGCGTTTCTTTGCCTGCGCTTTGATCTGCGCGCGGTATTTCTTATCGCACTGTGCGTAACCCGTCAGCCAGCGTAAACGGCGGTAGTAATCTTCGTCGCGGCTTGTCGCCTCTTCGGTATGAATGACGGCATAGGGGTAGTACATGGACGTAAAACCCTTCACGAAACTGTCGAGCCGCAGTTCGTAATCCTCGGTGAGCGTGCGGTAGGGCCAGCCGCCGATTTTCTCGATTACGCCGCGGCGGATCATCATGCCCTGTCCGCATAAATTCAGCGGTACGTTATGCTGGGTGCGCCAGCTGTTGCCCAAGTCGTCTAAAATGGGCCAGAGCAGCGCGGCGCAGTCCGAAAAGATGGTGTGCGTGTTTCTGCCGCCGTAAAGATTGCGGTTGAACTTGCGGGTGATGAAGATGTCGCTGTCGTATTCGAGCGCCTCGTTCAGGCGGGTTACATAATCGTATGAGAGCACGGCGTCGGCGTCGACGATGACAAAGGCGTCGAAGGCTTTGATCCCTTCCCCGATCGCCTTGAAATAGCCGTCGAGCGCGTCGCCCTTGCAGGTCTGTTCGGGCACGACGAAGATGTTGCCGCCGATTGCCTTGACGAGCTCGATCGTCGGATCGTGTTCGTCCTTGACGATGACGTTGAGCGTAAAATAATCGTGATCGTAGTTTTGTTTGAGGATGCTGTCTAACAAGGGCGGAATAGTTTTGCTTTCGTTGCGCGCCGCGACGACGAGCGAAATGTTGCGCCGAGCGGTCACTTTTCGGCGCGGAGGCTTTTTGAACGCGTAACGGAAGGTGACGAGTTTGGGCAGATACAGCAGCGCCGCCAAACTTGCGATGACGATATATGCGATCAGAAAACCGCATATCATTTGGAAAAGCCCTCCCCGCAAAAAAGTTTGCCGTCGTTTCCGGACGGCAAAAGAATATCGCGTTTGCGTATACAAAATGTTTCCGAAACGTTATAATTTTGTAACCATTCTCAGAAAGCGATTTTTTCGTTCAGGAACGCGGCAACGCCGTCGTAAGAAAGCCGTTCCTGCGCCATGGTATCGCGGTCGCGCACGGTCACCGTGCCGTTTTCGAGCGTATCGAAATCGACGGTCAGGCAGTAAGGCGTGCCGATCTCGTCCTGTCTGCGGTAGCGTTTGCCGATCGAGCCCGCCTCGTCGTAGGTGACCGAAAATTGTTTTTTGAGCTTGTCGCACAGTTCGCGCGCCTGCGGCGCAAGATTTTTCTGCAGGGGCAGGATCGCCGCTTTATATGCCGCGATGGCGGGGTGGAAGTGCAACACGTTGCGCACGTCGCCGCCCTCGAGCTTTTCTTCGTCGTACGCCTCGGAAAGCTGCGCGAGCATAAGGCGGTCGGCGCCGATCGAATATTCGATGACGTAGGGGATATATTTCTCGCCCGAAACGGGATCGACGTAGGTGAGCGATTTGCCCGAGTATTCCTGATGGCGCGAAAGGTCGTAATCGGTGCGGTTGTGAATGCCGTTGAGTTCCGACCAGCCCATGGGGAAGTCATACTGAATGTCGCACGCCGCTTTGGCGTAGTGCGCGAGCTTGTCGTGATCCTTGAAGCGCAGGTGTTCGGGGGCAAACCCTAAATCGAGCAGAAACTGCATTGCCTTTTCCTTGAACTGCGCGTAAAATTCCTGATCGGTGCCTTCTTTGCAGAACCACTGGTGTTCCATCTGCTCGAATTCGATCGTGCGGAAGATGAAGTTGCCGGGGGTGATCTCGTTGCGGAACGCCTTGCCGACCTGCGCGATGCCGAAGGGCACCTTTGCGCGCGTCGTGCGCTGAACGTTGAGGAAGTTGACGAATTCGCCCTGCGCCGTTTCGGGGCGCAGATAGATTTTGTTCTGGCTCTCGTCGGTCACGCCGCGCGAGGTTTCGAACATGAGGTTGAACGTGCGGATATTCGTCCATTCGCTCTTGCCGCAGATGGGGCAGCAAACGTGATGTTCGCGGATATAATTTTCCATTTCCTCGTTGCTCATGAGGTCGGGGTTGACTTTTCCCTTCGAATGGTTTTCGATGAGGTTATCGGCGCGGTGGCGCGCTTTGCACCCCTTGCAGTCCATTTTCGGGTCGGAAAAGGACGTGGTGTGCCCGCTTGCTTCCCACACGCGCGAATTCATTAAGATCGCCGCGTCGACGCCGAAAGAATTGTCGCTTTCCTGCACGAAGCGTTTCCACCAGGCGCGTTTGAGGTTGTTCTTGATCTCGACGCCCACGGGACCGTAATCCCATGTGTTGCCCATGCCGCCGTAAATTTCGCTTCCGGGGAAGATGATGCCGCGCGTTTTGCACAGCGCGACGAGTTTATCCATAGTCACTGCTCTTGTTGCCATGTTGCCCATTCCTCTTTTCTACTTGGTTTCTGTTGGTTATCCTACCATGTTCCGCGCGATTTGTCAAGCGTTCGCGCGGGGCGATGGCACTCAGTCGCTGATGCCGAGCAGAAAGTCGCTCGTTACCGCAAAATATTTACAGAGCGTTATGATCGCCAACGCGTTCGGGATACGCCGTCCGTTTTCCCAAAGTGCGATCGCCGATTGGCTCAGCCCCGTTTCTTTTGCAAGCTGTGATTGCGTCAGCTTTTTTTCCGCGCGCAGTTCCTTTAAGCGCTCGATGAATTTATCCATGAAAATATTTTATCACAATTGTAATAAAACGCTTGACATATTACAATCGCAATATTAAAATCGGGTGTATAAATCACCCTGAAAACGGAGGAAAAACATGAAAGAATATTCGGCGATCGAAGAATTGTTATTTAATCAATGCGGCGTTGCGAAAATCAAGACGAGCGACGAGGGGCGGGAAATTCTGGCGAAACTCAGTGCGATCGAAGATTATTTCGAAGATGCGTTGCGCGAACACCCCGCGGCGGCGGCGCGGTTTTCGGAATACAGGCGTTTGCAGGAAGATCTGAACAGTGCGGAAACCATTCTCTATTATAAAGAGGGGTTCCGTTTCGGCGTGCGGCTGGGGCTGGACGTCGCCGACCGTTCGGAAAGCGTGGGCGACGACGGTGTGTGGGAATAAGCGCAATTGCCTTCCCCCGTATGTTACGGGGGATTTTTTTATAAAACGGCGGGGGCATGGCGGCGTATACGGCATTTTCTTGAAAAAATTCTACGGAAACAGTATCTTTTTTAGGAAAATCATGCTATAATTGTAAAGTAAAATTATACGCGACGGGAAGGAAGGTTTATGGCGGATACGGCAAATTTTATCTGGCAGATTGTAGAAGAGGACAAAGCGAACGGCTCGGCGGTGAAAACGCGTTTCCCGCCCGAACCCAACGGATATCTTCATATCGGTCACGCAAAGAGCATGTACGTCAATTTCGGCACGGCGGCGCGCTACGGCGGCACATGCAATCTGTTTTTCGACGACACCAACCCTTCGAAGGAAAAAACCGAGTTCGTCGATGCGATCCGCGCCGATATCGCGTGGCTCGGCTATCAATGGGATAAGGAAGTGTATGCTTCCGATTTCTTCGATATCATTTACGATTATGCCGAGCGGCTTATCATGTCGGGCAAGGCGTTCGTGTGCGATTATTCGGCGGAAGAGATCAAGGCGACGCGCGGCACGCTTACCGAACCGGGGCAGGAAAGTCCGTACCGCAACCGTACGGCGGAAGAAAATCTGCGCCTGTTCCGCGAGATGAAAGCGGGTAAGTACGCCGACGGCGAAAAGTGCCTGCGCGCGAAGATCGACATGAGTTCGCCCAACATCAACTTGCGCGATCCCGTTATCTACCGCATTCTGCGCGCGACGCACCACCGCACGGGCGATAAGTGGTGCATCTACCCCATGTACGACTATGCGCACCCCATCTGCGATTATTTGCAGGGCGTGACGCATTCGCTCTGCACGCTCGAATTCGAAGACCACCGCCCGCTATACGACTGGGTGGGCGTTACGCTAGGTTTTGCGCCCAAGCCGCGGCAAATCGAGTTTGCGCGGCTCAGTATGACCAATCTTGTCATGAGCAAGCGGTATCTGAAAAAGCTCGTTGCGGACGGCAGCGTGCACGGGTGGGACGATCCGCGCATGCCTACGCTCGCGGGCTTGCGGAACCGCGGCATACCCGCCGCGGCGATCAACGATTTCTGCGAACGGGCGGGGGTGGCGAAAGCCAATTCCGAATGCGAAATTTCTTACTTCGAAGCGGTTGTCCGCGATTATCTCAACGCGCACGCGCCCCGCGCGATGGCGGTGGTCGATCCGCTCAAAGTGGTGATCACCAACTACGAGGGCGAAGAAGAGATCGATTTTTCGATCAACCAGACCGATGAAAACGCGGGCACGCGCAAGGTGAAGTTCGGCAGAGAACTCTATATCGAGCGCAGTGATTTCGCGCTCGAGGCGCCGCCCAAATATTACCGTCTTAAACCCGACGGATATGTGCGCCTGAAAAACGCCTATATTATTCATTGCGACGAGGCGGTGACCGACGAAAAGGGCGAGGTCGTGGAAGTGCGCTGTTCTTATGTGCCCGATTCGCACAGCGGTGCGGATACGAGCGGCATCAAGGCAAAAGGCGTCATTCACTGGGTAAACGCGCGCACCTGCGCCGACGCGGTGCTCAAACAGTACGATCATTTGCTGCGCGACGCCGATTATGCGGGGCAGGACTTTTCCGAACGCATGAACACCGAAAGCGAGCATGTCTTTCATGCCAAAGCCGAACCCTATCTTGCGGAAGCGCCCGACGGCGAGGCGTTCCAGCTGTTGCGCACGGGTTATTATAAAAAATGCACGGAAAACGGCATGCTCTGTCTTTCCGAAATCGTTTCGTTAAAGGATAATTTCAACAAAGGGGGCAAGTGATTTGACGGCGCAACTGCTTTTCGATGCCGGACAACTTCAAACGATCGTAATCGTCGCCGCGTGCGTGCTCGTAGCGCTTGCTTTCTTGTACGGCGTCATCAAAAAGTTTTCGCGCATGAGCTGGCTGGGCTGGCAGACGACGCTGCTCTTTGCTGCCACGTTGCCCTTGAGCTTTCTGCCCGAAACACAGAACGGCACGTTGCTCTTTTGTCTGGCGGCGGGCGGATTGTTGGCGGTCACGGCGCTTGTGTTTCTTGCGGGCGCGGTGTTGCGCAAACCCTTTCTCGCGCTCGAAGCAGGCGCGGGCGGTCGCGCGCTCAACCGCATTCTCGGCGGCGTGACGGGCGTGTTCAATATCGCCGTGTTCGCGGCGATTTTCGGCGGACTTGCCCTTGTCTGTGCGGAACCCTATAACGTCGAATTTCTCAACGTCATCTACACGCACCCCGTGTGGACGAATTTTGCGGCGGGGCATGCCTTCGATTTGTTCTTTGTTTTTATGTTCGCGCTCTTTTTGCGCTGGGGTTACCGCACGGGATTTTTGCGCATGATCGTCACGCTCACCGTGCTGACGCTCACGCTCTTCGCGGTGTTCCTTTCGATGTATATGACCTTGCAGGTGCCGTTCCTTTCGTCGTTTGCGGCGCAGATCGCGGGCACGTTCCCCATGAACGAGATCGCGGCGGGGTGGATCGGTTTCGGCATCGTGTCGTTTATCGTGGCGTTCGTCTTTCTGCTTGTCATCATTCTCATTGCGTTTGTGCTCAATCTTCTGCTCAAAGCGGCGGGCAAGTCGCACGCGTTCGTCGTCTTTGACGGCATCTTATTTTCGCTCGTCACCTTCGTGATTTTGTTTGTCTGCGTGATCGGCGTTAATTTCGGCGTCGGGTTCATTGCAAGCGGGGCGATTTCCGAGGCGCTGCCCGAACAGATGGCGGGCGTGGCGGAAGCGCTTACGCAGTCGGTTGGCTTCTACGAAAAGGTCGTGACTTCGTCGCCGCTTTCGAATATTTTTTATTCTTATAATCCGCTGCTGCTGTTGATCTGAATACAAGAGTGAAATTTCGTCAAAACTACTTGTATGCTCGATGAAAAGACGCTGCGGCTTTTTACCGCAATTCACAAAACATGCGGCGGCAATTATAAAATCGTCGAGGAAAACGAGTTGCTCTCGACTTTCCGCGAGAGCGATCGGGTAGACGGATCGTTGCTGCGCGAAATGATATGTAATCTGGAAGGACATGCCTTCGTGGACGTGCGTTATGCCGAGGATGGCGAATACTGCCTCTGCGCGCTGCCCGCGGGCCTGCGCTTTTTGCAGGAAGTAAGCGGCAAAAAGCACGACGAGCGCCGTAACCGGGGGGTGGAAACGCTCATCGTGTTCTGCGCCTCGCTGTTGGGCGGATTTCTCGGCGCGCTGTGCGCCGTGCTGGCGGGGGCGTTATGAACGGGATCGAAGGATTAACGCGCCGCGAAAGTCAGGTCATGCGCGCCGTGTATACGCTGTCGTCGGGAAAGGAACGTTTTTTAGTCACGCTCTACGAACTCATCTGCGCCCTGCCTAAACGGGGCGGGTTCGACGAAGGCAAGGTGGAAAGCGCGCTCTCGGCGCTCGCGCTCGACGGATATTTTTCGCTTATTCCCACCGAACGCAAGGGGGAACGCACCTACGTCGTGCATATGCACGAGGCGGGGCTTGCCTTTGCGCGGCTCGATCTGCGGCGCAGGCGCAGTTTGCGGGTGCGGCTGCTTATCACGGTTTTGTGCGGTGCACTGTCCGCTACGGTCGGCATTATTTTGAAAAGTATTTTCTCTTAAAAACGTTTGACAAATCGTGTCGAACGTTTTATAATAGAAACAAACAAACGTTCATTTGCTGCGCATTGGTGCTTAAAAATCTGTCATTCTGAGCTTGTCGAAGAATCCCAAAGAGACGTTTCGGCTACGCTCAACGTGACAGGGGGGCGAGATAGGGAAACACGGCAATCCCACCGCCCCTGACGGCTCACCCCTTGATACAAGGGGGCGCAGGCGGAGAACAGGAAAAACAATGGAACATCACGAATTTATCTTAAAATCGCCGTTTGCGCCTACGGGCGATCAGCCCGAGGCGATCGCAAAGCTGACCGAAGGCGTGAAAGACGGGATCCGCACGCAGGTTCTCGTCGGCGTAACGGGCAGCGGCAAAACGTTTACCATGGCGAACGTCATCAAAAACGTGGGGCGACCCACGCTCGTGATCGCGCACAATAAAACGCTTGCCGCGCAGCTTTGCAACGAATTCCGCGAATTTTTCCCCGAAAACCGCGTGGAATTTTTCGTTTCCTATTACGATTATTATCAGCCCGAAAGCTACATTCCCCAAACCGATACGTATATCGAAAAAGACCTTTCCATGAACGACGAGATCGATAAACTGCGCAACGCCGCAACCTGTTCGCTCGGCGAGAGGGACGACGTGATCGTCGTTTCTTCGGTTTCTTGCATTTACGGTTTGGGGGCGCCCGAGGAATTTTTCCGTTTGGGTATTTCGTTGCGTCCGGGGCAGGAACTTGCCCGCGACGAGCTGTTGCGCCGCCTTGTTGAAATTCACTATACCCGCAACGATACCGATTTTAAACGCTCGTGTTTCCGCGTGCGCGGCGACATCGTCGAAATTTTCCCCGCGTCCAATTCCGAGGTGGCGATTCGCGTGGGGTTCTTCGGCGACGAGATCGAAACGCTCGGCGAGTGCGATATCGTCACGGGCAAGACGGTATCGGCGCTCAAACACGCCGTCATCTTCCCCGCGAGCCACTACGCCGTGGGCAGTGAAAAGCTGCAAAGCGCGTTATCGGTCATTGAAGAGGATATGCGCGGCGAGGTCAGGGCGTTCGAGGACGAAGGAAAGCTGTTGGAAGCGCAGCGCCTTCGTCAGCGCACCGAGCACGACCTCGAAATGCTGCGCGAAATCGGTTACTGTTCGGGCGTGGAAAACTATTCGCGTTATTTCGACGGCAGAAGTCCCGGGCAACCCTCGTTTACGCTGCTCGATTATTTTCCGCCGAATTTTCTTGTGTTTATCGACGAGAGCCACATGACGATCCCGCAGATCCGCGCCATGTATCACGGCGACCTCTCGCGCAAGACCAACCTTGTCAATTACGGATTCCGCTTAAAATCGGCTTACGACAACCGCCCTCTCACCTTCGAAGAGTTCGACGAGCGCGTGCCGCAGCTCATCTGCGTTTCCGCCACGCCCGCGCCCTACGAGCTTGAACAGGCGGGGCAGGTCGCCGAACAGCTTATCCGCCCCACGGGGCTGTTGGATCCCCCCGTCACCGTCAAACCGACCAAAGGGCAGATCGACGATTTGCTTTCGGAAATCAAAACGGTTACGGGCGCAGGCGGCAGGGTGCTTGTCACCACGCTCACCAAACGCATGGCGGAAAATCTTACCGATTACCTCAAAGAAAACGGTGTGAAGGTGCGTTACATGCACTCGGATATCGACGCGTTAGAGCGCATCGATATCGTAAACGGGTTGCGTTCGGGCGAGTTCGACGTGCTGTGCGGCATTAACCTGCTGCGCGAGGGACTGGATCTTCCCGAAGTGCGGCTTGTCGCCATTCTCGACGCCGATAAAGAAGGGTTTCTGCGCAGCGAAACCTCGCTCGTGCAGACCATCGGCAGAGCGGCGCGCAACGCCGAAGGCAGGGTGATCATGTACGCCGACACCGTGACGGACAGCATGAAACGCGCCATCGGCGAAACCGAACGCCGCCGCGGCGTGCAGAAGAAGTATAACGAGGAACACGGCATCACCCCGCGGACGATCGTCAAGGAAGTCAAGTCGTCTTTACTGATCACCGATAAAACGCGCAAGACCGAGGGGATCAAGGCGAAGGATATTCCCGAAGAAATCGAAAAACTCAAAGCGCTCATGAAAGTGGCGTCGGCGCAGCTCGATTTCGAGCGGGCGATCGAGATCCGCGAAACGATCGCGCAGTTGCGGCGGCGTCTGCGCGGATAAAAGAAGGAGGTCATATGAATATCGCAGTCGATATCGACGATACGCTCAACATCGTGCAGCGTGCAAAGCTTGCCGAGGCGTACATAAAACGCAATCATCTTCCCTTTGAAATTACCGACCCGTATGCCGATAAATTCGTCAAGGTCGTCAACTGGCGCGAAGAGGACGCGATTGCGTTTATTCGTGACGGCGGCATGGTCGTGTTTACCGACGCGCCCGTGCGCAAGGGCGCGCGCGAAGCGCTCGAACGCTGGCGCGCGCAGGGGCATAACATCACGATTTTAACGTCCCGCCCCAAGGATTGGTTCATCAATCCCGAGGCGATTTCGCGCGACTGGCTGCAGAAGCGTAAGATCCCTTACGATACGCTCGCCGCGCAGATCGCGGATAAGGGAACGTATTGCCGCGAACACCGCATCGACGTGCTCGTCGATAACGACGTCGACCACTGCGTCGCGGCGCAGCAGCAGGGCGTTGCCGCCGTGCTCGCCGCGGGCAGGCATTGCATGAACCGCCTGAGCGAAGTGGAATTTTTCGCCTCTGACTGGGAAGGCATCGAACGGTGCGTCGCCGAGATCGCGCGGCGCAAAGGACTGATATGAAGGAAGAAATTTACGTTAAAGGCGCAAAGGAAAACAATCTGAAAAATATCGACGTGCATGTGCCGCGCGGTTCGCTCACCGTGTTTACGGGCGTTTCGGGCTCGGGCAAGTCTACGCTGGCGTTCGATACGATCTTTGCGGAAGGGCAGCGGCGGTATATGGAAAGTCTTTCTTCCTATGCGCGGCAGTTTTTGGGCATGATGGAAAAGCCCGACGTCGAGCGTATCGACGGGCTTTCGCCCGCCATTTCGATCGATCAGAAAACGACTTCCAAAAATCCCCGTTCGACGGTTGGCACCGTGACGGAAATTTACGATTATCTGCGCCTTTTGTATGCGCGCGCGGGTACGCCGCACTGCCCCAAATGCGGAAAAGAGATCAAACGCCGCACGGTGGACGAGATTGCCGACCGCGTTATGGAACTGCCCGCAGGCAGCAAGATCCTCATCGACGCGCCCGTTGTGCGCGGCAAAAAGGGCGAATTTCAAAAGGAATTGCAGGGATACCGCAAAAGCGGATACGCCCGCGTGAAGATCGACGGCATCGTTTACGACTTGCAGGAAGAGATCAAACTCGAAAAGAATATCCGTCACAACGTGAGCGTGGTCGTCGACCGCCTTGTCATCAAAGAGGGCATGCTCAAACGCCTGACCGAGAGTCTCGAAACGGCGCTGAAACTTGCCGACGGGCTGGTCGTCATCGACTGCGAGGGCGAGGAAACGCTCTATTCTTCGCGTTATTCCTGCCCCGACTGCGATATTTCGATCGAGGAAATCGAGCCGCGTCTGTTTTCCTTCAACACCCCGTGGGGCGCGTGCCCCGCATGCACGGGGCTGGGATTTACGCAGGCGGTCGATCCCGATCTGTTGTGCCCCGACAAGAGCAAAACGCTGCGCGAGGGCGCGATTCATGCAAGCGGCTGGATGCTCGAGAGCAATTCCACCAACCTCATGTACGTCACCGCGCTTGCAAAACGCTACGGTTTTTCGCTCGACGTGCCCGTAAGCGAGCTGCCCAAGTCGGCTTACGATATTCTCATGTACGGTAACGGCGGCGAAAAGATCAACCTCGATTATAAGACGCACGCCTTTTCGGGAAGTTATTCCATGAGCTGGGAAGGGTTCGTGAATAACCTGCAACGGCGGTATGCGCAGACGAGCTCGACGGGCGTCAAGTGGGATATCGAGCGGTACATGCGTACGTCCGATTGCCCCGTCTGCCGCGGAAAACGCCTCAAAAAAGAGGCGCTCGCCGTCACGGTGGGCGGCAAAAATATTGCGGAACTTTGCGACATGCCCGTGCGCAATATCGCCGCGTTTCTCGACGGACTGATTTTAACGCCTACGCAGGAAAAAATCGCCGCCGTCGTTCTGAAAGAAATTAAAAGCCGTATCGAATTTTTGATCGGCGTGGGGCTCGATTATTTAACGCTTTCGCGTTCGGCGGCGACGCTTTCGGGCGGCGAGAGCCAGCGTATCCGTCTTGCCACGCAAATCGGCAGCGCGCTCACGGGCGTGCTGTATATTCTCGACGAGCCGAGCATCGGGCTACATCAGCGCGACAACGACAAGCTGCTGCAATCGCTCAAAGGACTGCGCGATCTGGGTAATACGCTCATCGTTGTCGAACACGACGAAGACACCATGCGCGCCGCCGACTATCTCGTCGATATCGGGCCGCAGGCGGGCGTACACGGGGGCGAAGTCGTGGCGTGCGGCAGTGTGGAAGATATCTGCGCCGCGCCGCGCTCGGTCACAGGCGATTATCTTTCGGGCAGAAAGAAGATCGCCGTGCCTTCCGTTCGCAAAGCGCCCGACGGCAGAGTGTTCCGTGTAGAGGACTGCCGTCAGAATAATCTGAAAGGGTTTACGGCGGAAATCCCTGCGGGGCTGATCACCGCCGTCACGGGCGTTTCGGGCTCGGGCAAGTCTTCGCTCGTCAACGAAATTATTCTGCCCGTGCTTTCCAACAATTTGGGCGGTGCGCGTCTGCCGCAGGGCAAACACGGCGTGTTTTCGGGGCTCGAATACTTCGATAAAGTCGTGGCGATCGACCAATCGCCCATCGGCAGAACGCCGCGTTCCAACCCCGCGACCTATACGGGCGCGTTCGGCGGGATCCGCGAGCTGTTCGCCGCCTCGCAAGACGCCAAACAAATGGGCTTCAAGGCGGGCAGATTTTCCTTCAACGTGGCGGGCGGACGGTGCGAGAACTGTCAGGGCGACGGTATTATGAAGATCGAAATGCACTTTTTGCCCGACGTCTACGTTCCCTGCGAAGTGTGCGGCGGCAAACGTTATAACCGCGAAACGCTCGAAGTGCATTACAAGGGCAAGACCATTGCCGACGTGCTCGACATGACGGTAGAAGAGGCGTGCGAGTTTTTCCGCAACGTATCGTCGATTTATAACAAGGTCGCCGCGCTCAACGAGGTGGGGCTTGGCTATATCAAATTAGGGCAAAGCTCGACGACGCTTTCGGGCGGCGAAGCGCAGCGCGTGAAGCTGGCAACCGAGCTTTCGCGCCGCTCGACGGGCAAAACGGTGTATATTCTCGACGAACCGACGACGGGACTTTCGAGTTACGACGTGGACAAGCTCGTTTCGATCTTACTGCGTCTGCGCGACGGGGGTAACACCGTCGTCGTCATCGAGCACAATCTCGACGTCGTGAAGATTGCCGATCATATCATCGACCTCGGACCGGACGGCGGCGACGGCGGCGGCGAAATTCTGTGCACGGGCACGCCCGAAGAGATTGCGCGCGCCGAAAAGAGCTACACGGGGCAGTTTTTGAAAAAAGTATTGTAAATTCGGGAAAGGGATTCTTCGGACTTCGCCCTCAGAATGACAAAATAGCACGGTTTCCGGATCGGGCAGTTACTGTCATTCCGAGCGTAGCCGAGGAATCTCTTCATGAAATAAAAAAGGAAAACATGATGATAAACGAAAAAATGCGGCAATTAGGGCGGGAACGCTCGGCGATCCGCGAACTGTTTGAATACGGGAACGCGCGCGCGCAGGAAATCGGTAGGGAAAACGTGTTCGATTTTTCCCTCGGTAATCCGAGCATTCCCGCGCCTGCTTGCGTCGAGCAGGAAATCAAGCGTTTGCTAAGCGACTTGCCGCCCAAGGTGTTGCACGGTTATACCTCTGCGGCGGGCGACGCGCAGGTGCGTGATTCGGTGGCAAACTACATATCGGATGCGTCCGGCGTACCTATGGACGGGGATCACGTCTACATGACGTGCGGGGCGGCGGCGTCGCTCACGATTGCGTTGAAGGCGCTGTGCGAAAAGGACGACGAATTTGTCGTGATCGCGCCGTATTTTCCCGAATACCGCGTGTTTATCGAGAACGCGGGGGGCATGGTGCGGGTTGCGCGCGCAGACGGGCGTTTCCGTCTTGACATGGGTGCGTTGGATCGTGCGATCACGGAAAAAACCAAAGCCGTGATCATCAATTCGCCCAACAATCCCGCGGGAACGGTATACGGCGAAAACGAGCTGAAAGAGCTTGCCGCGTTACTGAATAAAAAGAGCGCGCAAAAGGGCGCGCCGATCTTTCTGATCGCCGACGAACCTTACCGCGAACTCACTTACGGCGCCAAGGTGCCGTATCCCGCCGCGTATTACCGCGATACGATCGTGTGTTATTCCTTTTCGAAGTCGCTTTCGCTGGCGGGCGAACGCATCGGCTATATCGCCGTTCCGCCGCAGAGTGCGCATGCCGACGATGTGTTTGCCGCCGTGTGCGGCGCGGGCAGAAGTCTGGGTTACGTCTGCGCGCCCGCGCTCTTTCAACGCGTCTGCGCGGCGTGCTTGGGGAAGTCGGGCGATATTGCGCAATACCGCGAAAACCGCGATCTTCTTTACAATGCGTTGCGGTCGTTCGGTTACGAATGCGTCGAACCCGAGGGCGCGTTTTATCTGTTCGTCAAATCGCCCCTGCCCGACGCGAAAGTCTTTTGCGAACGGGCGAAAAAGTTCGAATTATTGCTCGTTCCTTCCGATAGTTTCGGCGTAGAGGGCTATGTGCGCATTTCGTATTGCGTCAAGCGGGAAACGATTGAACGTTCGCTGCCCGCTTTTGAAAAGCTGATCCGAACGTGCCGATAACCTAAAACGAAAAAATAAATTCCTTTGTATAAAAATTTTGCCGTTTCGCAAAATGACATTATACGGAGGAATTTTTTTATGAAAGCAACGGGAATCGTGCGGAGAATCGACGAGTTGGGCAGGGTGGTGATCCCGAAAGAGATCCGCCGCACGCTGCGTATCCGCGAAGGCGATCCTTTGGAACTCTTTACCGACCGCGACGAGCTGATGCTCAAAAAATATTCGCCGATCGCGTCGGTGGAACGCTTTGCCGAGGCAACGGCAAAGTCTTTGAACGAACAGAGCGGATATCTTTCCGCGATTACCGATACCGACGCGGTGTTAAGCGCTTACGGGCAGGGCAAGCGCGCCATTGTATCGAAAACGATTTCGGAAGAGATGACCGAGGTGTTAAAGTCGCGCAGAAGTTACTTTGCCTGTCTGGCGGAAGGAGGCAAGGTCATTCCGATCGCCGAAGGCGACGACGAGCATTTTACGGCGCAGGTCATCGTGCCCATCGTAACGGGCGGCGACTGCCTCGGCGCGGTCATTCTGCTTTCGGGCGACGAAGGGGCGATCATGGATAACGCCGCCGTCAAGCTCGCCCGCCTCACCGCGGACATCATTGCCAATCAGTTCGAATAAGCACGGCGAACCCCCTTTGTAAGGCATGCAGGGGGATCTACATAATGAAACACGCAGCTTTCCTCAAAAACGTCGCCGTGATCTCGGCGGGCGGAATCATCGCAAAAGCCATCGGGGCGTTATACCGCATCGCGCTCGTGGGGCATTTGGGCGGATACGGCATGGGACTTTATCAGATGACCTATCCGCTCTTTTGTTTTTTGCTTACGTTTTCGTCGGCGGGGATCCCGTCGGCGTTTTCCCGTATCGTTGCAAACGAAACGGCGCGGGGACGGCATACGCGTTCGACCTTAAAGACCACGCTGTTGCTGTTTGCGGCGGCGGGGCTGGGCGGCGCCATGCTCATGGGGCTCTTTGCTCCCGTCATGTCTGCCATGCAAGGCGACGAAAACCTGTTTGCGTGTTATCTGGCGCTTGCGCCCTCGGTTTTTTTCGTGGCGATCATCGCCGTTTTGCGCGGGTATTTTCAGGGCGGCAGCGACATGGCGCCGACCGCGCTTTCCGAGGTGGTCGAACAACTCGTCAAAGCGTCGCTCGGGTTGTTTTTCGCAAGCCGTTATGCGGGCAGCGTGCGCGCCGTGGTGTACGCGCTCGGCGCGGTGACCGTATCCGAAATCGTCGCGCTTGTGTTTTTACTCGTGCGTTTGCAACGCGAAAAACGCGCCGCGCCCGCGCTGTTCAGCGTTCATAAAACCAAGAGTACGGATATCCTGAAAAACGTGTTGCCCGTCATGATCGCCGCGGCGATCCTGCCTTTGTCGCAAACGGCTGACAGCGTGCTGCTCGTGCGGTTGCTGCCCTGCGAACGTTCGCGCGCGGTATCGCTCTACGGGCTCTTTGCGGGCGGGGCGATTTCGCTCGTCAATCTTCCCGCAACGGCTTGTTACGGGCTTGCCGCGGCAACCGTGCCCGCCGTTTCGGCGCGTTGCGCGCGCGGCGACGAAGAGGGCGCGAAAAAAAGCGCGCTCTTTTCGCTGGTGATCACGTTTGCGCTTTCGCTCTGTTGCACGCTGGGGTTGTTCGTGCTCGCAAAATTCGTCGTATCCCTGCTCTATCCCTCGCTCGGCACGGAGGATGCGCGCACGCTCGTGTCGCTTGTGCGTATGCTTGCAGTTTCCGCCGTAACGGTATCGGGCATCGATACGCTTGCCGCCTGCCTGACGGGCATGGGGCGGGCGAACAAAGCGGCGCTTTCGATGCTCATCGCCGTCGTGTGTAAAACGGCGTTGCAGTTCGCGCTTGTTCCCGTTTTTTCGGCGACGGGGGCGGCGATTGCCGCAAACGTCTGTTATATGATTGCTTTTTCGCTCGATTTGTTTTATACTGTAAGAAAAACAAAGAGGAAGCATCATGATAACGGTAATCGGACTGGGAACGGAAAAAGGCGATTTGACGAAGAAGGGGCTTGCCGCCCTGAAACGGGCGGAACGCGTATTCGTGAGAAATTCGTCGCCCGTATCCGAAGGTTTGAAAGAGGAAGGAATAAACTTTGAAACTTTCGACGCGCTGTTCGAGAAAAGCCGTTCTTTCGATACGCTTGCAAAAAACATCGCAAAGCAAGTGCGCGCCTGCAAGGGCGACGTGTGTTACTGCGTGGAAGGCGGCGTAAGCGAGGACAGGGCGGCGCATCTTCTCATCGGGAAAGGCGGCGTACAGGTCGTCGAAGGCGTTTCGCGCGCGGCGAAGTTTGCCGCCGAGGCGGGGCTGTTCGGCGCGTATACCGCCGTTTCCGCCTATGAGCTCTGCGAAAAAGAACCCTGCTTCCCGCTTGTGATCTACGACCTCACCGACGCCGATCTGGCGGGCGATGTTAAACTCTACTTAACCGAGCGCTGCGGCGACGAAGCCGAGGCGTTCTTTGTGCGATCAGACGGCAAGAAACGCATTGCGCTTTACGAACTCGACCGGCAGGAAGATTATACGGGGGCGGGCGTCGTAGTGTACGACGTGCCGCTGCTCGAAAAAAAGCGGTTTACTTTCGACGACTGCGTGGCGATCCTCAAACGCCTGCGCGCGCCCGACGGCTGCCCGTGGGACAGAGCGCAGACGCACGAGAGTATCCGCATCAACGCGCTCGAAGAGGCTTACGAGCTGGTGGACGCCATCGACCGCAAGGATCCCGAGCGCATGTGCGAGGAAACGGGCGACGTGCTCATGCAGGCGCTTTTTCATGCGCTGATCGAAGAGGAACGCGGCGGGTTCACGGTGGGGGATATGACGAGCGGTCTGTGCGCCAAACTCATCGGGCGGCATACCCATGTATTCGGGCAGGACAAGGCGGCGGGAGCCGACGGCGCGCTTTCCGTGTGGGATAAAAACAAGATGGCCGAAAAACACCAGACGACGTTCACGCAGAGCGTCAACGACGTACCCGAAGGCTTCCCCGCGCTGCTGCGCGCGCAGAAGATCTGCAAACGCATGGCGAAGGGGGGATTTCCCGAAACCGGATTTGCGGAAACCAAAGCGCGGCTCGATCAGATCGCGGGCGTGCTCGAACAAATGCACGCGGCGGGCGAGAGCGCGGCGGCGGCAAATGCGCTGGGCGACTGTCTGATGGTCGTCGTGCAGCTCGGGCGGTTGACGGGGCTCGATTGCGAACAGGCACTGTTAGACAGTTGCAACAAGGTGCGCCGCCGTTACGAGGAATTTGAAAAAATGGTGTTGGCGGACGGAAAAGCCGTGAACGCGCTTACGGAAGAAGAGCGCATGCGCTATTACGTCGAGGCGGTTCGCCGTGTTTGATCCGATTATGATCGCGGGCATGGTATGCCCGAATAACGTATTTTTGGCGCCGCTTGCGGGGTATACGAACTATCCTTTCCGAAAAATGTGCCTTGCGCTCGGCGCGGGGCTGACCTTCACCGAAATGGTAAGCTGCAAGGGATTACTGTACGGCAGCGAGGAAACCGAAAAACTGTTGCTTTGCGGCGCGGAATCGCCCAAGGCGGCGCAGATTTTTGGGAACGATCCTGCAATCATACGCACGGCGTGTGAAAGCGAGGCGCTCGCGCCCTTCGATCTTGTCGATATCAACATGGGTTGCCCCATGCCGAAGATCGTGCGTAACGGCGAGGGAAGCGCGCTGCTCGAAGATATGCCGCTTGCGGAACGGGTGATTTCCGCCTGCGTCAAAAGCGGAAAACGCATTTCGGTGAAATTTCGCACGGGGGTGACGGAAGATCGCAAGATCGCCGCCGAATTTGCCAAAATGTGCGAAGGCGCGGGGGCGTGCATGATCACCGTGCACGGCAGAACGCGCGAAAAAATTTATGCGGGCGCGCCCGATTTCGAACAGATCGCCGCGGCGAAAGCGGCGGTCGGCATTCCCGTTTTTGCAAACGGCGGGATCTGGTCGAAAAAGGACGCCGAAACCATGCTTGCGCGCACGGGGGCGGACGGCGTGATGATCGCGCGCGCCGCGCTCTACCGTCCGCATATCTTCTGCGATCTTCTCGGAACGCCGGGCGAAGACATCAAAACGCTGTTTTTGCGCCAACTGCGCGAAACGCGCGAACTCTACGGCGAACGGTTTGCCTGCGTATTTATGCGCAAAATGGCGGCGTTCTATATCAAGGGGCAAAAGGGCGCGAGCGAACATAAGCGCCGTTTGTTCACGGCGCAGACGAGCGAAGAGGTGGAAAGACTGGCGGAAGATGTTTTCAGGGCGTAAAAGGCGCGTTTCGGGGCGAAAGGGGCGCGGCGGTGTGTTCTATCGAAACAAGGCGTTGCAAGGCTTATAAGGGGCTTGCAACGCTTATTTTTTGCGTTTCGACAAAGTTTTTAGCGAAAAACTTGCGAAACGGCTGTACTTTTTCCGTTTGTTATGTTATAATAAACGCATATAAATATTGTCGCGCACGCGCGCATGCGTGCGCGGGGTAACCTAAACGCGAAGAAACGGAGGGTTTATGACTGAAAAAGTAGAAAGCGCATACGGCGCGGAACAAATACAGGTGCTTGACGGGTTGGAACATATCCGCAAGCGCCCCGGCATGTATATCAGTTCGACCGACGAAAAGGGACTGCATCACCTTGTGAGTGAGGTTGTTGACAACTCGATCGACGAAGCCTTAGCGGGCTACTGCAACCGCGTCGACGTCACGATCAACGCCGACGGCTCGTGCACCGTGGAAGACAACGGGCGCGGGATCCCCACCGCCGTTCACCCCAAAGAGGGTATTTCCACCGTGGAAGTCGTCTTTACCAAGGTCAACGCGGGCGGCAAGTTCGGCGGCGATTCGGGTTACAAGGTTTCGAGCGGATTGCACGGCGTGGGCGTGAAAGCCGTGAACGCGCTTTCCGAATGGCTCGACGCGGAAATTTTCCAGAACGGGCATATTTACAAACAGACTTATAACCGCGGCGTGCCGCAGCGCGCGCTGGCGGTGGTCGGGGATACCGAAAAAACGGGCACGAAGGTTACCTTTTTCCCCGACGCGGACATCTTCGAAACCATTGTGTTCAAATACGAAACGCTCAAAGTACGCTTAAAAGAGCTTGCCTTCCTCAACAAAGGGCTGACCATCACGCTGACCGACAAACGCGAAGGCAAAGAAAAGAGCGACACGTTTTTGTACGAGGGCGGGATCAAAGAGCTTGTGGAAGAGCTCAACCGCGCCAACAACACGCTTTTTCCCGAACCGCTCTACTTCGAGGCGCAGGAAGGGACGACGGTCTGCGAGATCGCTATTCAATATAACGAAAGTTATAACGAAGTCATTTATTCTTACGCCAACAACGTCAATACCATCGACGGCGGAACGCACGTCGAAGGATTGCGGCTTGCGCTTTCCAAAGTCATCAACGACGCGGGCAAGAAACTCAATATCTTAAAGGAAAGCGACCGTCTTTCGGGCGAGGACGTGCGCGAAGGCATCACCGCCGTTGTATCCGTTAAATTAGAGGACGCGCAGTTCGAGTCGCAAACCAAGGATAAACTCAACAATTCGTTTATCCGTCCCTTCGTGAGCAAATGCGTCGCCGAGAGCTTCGGCACCTACGTCGAAGAACACCCCGCCGAGGCAAGAGAGCTTGTGTTGCGCTGTATCACGGCGCAAAAGGCGCGCGAGGCGGCGCGTTCGGCACGCGAGCTGACGCGGCGCAAGGGCGTGCTCGAAACGACCACGCTGCCCGGCAAACTTGCCGACTGTTCGGACAAACGCCCCGAGCTGTGCGAAATTTATATCGTCGAGGGCGATTCGGCAGGCGGCACGGCGAAACAGGGAAGAGACAGAAGATTTCAGGCAATCCTGCCTTTGCGCGGCAAAATTCTTAACGTGGAAAAGGTAAGACTGAACCGCGTGCTCGAAAACGCCGAAATCAAAGCCATGATCACGGCGTTCGGCTGCGGCATTTTAGACGACTTCGACGAGAGTAAGCTCAGATACGACCGCATTATTTCCATGACCGATGCCGACGTCGACGGCGCGCATATCCGTATTCTGTTTTTAACCTTCCTCTTCCGTTACATGCGTCCGCTCATCGAACACGGGCACGTCTATTCCGCCATGCCCCCCCTGTATAAGGCGTCGATGAAGGGCAAAGAAGAAGTGTATCTTTATTCCGAGGAAGAGAAAACGGCTTACGACGCGGCGAACAACAACAAGGTGGAATATCAGCGTTATAAAGGTCTGGGCGAAATGAGCACCGAACAGCTTTGGGATACGACCATGAACCCCGCCACGCGCACGCTCGTGAAAGTGAGCATGAAAGACGCGATGGAAGCGGACAAAATGTTTTCCGTTCTCATGGGCGAAAGCCCTGCGCTGCGCCGTCAGTTCATCGAAGAAAACGCGACGCTCGTAACCGATCTGGACATCTGATCGACGCGATCGTGATAATTAGAAAAGGATAATATTATGGCTAAAAAAGATATCAGCCCCGAGTTGACCGAAGAGTTTAAGAAAACGCTCGCGATGACGAAGATCCTCGACGTCGAGGTAAACGACGAATTAAAGCGTTCGTTTATCGCCTACGCGATGGCGGTAAATAAGGCGCGCGCCATTCCCGACGTGCGCGACGGCTTGAAACCCGTGCATCGCCGTATTTTATTTTCCATGCACGAGATGGGGCTTTACAACGATAAAGCGTATAAAAAGTGCGCGCGTATCGTCGGCGACTGCATGGGTAAATATCACCCCCACGGCGACAGCTCGGTATACGACGCGCTCGTGCGTCTGGCGCAGGATTTCTCGATCAACTTCCCGCTCGTAGACGGACACGGAAACTTCGGTTCGGTTGACGGCGATCCCCCTGCGGCTATGCGTTACACCGAGGCGCGCCTTACCAAACTTTCGGCGGAAATGCTGCGCGATCTCGATAAAGAAACGGTCGATTTCTTCCCCAACTTCGACGGCAACGAAATGGAACCCGCCGTGTTGCCCGCGCGCTTCCCCAATTTGCTTGTCAACGGGTCGGACGGTATCGCCGTCGGTATGGCGACGAATATCCCGCCGCATAATCTTGCCGAGGTGATCGACGGCACGATTGCCATGATCGACAATCCCGAAATCACCGTCGACGAACTCATGGACTATATTCCTGCACCCGACTTCCCCACAGGCGGCATCATTATGGGGCGCGGCGGCATCCGCAAGGCGTATCGCACGGGTCAGGGAAATATCGTCATTCGTTCGAAATGCGAAATCGAGGAACACGGCACGGGCGGCAACGTGCGTTCGCGCATCGTCGTCACCGAGCTTCCTTATCAGGTCAACAAGGCGCAGCTTGTCGAAACGATTGCGAACATGGTGCGCGATAAACGGCTCGAAGGCATTTCCGACGTGCGCGAAGAATCGGGCAGAGACGGACTCCGCGTCGTCATCGAGTGCAAGAAGGACGCGAACGCGCAGGTCGTGCTCAATTCCCTTTACAAGCACACGAATTTGCAGATTTCCGACGGCATCATTCTGTTGGCGCTCGTCGAGAACGGCACCGAACCAAAAACGCTCAACCTGCGCGAAATTCTAGAATATTATCTCAAACATCAAAAAGAAGTCATCGAACGCAGAACGCGTTACGATCTCAACAAAACCGAGGAACGCGCGCATATCATCGCGGGGCTGGTGCTCGCGCTTGCGCATATCGACGAAGTCATTAAAATCATCAAGGAATCCGCCGACAAGAACGAGGCTTGCGCGAAGCTCATCGCGGCATTCGAGCTTTCGGAAAAGCAGGCGAACGCCATTCTGGAAATGCGTTTGCAGCGCTTAACTTCGCTCGAAGTGGAAAAACTCAAAGAAGAGTTGGCGCAGTTGCAGCTCACCATTGCCGACTTAAAAGACATTTTGGCGCATGAAAGCCGCGTTATGGCGATCATCCGCGCCGACCTGCTTACGATCCGCGGCAAATATCCTTCGCCCCGTAAAACCGAAATTTCCGTCGATTACGGCGACATCGAGGACGCCGATCTCATCGACGAAGAGGACGTCGTTATTTCCATGACGCACGGCGGCTACGTCAAACGCTTCCCCGTTGCCGAATACCGCGCGCAGAACCGCGGCGGTGTGGGCATTACGGGGCATAAACCCAAAGAGGACGACTTCATCGAGCACATGTTCGTGTGCAATACGCACCGTCCCGTGTTGTTCTTCTCGAATTTCGGCAAGGTGTATTCGGTGAAAGGGTATGAAATTCCCGAGGCAAACCGCACGGCGCGCGGCAGAGCGGTCGTCAATATCATTCAGCTTGCGGCGGGCGAAAAAGTTGCGGCAATCCTGCCCGTACGCGAGGATGGCGAGGGGTACCTCGTCATGGCGACCAAAAACGGTTTGATCAAAAAGACGGCGACGAGCGAATTTGCGCGTATCATGCGCAGCGGCAAGATCGCGATCAAGATCACCGAGGGCGACGAGCTCATATCCGTGCAGTTTACGGGCGGCGGCAACGATATTATCGTAGCGGGCAGCTCGGGCAAATGTATCCGCTTTGCGGAAAGCGACGTGCGTCCGATGGGGCGCGATACCATGGGCGTAAGGGCGATGAACCTCGGCAAAGGCGAGCACGTCGTCGATATGCTTGTCTTGCAGGAAGGGTACGACATTCTCACCGTTTCCGAAAACGGTTACGGCAAACGCACCGATCCCGAAGATTACCGTCGGCAGGGTCGCGCAGGCATGGGAATCAAAGCGGGCGTGTTTAACGACAAAACGGGCGGACTTGTGAATATGAAACTCGTGCGCGACGATCTCGACGTCATGCTCGTATCTTCCGCAGGAATCGTCATTCGCATGCACGGCGACGCGATTTCGCAGATCGGCAGAAATACGCGCGGCGTGCGGCTCATGAGCGTGCGCGGCGGCGTCGTGGCGACGGTGGCAATTACCGAGCGCGACGACGAGGCGGAAACGGTTGCGCCCGAAGAAACGGCGGCGGATCTTCCCGCCGAAGAACTGACGGATCATGCGGCGGAATCTGAAACGGTCGAAACACCTGCGGAAAATCCCGAAGGCGAGGAATAAAATAAGGAAAAAGCCCCCCTTGCGCATTTGCGCAGGGGGGGTTTTATTATAATACTGCGTTTAATCTTGCAGTCCTAATATATAATCAACACTTTCGTTAAAATAGCGCGACAACACAATCAGCGCCGAAGCCGTCGGCTCGGTTTTTCCAAGTTCCCATTTTGCGATTGCCGATTGGCTTAAACCCGTTTCCTTTGCTAAGTTCATTTGGCTTAACCCTTTCCAAGTGCGCAATTCTTTTAATTTATCCTTAAATTCCATGCTCTTATTATCTAACATTTTAAGTATTATAAGACTTGACAAGTCTTATAATACTTGATATAATAGAGTAAAATTCGCCGTTCGGCGGGAACAAAGGAGATTTCTATGAAAAAAATGTCAGTAAAAAATTTGGTTTTGGGCGGTATCTCGCTGTGTGCAGTGTTGTTTCTGTTAGTTGGGCTTGGGTTCAGCGGAGGATTTGATTTTTATTTCGGCAGTTGGATGGACATTCTATATTCCGTATTAAACATTCTTGCGCTTTTGGCGACGGCTGCACTTCTTTTATTGAACGTTGTCATGTTTGCAACGGCAAAGTGTAATCAAATGGTGGGAATACTCACTACTATTATAGTAGTTATCGTCGTTGGGTTGCGTTTTCTGATTAGTACCGTACTATTTTCAATCGTGTGGAAAAGATTTTATTTCAATGTTTCCGCGTTTGTGGCGCTTATTTTGGCGGCAATCCCGCTAATAGCTTATTTTGTTTGTAGAATATATCTTAAAGATGAAATACAGGCAGAAAAGGAATTACCCGTGATTGAAACAAGTGCGGAAGAAGTCGAAACGAAAGGGGAAAAAGTGACGGAGAAACAAATTGACGCTTGTATTATGGCAGTAAAAGATTTTGTGCCTGCCGATAAAATTCTATTTTTGCGCGATACGCTCGAAGGGGCAGACGAAAGAAGCTATAAGAGAATTTCTACGCTGTCCTTAAAAAGTCCGACAACTGTTTTGTTATTTTCTATTTTTTTGGGCGGGCTTGGCGTCGATCGGTTTTATATCGGCGATACGCTGATCGGCGTTTTGAAGTTGCTGTTTGGTTGGCTTACGGGGTGCATATGGATTATCATCGACATTTTCCTTTGCCGCAAAAAGGTAAAAGAAAAGAATTTAGAACAAGTAATGCACTGTATAGTTCGCTAAAAGAAAAAAAACAAACAATATGCCCCCCTTTTTGAAGGGGGGCTTTTTTTGTGGGATTCTTCGGCAGGCTCAGAATGACAGGGTTGCTATAATCAGAATGACATGTTGGTCGTAATCAGAATGACAGGGTTGTTATAATCGGAATGACAAGATCGGTGTAATCAGAATGACAGGAATGCTGATTCGTTTGTCACCCTGAGCGCAGTCGAAGGGTCTTATTAGATTCTTCGGCAGGCTCAGAATGACAAGATCGGTGTAATCAGAATGACAAGTTTGCCATAATCAGAATGACAGGGTGCCGTAATAGGAAAGACGGGTTTGTTGTAAATCCCCGAAAAATGTCGAAAAATGTTTTGTAAAATACTTGACGGAGGGGGGGGTGCTTATGGTATGATAGACAAAAAGGAGGGTATTATGGCAAAAATTGTTTTCAAAAATATTATACGTTCATTTCTCTATGGCTTGCTCGCCGTTGTCGTAACGGGAATTGTATCGATGGTGCTCTTGTTTCTTATGACGCTTTTATTTGAACTTTTAGCAGGCTTCAAGGTAGGGGACAATGTTTCGACGATCATTATGGACGTTGTTTTTGTTATTTTGGTGATTTTCGGATTTTTGGCGGCTCTCTTTTTTGGAACTGTATTTACGGAACATAACGCAGTAAGCGATTCCAACGGATATAAAAAGAAAACTTATCCGCCGATAAAAGCAATCAAAAGCGCTCCGTGCGTACCGCTTATTTTTTCAGTGTTGTTACTGCCTGTTTTTGTGCTTTGTATCGTGGCATTTTTTGTGCCTTCGCTTGAAGTGTGGATCGCGGGATTGTTCCCGAATCTTTCCGTCGGTTTGTTTCATGAAATTTTACTTCTCGGTAGCGGAATGCTCGGCACCTTTATAGGAACGCCTTTCTTTTTTTATTTTAATATCGTATCCTCTTATAAGCTTTTGAGCTGTTGTCCAAAATGCCGTCTTGCTTTTTGCGTTGAAGCTAATGTAAGTTCATCAGAAGAAAACGTAGGAGTGCAATATAAAACAAAAACCGAAAGAGAGCAGGTCGGTACGATAAAATACGGCAGTGCGGAATCAAACGTATATGTAAATGTTGATAGGCAATATCGCCGTAACGTAATTCGCAGACATTCGAGCCATTATTGCAAATGCAAAGTTTGCGGAGATGAGCGAAGCGGAAGTAGCACAAGCTACGGGCATGGGTCATGGGAATAAGAAAAAAACCGACGGGAAATCCGTCGGTTTTTCTTATTCCGCCTTTTTTATGGGTTTTACCGAAACACTGCCGCAAAGCACTTCCGCATAGGAATACGAAGTCTTGCCTAAAAAGTTTTCGTCGTCGGGTCGCACGGTAAACAGCGCGGGGTATACGCCCGAAAGCTGTCCGCAATAACGCAGCGTTTTGTTTCTGCCCAAATTCACCGTTACGTCTACCTGTTTCAAAAAGTTATCCCGAATGCTCTTTTTCACTTGGTTGATATCGCCGTTCGTCTTAATCATACGGCAATGTTTGACAAAATTTTGCCTTTTTATACCTGTGCGGACGGGTTCGCGCGCGTTCGCCGCGAGAAATTTTACCGATTTAATCATATCGCGCAAATTTGCAAGTATAATATAGGGAAACCAAAAACAATCGGGAGATTTTTTATGAAAACACAGACGGAGACTTTTCGCGGATACGCAAAGATAGCCGCGCTTGCGGCGCAGACGGCGGTGGAGTGCCGCTTCCCGCAAGAGGTGGAAACGGTGCTCTCGGTGCACGCAAGCGCAACGCTTACGGGCGCGGACGCAGGCAACGGCGAGGTGCGTTATTACGGAAAAGCGCATTTTTCCGTCGTCTACGAGGACGCCGAAAAGCGCCTCTGCCGTGCCGAGAAAGCCGTGGAATGGGCGGCTGACTGCAAGGACGAGCGCTGTTATCCCGCGCTTGCGGCGCGCGCACAGGTGGCGGTGGAAAACGTTTCCGTCCGCCGCGAAGGGGCGAGCGTGTTCGTTACCGCGTTGCTCGGCGCCGATATCGCTCTTTACGGCGAGCAGTCCTTTGAATATCTGGCAGGCGGAGAGTTGGTTGTTAACCGTACGCCCGCAAACGCCACCGTGGCGCATTTGTGCGGCGGCGCCGCGGAAACCGACGACGAATTCGAAACCGAGTTCATCGGCGACATTATGCAGCATACGCAGGCGGTAAACGTCACCGATATCGTGTGCGAAACGGGATCGCTGCGCGTGGAAGGGGAAATCAACCTCGGCATTCTCGCACTGAAAGGGGGCGATTCGCTTGTTTCTTTCGAACGGCTTGTGCCCTTCCGCTTCGATATCCCTTGCGAGGCGTGCTCGTTCGGTTGCAGCGCGCAGGCGAACGTGAGCGTGCTCTCGGTCGCGATCAAAGCCGACGCCGACGAAGAACGCGGCAGATGCCGTATTTTTGCGGAATTTACGCTGAGCGCGCAGGCGTGCGTCTATGAAGAAATCACGCTCGACGCGGTGAGCGACGCGTTTTCGGTGACCAACGAACTGACGCTGACGCATACCGACGTGACGTGCACTTCGGCGGCGGACGGCGCGCATATCACCGAACGCGTGACGGGGCGCGCAGCGCTTTCCGCACCCGTGGACTTCACCGACGTGTTGCAGGCGGTGACCTGTCAGCGCGCCGAGGCAAACTTGACCTACGGCGAGGGCGGGCAGCGCGTCGAGGGCGTGGCGCTCGCAACGCTTTTAATGCGCGGAAAAGACGGTTGCCGCGGAATCGAAATCAGTCTGCCCTTCTCGATCCCCGTTGAGGGTAATGCCACCGATCTTTCGGTGTTGGTGTGCGGCATGTCGGCACGACAGAAACAGGAAGGGGAAATCGACGCCGAGGCAACGCTGAAAATCTGTTTGCGCGAGGAACGCGAAAGCGTGTGCCGTATCGTGTGCGGTGCGACCGAGGGTGCACCCGTACCCGTCAACGACAGCGCGATATCCGTTTATATCCCGCGCGCGGGCGACGGACTTTGGGAACTTGCCAAGAGCCTGAAAAAATCGCCCGAAGAGGTCGCGGCGAACAATCCCGATATCGAATTTCCCGTAAAAGAAGGGCAACGCGTCATCGTTTACCGCAAAAAGACGTTGCAGATTTCCTGAGAGCCCCCCTGAATAAGGGCATCTGTTATAGGGATTTGCTTGTGGGCAAAGAAACAGCGCACTATCTTCGCTTTCGAAGTATAGTGCGCTGTTTAACATTTGTAACGGTAAATTGAAAGTTATCGTTAGGCTATGTCATGTCACCCCGCCGTTCCCTAAACGTCATTCTGAGCTGTCGAAGAATCTGAAATTGCGAGATGTTTCGGCTACGGCTTATGCCTCCGCTTATCATGACGTAAGAGAACGCTAAATTGAAATTTATATTAGGTTGGATATGCACAACTGAAAGTATAAATGTAACTATCAAAACTAATATTCATTTTATATTTTTTGAATTGCGATTTCTTTTTTATCTTAAAGCCATTATTTGTAAGTAATCTATTTGATGCAATATTATCTTGTGCAACTTCCGCAGTTATTTCAATGCCACCATTGTTGCGTATCCAAGTAACGATTAAAGTCAACAGTTCTGAACCAAATCTTTTTCTCCAATAGTTCTTATGAATACAATATCCTATATCAAATATTTCCTTGTTTTTGTCAGGGAAAATGCAAGCAGAACCTATTATTTCATTAGAACCGTTTAGCACAACGGTTAAATAATATCCGTCGGGATTATTTTCAAGACCATCAAGTGCTTTTTGGAAATCGCTATCAACATATTCCACCGTCGGGTCGCTCATATATTTGCCATTCACTTCGTCAAACCACATTTCAGTAAGATATGGCAGGTCTTTTTTTTGATAATTCCGTACAGTGATTCTTGAAGAAATAAGTGGCTTCTCTATTAGCATTTTGAATGCTCCCCGTTAAATTACTGTTTATCGCACAATCATTATAGCAAAAGCACAACAAAAAAGCAAGGACTGATTAATGATAATTTGTCATGTTGAGCGTAGCCGAAACATCTGAGGGCAAGACCCTTCGACTTCGCTCAGGGTGACAGAGGGGCGAGAGGACGGTTGCTCAGGGGGACAAGGGGTTTGCTCGATTCGCTCGTGAGAGGCACGGACTTCGACTTCGCTCAGGGGGGGACAGAGGGATAGGGGAACAGAATGACAAGTTGACAAAAATTACAGAAAGAAACCCCCTTCCCTGTTTCGGGAAGGGGGTTTGGGTTATTCGTTGTAGGGATCGTTGGGATCGGCAGGTTTTTCTTCTTCTTCCGCCTTTTCTTCCTTGACGATTTCCACAGGGGCTTTCTTCTGCTTTTTCTGTTTCTTTCTGAGCGGAAGTTTGCCCGATTTCACCAGACGGCGCCATACTCTGCGTCCGATCACCACGCCCGCCGCGAACACAAGCGCGACGACTAAGAGCACCGAAGAAAGGATCAGCCAGATATTGCTGTCGGAATCGCCGTCTTCATGGTCGTGACCGTCGTCGGTATCGTCGCCCGAACTCGTGCTGCGTTCTACCGTTACGTCGTAAGCCGAGTAATCGAGGTAATAATCGTAAGAGTATTCGTTTTCGAGGATATTGCCCTGCGTATTGTCGTAGATCAGGGAAATCAGTTTCTCGCTGTTCGACGACTGCTTGTAATTGCCGTAAGGGTTGCCTTCCTTGTCTTCGTCGAGCGTTTCATCGTAACGCAGGTGCCAGGGGGCGTCGTAGAACGTGAACGCGTAGTAAAGCGCGTATTCTTCGGGAAGGTTGTCGTCCGTGTCGAGATAACCTTCGTCGCCCGCATTGAGGTTATGCGTCTTGTTGTAATACGTTTTCAGATTTGCGACTTTCTCGTCGAGCAAGTTCTGATAGCTGCTCGAAACGTCGGTAGAGGAATAGCTGTCGAAGAAGAAGTAGCTGTTTGCGGGCATCTTCTCTTCGTTGTTGCGCGAACCCGCCCAGATTTCGAGGCGGTAGGTCTTTTGTGCGTTGCCTGCATGCACATAGAAGCTGACGTCGATCCACTTGCCTTCGGTCGCCTGCGTACCCGTCACTTTGATCACGCTGCCGTGCGCCGCCGCGTTCTCGGGAACGGTGTAGCGTACGATCGAATTGCCGTTGTCGTCGGTCGTGGGCAGGTTCTGAACGGGCTGCGAGTAAGCGTCTTTTTTCTTATCGTAATAAGCGTAGTAAACGTCGTTGCCGTCGGCGTCCTTTTTGAGGTAGTAAGCGATCGTCTTGTCGTCGCTCGTCACAAGGTTGCCGTTCTCGTCTTTGTCGTAGTTGTGCAGGTTGGCGTAATAGGTGCCGCTCTTGTCGCCCGCTTTGGTGTAAAGACCGTTGGACTCGAGGTAGTAAAGAATGTCGGTCTTGTCCTTAAAGCTCTCGTCCGAAGGATCTTTCGCGCAGATATTGCCTTCGTCGTTGTACCAGTAGGTCACGTTCGCCATGGTGGGCGTGAACGCCGTGCCGTAGCCGTTCTTTACTTCGGAAGCGTCGTTGAGGAGGATATATGCCGTGGCGCCTGCCGAGAGTTTCACGCGCAGCGAGATCTTTTGATAAGCGTCCGCCGAAATCGACGCGGTATTATAAAGGTAATAACCGTAGCTCGTTGCTTCCGTGTTGTTGGTGTTGAGAATAAGGAGGGGTTGGTTGGAAACGCGGCCCGTAAAGGTGCCGTCCGCCGCCGTGTCGGCAAAGATGTTGTTCCACCACGTCTGCGCGTTCGGCTCGCCGCCCGCAAGGGTGTTGAGCATGTTCGCCCAAGCATAGTTGGCGTGATCGGGATCGTCCTTGTAGTCCTTATACGTTTGGGCATACTTGGCGTTGAGCAGACCGGTATACACGCCCGCGGGCACTTCGTTTTCCTCGGTGCCGTTCTCGGTGTCGATGCGGTTGTTCGTGCTCACGATGCCGTTGAAGGATGCGGGGGTGGCAAATCCCTTTTCGATATCCGACGTACGCGACGCGGTATCGAAGGAAGAGTTGTCTTTCGCAGTGTCGCTGAGCGACACTTTGACGCTGCGGCTGTCCGTCGAAACGTAGCCGTAAAGCGCTTTGGTCAGATCCTGCGTTTCAAACGCGGTGAACGCCGCATAGCCGTCAACATAGTCCGCGCGCGTGGAAGAGGCGATCGAAGTCGTGCCGTAGTGCAGTTTGAGTGTAAAAGTCTGTGCTGTTTCGGTGGGGTTCTCGATGAAGAAGAAGCATTGCACCCAGCCGTTGTAAATATCTTTCTTGTTGTAAGGGCTGTCTTCTTTGTTGTTGTCGATATCGGTGGTGGAAACCGTCGTCGAGTCGAACGATGCAATCTTGGTTTCGTTGCCGCCTTCGTCGACGATCGTCGCGCTTGCGCCGCTCTTGCCCGTTCTCACGTTGGTCTTGACGAAGAAGGATACGAGCTTGTACGATTTCGCGTCTACGCGGAACGCCTCGTTCTGTAAGGTCGAGGTGTACGCCGCGCCGTTCGTCGACATGAGCAGTAAGATCTGTTCGTCGTTCTTGTTCGCGCCGTCGAAGGGGAAGGCGTCTTTGAAGTCTTTTTCGAAGAAGTTGGCAAGGTAACCGTTGTAATTGAGGTCGCCCGCCGTCGAGCGGTCGAGCAGTTGTTCGTAGGTGTAAAGCCCCGCCAAGCTCTTGCGGCTCGTTTCGACGGAAGGATCTTCACGGTTATCCGCTACTTTGGACTCATAAACCTTCGAACCGGAGGTTTCGCTCGTCAGTTTGGTTTGCACGTCGGCGAACTGCGCCTTCGAGAAACCCGCGTACAGGTCGAGCGCATACGCCGTCGTGTCACCGCTCTTCGCATCGAAAATCTTTTCGTCTTTCTTCGAAACGATCGAGCAGGAATTGCCGCCGCCGATGCCCGCCGTGTTGGTTTTTTCCAGATAATCGGCGTTCGACATGACCGTGCATTCGAGGTCGTCGAAGAGGGCGTACCCGTCCACCGCTTCAAGACGGTTGGAAGAGGTGCTCATTCCCAAGCCGAGCACGATCTTGAAGGTGCTTTCGGCAAACGTGCTGCCGCGCACGAATACGGTGTATTTTACCCAGCCGTTGTTTGCGTCGTAACCTGCCTCGCCCTCGTAGGGGGAACGGATGTTTTTGATCTGCACCTGATCGAGCGTAGAACTTCCCACCGTGTTGGTGACGCCGATATACGCGCCGCCGTGCAGCGAGTCGCGCGTAACGGGCGTGGGCTCTTTATCCTTGCCTGATTCCGCCGCATAGTGGTAAAGTTCGGCGGTTTTCACCCAAACCGAAACTTCCGCCGCCGTGCCCGGTTTCAGGGTGATCGTCGTCGAAGAAGTGTAATACTGACCCGTGCCGCGCACGTCGTCCGAGGTGCGCTGGTTGTGGATCATGAGCATGCTCGTGTTCTCACCGCGTTCCTCGTCGGAAGAATGGTGGGTTTTCACTTCGGAACCCAACTCTTTGCGCAGGTTTTCCACGTCCTCGAAGTCGATGGAATATTTGTAGTCGTTAAAGAATTTCTTTTCCGAAGAGGATGCGCTTAAATCTTTGATCGCTTCCTCGTAATAATCGAGGAATTGCAGCCTGTCGTAAACGCTTGCCTCGGACCAGTGCGCCATCGCCTCGGAAATCGCCTGCGCATCGGAGGGTTTTTCCTCTTCGGGCGTGTCTTCCTCGGGCACAAGACGGTGAACCGGGTCGGTGTAAGCGTCCCATTCTTCCTTATTCGTGTTAATGATGCCCGACGACGTGTTCGACGAAGGCGATCCCGAAGTAAACGACCAGTTGTTCGGCGAATTGATGAAGGCACGCTTGTCCGTAAGCTCTTTGTCCATTTCGCCGTAGAACTCGAAGTCGCCGTTTTTTATAAGCTGCGTATCGGTGCGCGACGCCGTGGTTTCGTCGTCGTCATCGTCCGAGTCGTCGCCTGATTTGCACGCCGTAAACGTGCCGAGCGCAAGGGAAAGGGATAACGCCGCCACCGCGCCGATCGCAATGCGTTTTCTCCATTTCTCTTTCCAATAATTTTTTGCCATACAATACCCTCTTACATAACGCGGCGCCGCTTGAACGGCGCCCCCGTTTTTATAGTTTTAGCGATACTCCCTTATTTTAATATAAAACTCGTTCCGACGCAAGCATTTCCGTGCAAAATCGGGAAAAAAGAAAAATTTTTTTTCATTTACACAAACTTTTATCACGCGCCCGTCGCACAGACGGCGCGCAGAAAGGAGTGTTTTATGGCGTTCAGAGCGAAAAGTATGCTGGCGGGCGGCGGCGTGGGGATTATAAACGGGCTGCTGGGCGGTGGCGGCGGCATGGTCGCCGTGCCCGCGCTGTGCGGCGCGGGGCTGCCCGTTGCCTCGGCGCATGCCACGGCAATCGCGGTGGTGCTGCCTGCGTCGCTTGCAAGCGCGTTCGTTTATCTTTTATACGGGCTGTTGCCGCTTGCGGTGTTCGTGCCCGTCTGCGTCGGCACGGTGCTGGGCGGCTTTTTCGGCGCGAACGTGCTCGACCGCGTGCCGCAGAAGGCGCTCGGCATCGCGTTTGCCGCGCTCATGCTTGCGGCGGGGTTAAAAATGGTGATATCGTGAGTTTCTGGCTGCTTTTTTTATGCGGGATCGCGGGCGGGATTCTGGGCGGCATGGGCATGGGCGGCGGTACGGCGCTCATTCCGCTTTTAACGATCGTCTGCGGCGTCGATCAGGCGGCGGCGCAGGCGGTCAATCTTCTGGCGTTCGCGCCGATGGCGGCGGTCGCGCTCGGCGTACACGCCAGAAACGGACTGCTCGAAAAAAAGGGACTGCTCTCGCTCATTCTGCCCGCGGTGGCGCTTTCGGTGCTCGGCGCGCTTTTGGCGGCGCAGCTGCCTTCCGTCGTGCTTTCCAAAGCGTTCGGCGTGTTTCTCATCGTGCTCTCCTTTTTCTGGTTCAAAAAATCGTTCGCATAAAGTCGAATGGCGTCGAAACGGGAAAAACGGCACGCGAGTGCTCAAAAAATTTCAATATTTTTGTGCAATATTTTTTCCGAAAGGGTATAGACAAAACCGCTTTGCTGTGTTAAAATGGTGCGGATATAGAATAGGGGAGAGTATGAGGTTGATCCGTTTCGGGGCAACCCCGCAAAAGGAAACGATCAGCAACCTTTTCAGGACGGTATAAAGAATGGAAAAAATAGGCATTATCGACTTAGGCTCGAACTCGGCGCGGCTTGTGATCGTGCGGCTGTTCGGCGACGGCTATTACATGGTCGAAGACGAAATCAAAGAGAGCGTCCGCCTCGGACAAGATATGGATCGGGACGGATTTTTGAAACCGCAGCGCATTGCGGAAACCATTAAAACGCTCAAAATGTTCCGCAGGCTGTGCGACGCAAGGGGGGTAGACAGTATCACCGCGGTCGCCACGGCGGCGGTGCGGCGCGCGAAAAACCAGCGTTCTTTCCTCGACGAAATCCAGGCGACCTGCGGGATCCGCGTGAGCGTGCTTTCGGAAAGCGACGAGGCGACGCTCGTTTACCGCGGCGTCATCAATTCCATGGATACGCCCAAGGGCATTATCCTCGAAATCGGCGGCGGCAGCACGAAGATCATTTATTACAACCGCCGCAATATTCTGCATTACGCCACGCTCGCGTTCGGCGCGGTGACGCTGACCGACCTTTTTTCGGGCGACGGCGTGACGCCCGAGGAACAGACGGCGCGCATCGAGGAATTTTTCACCGAGCAGTTCAAGAAGATCGACTGGCTCGAAACGGTCGATCCCGATACGCAGATGATCGGCGTGGGCGGTTCCTTCCGTAACCTTTACAAGATCAACCGCCTCGTGCGCAAATATCCGCTCAATATCGTGCATAATTATACCTTCGGCATCGACGATTTCAACACCATCTACGACATGGTGCGCGTGCTCGACGTGGAAAAGCGCAAACGCATCCGCGGTTTGTCGCCCAACCGCGCCGATATTATGCCCGCGGCGCTTGCGATCGTCAAATCGTTCACGAATTATCTGAACATTCAGTCGTTTACGATCGGCGGTTGCGGCTTACGCGAGGGGATCATGGTCAATACCGCCGTGCCCTTTACGCTTGAACGGCCGCTTTCCGACGTGCTCGGTTATTCGCTCACCACGCTCGTTAAATATTACGGCTGCAACGAAAAGCACGTTGAACACGTCGTGCATCTTTCCATTCAGCTCTTCAAACAGTTGCGCGTGCTGCATAAATTCCCGCGCGTCTACCTCAAAGTGCTCAAAATCGCGGCAAGTCTGCACGATTGCGGCGAGGTGGTGCGTTATTACGAACATCAGGCGCACAGCCGTTACATCATTCTCAATTCGCCGATCTACGGCGCGACGCACCGCGAAATCGTGCTGGCGGCGTTCGTGGCGGGCTGTCACCGCAAGGAAGAGATCGCGCCCGCCGAATGGGCGAAGTATAAAGACATCGTCAGCGACGACGACTTGGAAATCGTCCGCAAGCTCGGCGTGCTGCTGCGCATCGCGGAATGTCTTGACCGCAGCGGTTTAGGCGTGGTGACGGGCATCAACTGCGACGTTTTAGGCGACAGCGTGATCATGAAAACCGAAATCAACGGCGACGCCGCGCTCGAAGTCAAACAGGCGATGAACGCGGGCGGCGAATTCAAACGCGCGTTCAAGAAAAATCTGGAAATTCTTTGAAAAAATGGACCTTATTTTAGCGAGCGCTTCGCCACGCAGGCGGGAACTGCTGCTTGAAATCGCGCCGACGTTTTCCATCGTGCCGTCCGCGTTCGAAGAGCGCGGCGAGCTCGGCGCGGAGGACACGGCGCTTGCGTTTGCAAGAGGGAAGGCGGAAGAAGTGCTTTCGCGTTATCCCGACTCGCTCGTTCTCGGCGCCGATACGGTGGTTTCGCTCGACAATAAGGTGTTCGGCAAACCTCGCACGCGCGAAGAAGCTTACGCTATGTTGCGCGCGCTGAGCGGAAAAACGCACTCGGTTTATACGGGCGTATGCCTTGTGAAGGCGGGCGCGCGGCGCGAGAGCGTCGTTGAAACCAAGGTAACGTTTTTCGAATTGAGCGACGAGTTCATAAACGGTTATATCGACGGCGGATCGCCCTTCGACAAGGCGGGCGGTTACGGCATTCAGGACGGCGGACTGGTGCGTCAGATAGATGGTAGTTATACAAACGTTGTAGGGTTGCCTCTCGAAACGGTGCAAATCTTTCTCGGGCAGCTTGGAGGACGGTCATGATAAAACTTGCAATCGATTTCGGCACGGCGGAAACGAAGATCTACCGTCTCGGCAGCGGCATCGTGCTCGCCGAGGCGACCTGCCTTTCCGTGCAGAAAGATACGGGCGAGATCCGCTCGTACGGCGACGAGGCGAAGCGCGTTTTGGGCAAGACGTCGGAATTTACCGAAGTCGTCTTTCCCGTTTACGAGGGCGATATCGTAAACGAGCGTTACGCGGGCGCCCTGCTCGAATACTATCTCGACAAAGTAACGTCGCGCAGCGCGATCGAAGCGCTGTTTTGCGTACCCTGCGCCTGCACGCTTGCTTCGCGCGAACGCTATTACCGCGTCGCCAAAGCCGCAGGCATTTCGCGCGTATCCTTTGTGGAATCGCCTTACCTTGCGGCGCTCGGGCAGGATATTCCGCTTTCGGAATCCAACCCCGTGTTCGTGCTCGACGTCGGCGCGGGAAAATCGTCGATGGCGGCGTTCTCGCTCGACGGGATCATCGCGGGCGTCACCATGAACGTGGGCGGCGGCAATATCGACCGCCATATCATCGACCACGTCGCGGAAAAATTCGATTTACAGATCGGCGCGATTTCGAGCGAAAAACTCAAAAACACCGTGGGCAGTCTGCTGGAAAACGACGACCGCACCTGTTTGGTGCACGGGCGCGACGTCAAAACGGGCAGACCGCGTTCCGCAAGCATCTCATCGGGCGATATTCTCTTCCCCGTGCAGGTGTATATCGATAAAATTCTGGAATACGCCGACTTGCTCATCAAGCGTCTGCCCGAGGAAGTGGCGGCAACGCTGTGCAAAACGGGCATTTCGCTTTCGGGCGGCGTGTGCTGCCTTTCGGGATTTGCCGAATACGTCGGCAAGAAATTGCAGACCGAGGCGCATCTTGCGTCCGACCCCGTCACCTGCGCGGTGCTGGGCGGCGGCAGGGCGGTGGGCAATGCCTCGCTCCTGCATAAGATCGAGATGCGGTAAGGCGGGGCATGAGAATCGTCCGCACGAACGCATACGCAAAACTCAATTTAACGCTCGACGTCACGGGTACGCAAAACGGCTATCATATGCTCGATACGCTCGTGACGACCGTCGATTTATCCGACCGTATTGTCGTGAAAAAACGCAAGGACGCGCTCTGTAAGATCACGATGCACGGCGGTCCGTTCATTCCCCCCGAAGAGAACAATGCCTTGCGGGCGGCGGAAGCGTTCGTCAAGGCGTTTCAAACGGAAGGCGCCGACATCACGGTTTACAAAAATATTCCCGTGGGCGCGGGCATGGGTGGCTCGTCCGCCGATTCCGCGGGAGTTTTAAGGGCAATGGGCGAGCTTTACGGCGTGCAGGACGCCCCCGCGCTCAAAGCGCTTGCAGATGCGCTGGGCAGCGATACGGGTTATCTTCTCACGGGCGGGCTTGCCCGCCTTACGGGCAGGGGGGAATGCGTCGAACGGCTGCCGGACGGGAACAAAATGTTTTTTCTCGTGCTCGTCCCGCGCGACGGCATATCCACGCCGCAGTGTTTCAGGGAATACGACCGGCTCGGGGAAGTCCTGTCGCCGCGTACGCAAAAGGCGGCGGACGAACTCTTGCGGGGCAATATTCAAGAAAGCGCGCGTTATTTTTTCAACGCGCTCTACGGGGCGGCGTGTTCGCTCGGATCGGCGGTGCGCGACGCGCTTACCGATCTCAGGTGCTTTTCCCCCTGGGGGGCGAGCATGACGGGTTCGGGCAGCGCCTGTTTTGCGCTCTTCGAAAACAGGGAACTGTGCGAATGGGCGAAGAGCCGTTATACGGGAAACTGCCGCGCATTTGTTCTGCAAAGCGTTTGAAATAAGTTAAGAAAGGTTTATATATGGAAGAAAGGATCATCGACGACGAGGACGCGCGCCTCGTTAAAATCAAACGGACGAAAAACGGCGACGACGTCGTGGAAGATACGGGCGCGGAAGCCGAGGCGGCGCCGTCCGACGAAACGGCGGACGGGAGCGATTATACGGTGGAATTTGCCGACGACGAGGATTACGACGAAGATCTGGTCGGCTTGACGCCCACGCAGCTCAAAGAAGAACTCGAACGGCGCGAACGCATGAAACAGGAGGCGCGCGATGCGTGCGACGAATGTATCGCGCGGGGCGAGGCGCTTTTGCGCGAAGAGGACTTCGCCGGCGCGGAAGAGGAATTTGCCTCGGCGGTTTCCTTCCTTGCCGACGACGAATCGGCGCACCGCCTGCTCTGGATGGCGCGGACGAAGAACCATACCGATACCGAAACGTATTATGATTCCGATCATGCGTACGAATTGCAGAGCGCGCCCCAAGCCGTGCGCGACGAAGTGCTCGCGCACGACGGCGAAAAACTCCGTTCCGAGCGCGAAAGCCTGCTTGCGGAAATCGGTCCGCTCGAAACGCAGGTGAAGTCCAAACGCGCCGAGCGGCGCGATCCGTTGCTTGCCAACAAAAATTATTACCGCGTGCGCCTTTGCGTGTTGCTGCTCTGCGTCGTCTGTTTTGCGATCGCGTCGGGCATCAGCGCCTATTACACCGTGCGCACCACGAGCATCGCGCCTATTATCACCTGCGCCGTGTTCGGCGGCGGCGCGGTCATCAGTTTGATTTTTACCGTGTTCTACACGCGTTTTCTGCTCGTTGCGCTGCGGCTGTATTTAGCAAACGAGAATCTCTCTTCCACCGAGGACGGAAGAACGTTGCTCGCCCTTAAAAAACGCGAGGCTTGTCTGGCGTTGATCTTAGACGGGGAAGAGACGCAGGAGAACGGGGCGGAACGCCTTTGAATTTTGAAAACCATCGGGGGAAAACCCCGTGGATAAGGAGGAAACATATATGAAACTCATTCACCAAAGTGCGGGCAAAAAGCTCTATCGCGACGGAAACAGACTCATCAAGTCGTTCGACGAGTCGTATTCCAAAGCAGGGATCCTCAACGAAGCGCTCAATCAGGCGCGCGTTGAAGAATCGGGACTCAACATTCCCAAAGTGTTGGGCGTCGAAGTGATCGACGGCAAGTGGTCGCTTATCTGGGAATACATCGAGGGCGAAACGCTCGAAGAACTCATGAACAAGCACCCCGAAAAGACCGACGAATATCTCGAATTCTTCGTCGATCTGCAAATCGCCATGAGCAAAGAAAAAGTGCCGCTTTTAGGGCACCTGCGCGATAAGATGCACTCGAAAATCTCGGCAAGTTCGTTCCCCGCAACGGTGCGTTACGATCTGCACGTCCGTCTTGACGGTCTGCCCCGCCACAAAAAGCTGTGCCACGGCGACTTCCAGCCGAGCAACGTGGTCATCACGCCCGACGGCAAACCCTATATCATCGACTGGTCGCATGCGACGCAGGGAAACGGATCCGCCGACGCCGCGCGCACCTATCTCATCTTTATGTTGCAAAAGAAAGAGGATCTTGCGGAAAAATATCTGAAACTTTTCTGTAAGAAAACCGACACCGCCGTGCAGTATGTGCAGAATATCCTGCCTATCGTCGCGGCGTCGCAGTCGACCAAGAAAAAACCCGAAGAGGCGGAATTCCTCGCCAAATGGGTCAACGTGTGCGACTGGCAGTAAAGAATAAAACAGAAAAAACCGTAGTTTCCATAGGGAATTTCATAAGACGCAAACAAAAAGATTTAGGCGTGGCGTGAAGCCGCGCCTTTTCTGATAATTTATTGCGTGGATGAAATGAATAAAAAGTTAAATTTCAATAGAGAAGAGAAAGAAAATGGCATTCGATTATAAGAAAGAATACAAAGAATTTTATATGCCGGCAAATAAGCCGTCTATCGTCACCGTTCCGAAAATGAATTACATAGCGGTGCGCGGGAAAGGTGATCCCAATGATGAAAACGGCGAGTATAAAGATTCGATAGGGCTTTTGTATGCAATAGCGTTTACTATCAAAATGAGTTATAAAGGCACGCACACAATCGACGGGTATTTTGAATACGTTGTTCCGCCGCTCGAAGGCTTTTGGTGGCAGGAAGGCTCTCATACGATAGACTATGCGAACAAGAACGGGTTTAATTTTATTTCGCTTATACGCTTGCCCGATTTCGTGACCGAAGCCGATTTTAATTGGGCGGTGCAAGAAGCGACAAACAAGAAAAAAGCAGACTTTTCAAAGGTGGAATTCTTAACCTATGACGAGGGTGTTTGCGTTCAATGTATGCACGTTGGCCCTTACGACGACGAGCCGAAAACGGCTGCGCTGATGCACGAGTATATGAAAGCAAACGGCTATGTGTTAGATATCACGAACGTTCGCTATCATCACGAGATCTATTTAAGCGATCCGCGCAAGTGTGCCGTAGAAAAATTAAAAACCGTGATAAGACACCCTGTACGCAAGGTATAGCAGTTGAATTTCGATTTCTCTTTGTAAATAATGTGGATATAAATGTTCCCGGACAAATTGTTTGAGAGCTTTTTATCATCGTATGTCTGATCGATACGGCAAAAATAATTCCTCATAAACAGCGAATCGCGTGAAAAAATTTCAAAAAAGAACGTTTCGAAAAACGTTTACAAAATTGCGGGGTTGTGCTAAAATAGCAAGACATGAAAAAGAACGGTCGCTTTTTGAAAAATTTTACGGGCGGGGCGTTGCAGATCATTGCGGTCGGCGTGCTGACGGGTATTCTCGCGGGGTTAGTGGTCACGCTCTACACGCTGCTTGCGCATATGGCGGAAGAGTTTGCGGAAGGGTATTACGGATTTTTCCGCGACAATCCCGCGTTTATTCCGCTTCTCTTTCTCGCGCTGTTTGCGGGGGCGATCGTCGTGGGCGGCACGCTGCGGTTCCTGCCCATGATCCGCGGCAGCGGCATTCCGCAAATCGAGGGCGCATCGCGCGGGGTGATCAAATTAAAATGGTTCCGTTCGCTCACGGGTACGTTTGCGGCGAGTTTGTTTACGATTTTTATGGGGCTTTCCGCAGGCAGCGAGGGGCCGAGCATTCTCATCGGCGGCGCATGCGGAAACGGCGTGAGCGATATGCTCAAACGCAATGCCACCGTGCGGCGGTATCAGATTACGGGCGGTGCATGCGCGGGGCTTGCGGTTGCGTTCAACGCCCCGCTTACGGGCATGGCGTTCGCCTTCGAAGAGGCGCACAAGCGTTTCACGCCCGAAGTGTTTGCCTGCGCCTTTTCTTCGGTGGTCGCGGCGGTGCTGACGCGCAACCTGCTCTATTGGGGCATGGGTATGGAAATCGGTGCGGCGTTTTCAACCTTCTCGTTTGCGGGCGTGCAGTCTTCCGATTTTCTCTTCTACGTTTACGTTTTCTTCGCCGCGCTTGTCTGCGCGCTTGCGGCGGTCGGCGTTTATTTTCTTCTCTTTCTTGCGCAAAAACTCTTCAAAAAGCTGACGTTCTGGAAGGGCATGGGCAAATTCACGATCCCGTTTGCCGTGGCAGGGGCGTTCGGGCTTCTGAGCGCGTATGCGATCGGCGGCGGCAGTGCGTTTATATCCGACCTCGGTTCGCTGTCGGGGGGCGTGACAAGCCTGTTCGGCGCGCCGCTGTGGGCAACGCTTTTGTGCGTGGTGCTCATGAAAACGATTGCGACCGTGCTCAACACGGGCGTTGGCATGCCATGCGGCATTTTCTTGCCCATGTTGGCGATCGGCGCGGGCATGGGTGCCCTGCTTGCGTTCGTATGCCGCCTCGCGGGCATGGATGCGGCGTATTGCGACGCGCTCATTCTTATCTGCATGGCGGCGTTCTTTACGACGGTCGTGCGCGCGCCCATCACAGGCATCGTGATGATCGTCGAGCTGACTTTTTCGTTTACCTTTCTGCTGCCTGCGATCCTCGGCGTGGCGGTGGGGTACGTCGTGGGCGATCTCTTCCGTCTTGAACCGCTCTATGATAAAATGCTTGCCGAACGCGTCGAAGAGGAACGCGGCAGCACCGAACGCGTCAAACTGACGGCGCGCTTTATAGTTACCGAAAGCGGCAAGGCGGCGGGGCGCGCCGTGCGCGACGTGCTCTGGCCCATGAGCGCGCGTATCGTGCGCGTCGATCACGGCGACGATAACTTCGTGCCCGACGGCAACAGCGTATTGACCGCGGGCGATATTTTAACGGTAACGGGCGAAACCGCCGACGAGGCGACCTTCCTCGGCGTGCTCACCGAACTCATCGGCGAAAAAATCGAAGAATAAAAAAGCGGCGTTTCAAACGCACGCTTTCCATAGGGCATGAAAACTTTCAAGCGATGACAAAAAGCCTCGAACAATTTGTTCGAGGCTTTTTACTACGCATTATTCGTACATTAGTCAGATGACAGATAAAATGTATAATCCATAAGTGAATACTTCAATTCCATATAGACATATACATAATCATCATGCGGATAGCAACCGATTTGCAAATATCTCGCGTTTACGATTTGCTGTCTATCGTTTTTCGATTGATTATCTACTCCTTCTTTGCCCCATACAAAAAAATAATGTTTACCCGTTTTTGCCTCTTCATAAATATCCTCTCCTTTAATCGAAAGCGCTATGAGTGTCTGAAAATCACTCAATTCGTATCCAAATTCAAAAGTACATTTAGGCGCACCGCCAAATAACGTAGAAAACACTTCTGTGGGATATCCGAAATATTCAAAAGAACAACTTGCTAAATAATCATATACCGAGTTTAGATATTCCTCAAACTCTTTTTCTGTAGTAGTAAACGTAAACCTGCCTTGATTCAACGATGTTTTGCCGTCGCTTTTAATTTTCGGCAAGTCGGGAATAAAATTTTTATTTAATGTGCTTTGAGCATAAAAGCTGTGCTTGTCTGTTTTATCAGTACAGCCAACCGGGCATAATAGACAAAGAATGAAACATAAACAAGCAACCGACAATTTTTTCATACTTACTCCCCTGAATTGAAATTTATCGTCATACGGTGTCATGTCGCCACGCCGTTCCCGAACCGTCATTCTGAGCCGACGCTCGTAAAAGCCGTCGTGCCGAAGAATCTAAAATTGTGAGATGTTTCGACTACGGCTCATGCCTTCGCTCAACAGGACATAAGAGAACGTTAAATTCCTGTTTATCGTTTATCGTATATTCATTATAGCATTATAGAATCGAAAAAACAAGCGGTAAGTATAGCGCACGAAACTTCTTGCGTTTCACCGCAAAAGTTTCGTTCAATACGCGTGGGTTACACAGAAAATAGAGAAAAAGGCGTAGTTTCATGCCACGCCTTTTTCTTTTTCGCCCGCGATCTACAAAATTCCCTTTTTTTATGCCGTAAAACATGCATTCTAAAATTTTAGAATGACTTAAATTTTGCTGTATCCGTAAGAATTGATCAACGCGTCGATGCGCGCACCCGTTTTACACAGCGGGCATTCGGTGGAAAGGTACGAGCGGTACGAGCCGATCGCCTCGTCGCCGAAGAGCCGCACGACGGGCACGTCGGTCACGCCGTGCATGTTGATCTTATCGCCGAAACTTCCGCCGAATACGGTTGCCGCGCCCACGGGCGTGCCGCCGTAATACCAAATCCCTTCGAGCGCGCTTTTCAACGTCAAACCCGTCGTCGCCGTGGCGGTGAGAAGAAGCACGCGTTTGTTCTTTACATAGGGCATTAAATTATCGCGCAGAATAATTTTATCGTCCGAAACCTCGGGCGAGATCACGGCGATGTTCGTGTTCAGATTGATCCCCCGCGATTCGAGTTCGTTCGCGAGAAACGCGCCGATCATCTTCGTGCGTTCGAGGGTGATGATCGTATCGACGGGCGTATCGGTAAAATTGCCCGCAAACAGTTTCGCCGCGGAAAGCGCCGCGTGCGTTTCCGATTTTACCTGCGTCATATCGATGCAATGGGTCACATGCGAGTGTTGCGTGACGAAGTGCCCCTCGATCACGCGGATCTTTACGTTACGGCTGCCGCGCGCCGTCAGTTCCTGTGCTCTTTTTTCCATGTCTGCCTCCCTTTTATCTATTTTAATATAAAATCGGGCGAATGTAAAGACGGAAAGAAAAATTTTTTTCGAAAAAAAGCAATTTTTTTTGCGAAAACCGTTTAACGAAGGACAATTTACATTATATTAAAAGTGATCAAAAAACGGCGGTGCATTGTGAACGAAGAACAGAACCAAACCGAAGAACAGACGGAAGAAGAACTTCCCGTAGCCGAAGAGAACGGATCGGCGGAAGAGGGCGGCGCGTTAGAAACGGCGAAAGCCGAGGCGGAAGACTACAAGCGCAAATGGTATGCGGTGACGGCGGAATACGAAAATTACCGCAAGCGCACGCAGAACGCGCGGGGGCAGGCGTATACCGACGGACGGTGCGACGTCGTTTCCAAACTCTTCCCGATTGCCGACAATCTCGAACGCGCGTTGAAATCGTGTGCGGAAGAGCAGACGGCAAAGGGGCTTGAAATGGTTTTGAAGAGCTTTCTCAAACTGTTAGAGGAAGAGAAGATCATCGAGATCAACCCCGTCGGCGAGGCGTTCGATCCCGAAACGAGCGAGGCGATCATGGCGGTCGACGGCGAGGGCGAGAGCGGATCGGTGAAAGAGGTTTACCTCAAAGGATACATGCGCGAGGGCAAGGTGCTTCGGTTTGCACAGGTCGTCGTAATCAAATAAAACGCAAGGAAAGGAGTAAATATTATGGCTAAGGTAATCGGTATCGACTTGGGAACGACAAATTCGTGCGTGGCGGTTATGGAAGGCGGCGAGCCCGTCGTCATCGCCAACGCGGAAGGCGCGCGCACGACCCCTTCGGTCGTCGCGTTCCAGAAAGACGGATCGCGCGTCGTCGGGCAGGTGGCAAAGCGTCAGGCGGTCGCCAATCCCGATAAAACGGTCATTTCGATCAAGCGCGAAATGGGCAGCGACTATAAAGTGAAAATCGACGAGAAGTCGTATTCCCCGCAGGAAATTTCGGCAATGATCCTCACCAAACTCAAACAGGACGCCGAAGCATATATCGGCGGCAAGGTCACGGACGCCGTCATCACCTGCCCCGCATACTTCACCGACGCGCAGCGTCAGGCAACCAAAGACGCGGGCAAGATCGCGGGACTTAACGTGTTGCGCATCATCAACGAGCCGACGGCGGCGGCGCTTTCGTACGGGCTCGATAAAGACAAGGAAAACAGCAAAGTCATGATCTACGACTTGGGCGGCGGCACGTTCGACGTTTCCATTCTGGAAATTTCCGACGGCGTGTTCGAGGTGCTCGCAACCAACGGCAACAACCGTCTGGGCGGCGACGACTTCGATAAACGCGTTATGGATTATATGGTCGAAGAGTTCAAAAAGAGCCACGGCGTCGATCTTTCCAAGGATAAAATGGCGATGCAGCGCTTGAAAGAAGCTGCCGAGAAGGCGAAGATCGAGCTTTCGGGCATGAATTCGACCTCGGTTTCTCTGCCCTTCATTTCGATGACCGACGCAGGCCCTGCGCATCTCGAAATCGAAATCACCCGTCAGAAGTTCGAGGCGCTCATTGCCGACCTCGTCGAAAAGACGGCGGAACCCATGCGCCTTGCCATGAAGGACGCGGGGCTTTCGTATAACAATATCGACAAAGTCATTCTCGTAGGCGGTTCGACGCGCGTTCCCGCCGTCGTCGAAAAAGTAAAGCAGATCACGGGGAAAGAGCCGTTCAAGGGCATCAACCCCGACGAATGCGTCGCGGTGGGCGCTGCCATTCAGGGCGGCGTGCTCACGGGCGAAGTCAAAGACGTGCTGCTGCTCGACGTCATGCCGCTTTCGCTCGGCATCGAAACTTTGGGCAATGTGTTCACGCGCATTATCGACCGCAACACCACGATCCCCGTCAAGAAGAGCCAGGTGTTCTCGACGGCGGCGGATAACCAGACGAGCGTGGAAATCCACATTTTGCAGGGCGAACGCGAATTCTGCCGCGACAATAAGACGATGGGCAGATTTATGCTCACGGGCATTGCGCCCGCGCCCCGCGGCATTCCGCAGATCGAAGTCACGTTCGACGTCGACGCCAACGGCATCGTGCACGTCGAGGCGAAGGATCAGGGCACGGGCAAGAGTACCGATATCACGATCACCTCTTCGACCAACCTTTCCGAGGACGAAATCAACAAAGCCGTCAAAGAGGCGGAACAGTACGCCGAGGACGATAAAAAGAGAAAGCAGAAGGTCGAGGCGCACAACAAGCTCGACGGGCTGATTTTCTCGGTCGAACAGACGCTTAAAGACAGCGGCGACAAGCTGTCCGAAGAGGATAAAGCGACCTTGCAGGAAGCCGTCGACGAGGCGAAAAAGGAACTCGAAAGCGACGACGAAGCGCGTTACAACGCGGCGTTCGAAACGCTTTCGCAGAAGATCCAGCCCGTCATCGCCAAGCTCTATCAGCAGGCGGGCGGCGCGAACGGCGCACCCCATGCGGGCGGTGCCGACGGCGGCGACGAGTTCCATCAGTAAGGGCATTCACGGATAGTTGAATTTACGGTCATTCCGCGGGGCGAAGGTACTTGTAAGAGGGCAATCTTCCCGTTCGTTCGGAATGACCGTTTCCCCGTTTTTTCGGGTAACATATCAGGATAACAGGTTTTTCATATGGCAGAAAAAAAGAACTATTACGACATTCTCGGCGTGGGGAAAAACGCATCGGAAGACGAGATCAAGGCGGCTTATAAAAAGCTCGTCAAGCAGTATCACCCCGATCTGCACTCGAACGACCCCGCGGCGGCGGAAAAGTTCAAAGAAATCAACGAGGCGAACGAGGTGCTTTCGGATAAGCAGAAACGCGCCGCTTACGATTACGAGCAGGAACACCCCGGTATGGGCGGCGGGTTCGGCGGATTCGGCGGCGGTGGGGGCGGATTCGGCGGATTCGGCGATATTTTCGACTCGATTTTTCAGGGGTTCGGCGGGGGCGGCAACGTTCAGCGCGATACGCGGGGCGCGAATATCGAAAAGAGCGTTACCCTTTCGTTTATGGACGCCGCAAAGGGGTGTGTGCGCGAAGTGGCGTACGAGCGCAACGAGCCTTGCTCTTCGTGCAAGGGAACGGGCGCGAAGAACGGCACGGCGTATAAAACCTGTCAGAAATGCGGCGGAAAAGGGCAGGTGCGTTTCGCGCAGGATACCATGTTCGGCAGGACGGTGCGCATCGGCGTATGTCCCGACTGCGGCGGCAGCGGGAAGTCGATCACGGAAAAATGCCCCGATTGCCGCGGCAGGGGGCATGTACGGCGCGAAACCAAGATCACCGTCAACGTTCCCGCGGGCGCGGATAACGGTTCTTATATCGTAAAACGCGGCTACGGGCAGGCGGGCGAACAAGGCGGCGCGGCGGGCGATCTTATAATTATGTTCCGCGTTGAACCGCATAAACTGTTCGAACGCAAGAAAATGGATCTTTACGTCGAGGTGCCCGTACCCTTCAAAACGGCGATCCTCGGCGGAAAAGTGCGCGTGCCCGATCTCGACGACTCGTTCGAGTACAGCATTCCCGAGGGAACGCAATCGGGGCAGACGTTCACCGTGCGCGGCAAGGGGATCAAGCGGGCGCAGGGGATCGCGGGTAATCTGTATATCCGCGCGTTCGTCGAAGTTCCCGTCAAGCTTTCGCGCGAGCAGAAGAAAAAGATGGAATCGGGCGGCGCGGAATTCGAGCTAAAACAGTACGAAAAATGCAAAAAATATGCGGATAACATGAGCGCTCTATACGGAAAAGATCCTTATAAAGTGTAAAAAGCAAGCGGCGGAATTGCTTGCGGTTCCAATTAGGGAATTTTAGGGACGCCGAATATAAAAGAAATTTAGGCATAGCGTTAAACTATGCCTTTTCTATTGTTTTTCTTTGCAGAAGAACTTGAATATTTGTATCCTATTCGGAAATGATTGTCGATCAATTTTGTAAAAACATTGATTTTTAATTAGAATTATGTTATACTGATTATCGGCTTTTTTATTATCAAAAATGATTAGTGTTTTCTACACTTGTTTGGAGGTATATATGCAACCTTATAAAAAACACAACTTTACATTAATTAAATTAATTGCAACTAGGTTACTGCTTGTAACGATTGCTTTTTGTTCACTAACGCTTGTTTCTTGTAATGACGATGGGAAAAATTCGGGCAATGTGGATGATTCGGGCAATGTGGATGATATGTCAATTAAACATTTAGATATATCATTTTTGGAAAATTTAGTTATAAACAATGATTATAAAGCTTTAGCGATATCTAAAACGTTGTCTACTAATAGCGAAAATCGCGAAAAGAAAATGTCTTTTACAAGACTATCAACTTTTAGTGAAGATGATTCAGCTGAAGAAACCCTTGAAACCAATGATGAAATTTCGGATAGTCGGTATTATTTATATTCTACATCTGAATATTATTCAGACAGTAGTATTAAAGTCAATGAAAACGCAATTGAACGAGTTGAATTTGTGAGGAATAGTACAGTAAATCAAGATGTTTATGATGCCGAGGGCGATTTAATTGAGTCCAATACTATCATATCGCAAGAAGAAATTCCTGCCCAAATTAATAAATTGTATGCGACAAAACACTTTACTTTTATGCAGTTCATACCTATCATTGAACAATCTGGCGAATATCAATATAAAGAAGGTGAAGAAATTAAAACAGAACATATTGATTTGCGTCCGGAAAATCCTATATATAATGCCGATGGGACAACAGAATTTGATAAATTTAATTATTTTAGCTCTGCATTGGTACAAAGTTTTATAATTGATAATGAAAGCAAGTTCATTTATCAGATTAAAGAATTTGAAATATATAAAGTTCTTGATGACGGTATCGTATTGGATAAAGATAATAATAAATATAAGATGAACATTTTAAACAATAATCTCGTATTTACAGATGTTATGCCCAATAAAGACTTTGGAAACTGCGATATTATTACTGATAAATATAACTACGCATATGTAATGAATAATTTTTATAATGGTCGAGATGATGAACATAAGATAATTTATTCTACAGGGGAAATTGGCTACGCAATAGGGCAAGATAATACAGTTTACAGAACGGAGTTGATTGACGGAGTAACGAGACTTGTGTCTAAATATGTTAATGGAATTGAATCCCCGTTAGATCCAGATGAGGTTGCTTTCAATTTACAATTCATGAATGGATATTCTGATTGTTGGACGGATGGGTATTATAAGGGTTATTCTGTTTCATCAAATTTTGCCCACTATACACCCTTAGGACAATGTGGAATAGAATCATCAATATATTTTGATAATATCAAAAATCCTATTAGCCGTATAGAATGGATTAACAATACAATTTTAATTTGTACAGGTTCGGAAGTATATTATAAAACAGTTAATATCGATGACTATTTGGGCACCAACACTGTATTTACATTAGATGATTTTATTTTGCTTTTAGATTACTATACAAATTATTGTGAAAAATATACAATACCTGAAACCAATATTGTAATCGACGATGTTTTTGAAGTCGCTGATTTTACTTCAACAATAAGATATAAGCTTGATTGGGAAGGCAGTATTCCTACATTAAAAGAAATAGACAATAAAACATATAATTCAATAAGCTACATATTTCAGCCCATAAGCTAAGAATTAGATGTTTATTTGTAAAACAATACTTAACATCATAGAAACTAACAAAAAAGACCCTTCGACTGCGCTCAGGGTGACAAGAAAGACGCTCAGGACGTCAAAGGGCTGACCTCGGTTAAAAGGGAACAAGAAAAAAGCCCCCCTAAAAAGCGCAATTCCCATAGGGATTAAAAAACAAAAATTTTATAAGAGTTGCAGTTTCAAGCGATGAAAAAGAACAGGATTTCAAATCGAAGTCCTGTTTCTTTTTACA
>CAJUSA010000014.1:0-30149 GCA_910589015.1 uncultured Christensenellaceae bacterium
TTACAAAAACAAGACGGCTCTTTAATGCTGAACGTGCCTTTATACGTTAAAGCAATGCCCGTAAACAAGTATACGGGCGAATTGAAAAAGCCGACGAAGCTCATAGCTATTGATGATGACGGCGATATACCTTTTTAACCATTCCGTTGGGTGGGCTTGGGTGGGAGATAGAAAAAAGGCAACGAGTGAAAACTCATTGCCTTTTTTCTTTTACAATTTAACGAACTTGCCGTTTGCCCCGTGAACGTTATAATTGTTCGCGTAACATCTCGGCGCGTATCGTCTTTTAGCAACTACGCCCGCAATTCCATTCAGAAAGATATAATTTAATCTGTTTTCCTCTTGGTTCAAACGCGGTTGCTCTTGGCGCGCCATAGCCCCGTTCGGGGCTAAATTTATAAATACAAAAGGATAAAAACATGTCAAAAGGGATCATCTACGCAATGACCACCGTTGTTGACGGATTAGTCAAAATCGGAAAAACGGGAAGCGATAATTTTGAGCAGAGAATGACATATTTAGAAAATAACGGCTACCGAAACATTTGCGGATTGAAACGCAAGTTTGCCATTGAAGTAGAAGATTACGATAAAAAAGAGCTTCTTCTCGATAGCTTGTTCAGCAGAAGCCGCGTGTCAAATACGGAAATATTTTCATTGAACAAAAATGAAGTGATTCAACTCTTATCCTCGTTTGAAGGAAAAATCATTTATCCCCCTCAAGAAAATAAAAACGTTATCTTTGAAAATGCAACGGAAGCGGTTGAAAGCCTGTTGATTCCGAACGGCACTTACTTCTTAAACGTAAACCCCCGCGGGGAAAATTTTGAAGTAAAGGCAACCATGATCGTACAAGACGGTAAAATGACGGTTCAAAAAGGCGCAATTCTCGGAAATATTAAAAACCTCACCGTTGCCAACTGGCGGGTCATGAGAGAATCCTTGAAGACGAACGGGAATATCAGCGCGGAAGATTTTGAGGCAACATCCCCTTCTATGGCGGCCGCCATTGTTCTCGGCTATAACAGTAACGGTTGGACGGCATGGAAGAATTCCGGAGGCGATCTTATTGATATTTACCGTTCGCATATAAATAAACAAAGCGAATGAAAAGGATGCATCGCAACAGCAAAAAAGCGGTATGGCAGATAAGCCATACCGCTTTTTTGTTGTTTTATTCGGTTTACGCGTTAAACGGAATCAGGAAGGCACCGTCGCCCGCGTCGAGATTGAACGTATAAACGCCCGTAGGGATTTCCACCACTTTGCTCTGTCCGCCCGTGTAAACAAGCACACGGTTGGCGTTAAAGGTCATCGAAACGGTATCGGTGATGTCTTCCATGGGGTCGGTCAAGCCCGCCACCATGTAGCCCTTATAGCCGTTCGCGTCGTGAAACTGACCGATCACCGTATCCGCATTCGCCGTTGCCGTGAAGTGTTCCGACGAAGTCATATGCGTTTTGAGCATATCGAACCCCGAATTGAGGTTGTCGCCGAACACCGTGCCGACGAGGGGCATGACGTTTTCCCACTCGAATTGCAGATACACCGAATCGAAGGTTTTAAGCTCTTCGTTCGCCGCTTTTACGTAATCGTAATTGTCGGTTTTCTGACGGTCGCGGTCCAACATGCCCACGTCGTATTCGCCGAACTCGTTCGTATCGGGCGTCGTATACGAGAAATATTGCAGGACGCGCGCACCGTAACACATATTGATATAATTTTGTAACGTAATATCGTTCATGCCCTGCGGGGAACGGTTATTCGCCCCGAACGACATGCTTTGAATAAACACCCAAAGGTCTTTTTCGTCGGCTTTTGCAGCGTTTGCAAACTTTTCCAACGAGGCGCACCAAAGCGAATTGAGCGTATAATTCATCACCACGCCCGCGCTCATCTGCCCCGCAAGCGGGTAAAAATCATACGAATAGTGCGTAAGCGACTCGAACGACTCGGAAATTTGATCCACATATTTGTCAAACGTGACGCCTAAGTCTTGACCGCCGAGCTGCCCCGCGTTCGCATAGTTGGGCAGGAAGTTGATATAACAGAGTTTATCGGGAAAATCCTTGCGGAACGCCGCCGCGCTTTCTTCGTGCTTGGCGAACGTCGACGTGCCCGGTTCGTCCTCGACGACGATCCCCAGCACGTAGTCCTTGCTCAGATATTCGTAAACAAAATCCCAGTCGCCGCCCGGCGCGATATCGCTGTATTGCAACCCCGCGATGCTCACGAAAAGCTTCATGCCCGCCGCTTCGATCGCTTCCATGTTCGCTTTGTTGGATTTTTCGTTCTGCCTTACAATGCGGTAATCGATAAGAAAATCGATCCCCGCCTCTTTGGCGGCAATCAGCTCTTCCGCAGTGAAGGTATAACGCATACCGCCCTGCGAATGCCACGCGCCGATCATCATGCTCTCGTTCGCGTGCGCCGAATAATCGGGCATGCCCTCGGGCGCCTTGACATAATCGCCGCCGAGAAAGGGATCTTGCTTGCCCCCGTCGTCGGGTTTGCCGCCGTTGTTGCCGCCGCAGGCGCACAGTCCGCCGACCATGGATAACGTGAGGATCCCCGCCATCAGACAGGAAATCCGTTTTTTATTTTTTGATTTCATGTTGTCAATCCCTTCGGGTTCCCCCTCCTTCTTACCCCTCCCCCGAAGGAGAGGGATAAGCCTGAAGGAATAAGGAGTAAGAGAAACCTGTTTTTCGCGCTTACTTGTTGCCGTTCTTTTTGCGGAGCGCAAGAACGACCGTGCCCGCCGCGATCAACGCCGCGCCGATCCCGAGAATGCTGCCCGATACGGCGCTGTTGCAGCCGCTGCCGCCCTTGTTTTCGTCGCCCTTATTGTCGTCATCGTTTTTATCGTCGCCGTCGTCCGGATTGACCACAGCCGCCTCTTTGACGTTGACGTTTACGGTCGCCGTCGTGGTGCCGTCGGCAGCCGTGCAGGTGATTTTCGTCGAACCCGCTTTCAAGCCCGTCACAAGTCCGTTTTCGTCAACCGTGGCGATCGTATTGTCGGCGATCGTCCAGGTCACCGTCTGCGGCGCCTTGCTGCCGCCTTCGACCGTAGCCGTAAGCTGGAAGGTATTGTTTTCGCCGCTCGTATAAACGGTGAAGTTGTTCGATTTGTTGAGTTTGATGCCCGTGATCTCGTCTGCGTTGACCACCGTCACGGTGCAGGTTTTGGTCGATCCGTTTTCAAGCGACGCCGTAATGATCGCCGTGCCTGCGCTGACGCCCGTTACCACGCCGTTTTCAACCGTGGCAACCGCCTCGTCGCTCGAAGTCCAGGTAACGGTATGATCGCCCGCCTCGGAAATCAGTTTGCCCGTTACAAGCGTCGCCGCGATGGTATCGGTCGCGCCGCCCACTTCGGCTTTGGCTTTCGTCTTGTCGATCGTGAGCGTCACCGAGAATTCGTCGCTCGACCAGCTTTCGCCGTCAAACCAGAACAGCTGATTGCCGGCAAGAATGTTCTTCGAACCGCCTTCGGATGCAATGCACCAGTTGGTATTGCCGTCTTTACCGATCATTTCCAGACCTTCCGCAAAATAGAACGCGTCGCCCGCTTTATAGTTGACTTTTGAGCCTTCCTGCGAACCTGCGCCCTCTCTGGCGAGCAGACCGAGTTCGATATGGTCATGTCTGAGATGCGTTTCGAACAGCAAGCCGTCCGCCTTGTCGTTTTCACCCGTCATCAGGCTGTAAAGATCGTTGCCTGCAAGCTGCTCCGCCGTCGGGGCGACCGCGCCTTCCGCCGTAATATCGTAAGTGCCTTTTTCAAGGAAATAGATCTTCTGGAAGAAAGGAAGCGTCGTGCTCATGAAACGCTGCGCGTGGTTCCAACTTTCGTCTGCGGTCGATACGCCGAGCACGTCGCTGCCGAAGTTAAGGAACATGACGTTCGGGTTATCTTCGTCGAACACCGATGCGCCCGTGAAAGAAAATTCATGGTCTTCGATTTGAATGCTTTTAATAAGAACTCGTAAAACGCCTTGTATCACGTCGCCGTCGATTGTTGTATCGATCGACGCTGTCGAAACAGCTTCGCCGACTTCTTCATCCCAGTTTTCCGTATTCAAATACAAACCCGGATTTTTTCGTTTTTGTGCTTTTAACGTGCCTATTGTATCATTGGTTGTTGTTGTAGTCCAAGCCGAGGTTGAAATATTGCCATGATTCGTGATATCGATACCCGTTGAGGTTGTTACGTTAAATATTAACTGGGTTTCGTTATTAACATAAATCCAATCGCGATTAGTAGAATAAATTGTAGTACCTGCAACATAAGTAAATACATAATCATACGCATGTGCCGTTCCCTCAACATCGAGAGTACCGGCTTTTTTTTCAATACTATAGCCTACTGTATCGAGTAAATCGACTTCTTCGAGAGTCAATGCCGGTAGCTCGCCCTCGGCGCTTGCCTTAAAAAGGTCGGTTCCTGCGAATCCCGTAAGCGCAATTCCCCCCAGCAGGGCGACGCCTGCCGAAACAGCCAACAATTTCTTTGCGTAATTGCCGCTCTTTGTCATAACTTTTTCCTCCAAATTTTGTTTTTTTATATTTGTACCAACCCTCAGGTTGTTGATACCGTTTTTTATACCACCTCTCGGATCTCAACTTTCGCGTTTCCGAAAGGGATCTGCACGACGATCTTGCCGTTTTCAATCGAATAAGACGTCGTCTTGTTTCCGTCCACATAAACCGCATACTTAAACGTTGGAACGCGGAACGATACGCAAAGCTCGCAATCCTGCCCGCTGCCGTTCGTATATTCCCCTACGCCCGATACCTCGACGAAGTATTTGCCGACGGCAACGTCGTAATAATATCCTCCGTAAACAAGATTTTCGATCCGCCACCAATCCAACCCCTCGGGCATGCTCGGCGCGAAGTTCACAACGCCGTAGGATTGCGTCGCCATGCCGAAGAACGCGTCGGGCACGGAACGGAACAACAGCGCCGCCTCTAAGAACTCGCAATCAACGCCCACCAACCCCGAATGGTCTTTGCCGTTATAATTGCCCTGCAGCGTGATATCGGTATACTTGTTGTAATAATCGCGGTAAAACGCCTTGCCTTCGCCGCCCGCCGCCTTGACCTTCTCGAACCAGCTTTGCAGGCTCTTCAAGCGCGAATAGGCTTTTTGCACGTTGCCGAAGGACTGCGCAACGATATCGTAATAAGTAAGCTGCAACGCCGTGCCGCCGTTCTGCACGTTGCCGTCCCATCCGCACGAATAGCCGAAATAGAAATCGCTGCCGATATCGTGCGTATTGAAACGGGGTGCGATCTCATAGCGGTAAATATCTTCGCCCGTGCTGTCGTCGCCCTTTACAATGCGTTCGCCGTTGATCCATTCGAGCACCGATTCGGTTTGCGCCTCGGTAGCAAGTCTGCTTGCGATGACCTGCTCGTTGAACATGGTATAGCCGTGATCTTGCACCGTGTTGCTGTCGTTGTCGTAATACCCGACGTGGAACCTGCCCGTTTCTTCGTTCCAGAACTCGCTTTGCACGCGGCGTTTGCACGTTGCGATCAAGCCCTCGAGACTTTCTTTCGTCTGCGCGGTATAGGTATCGTAACCGTTCATCCGCGCATTCGCCGTTTGCACTTCTTCAAAGGGAATGTTCATGCTTTCCGCCATGTCTTCGAGATACTTCATGGCGACGAGCGCGTTGTAATACGAAATGTTGCAATAGAGGTTGACCGTCGGGAAAGCGTCAACGTCCCAATAGCCGTTGCCGATGCCCGTGCCCGTGGCGTGAAATCCGTCGCTGAAATGTCCCACAAGATATTCGGTGCTGATCAGCCCGCTGTCGCCGTCTAACGTATAAAGCATGAAATTCATCGCCTTTCTGGCATGAGGCATAACTTTTTCCAGCAATTCCCGATCGCGCGAAAATTCAAGATTGTTCTTCGCCGCAAGAATATAATTGCAGTTGTTGATAACCTGCCTGTCGTCGAAGTCCGACGCGATGAAATCGAAGCTGAGCGTACCGCGGAACGGTTCTTTGCCTTTGAGCGTGATGCGCAGCGCGGTGATCGTGCGGTCGCCGTAGAAATTTTCGAGCCAATTCTCGTTGAGATACATGGGGAACGCGTAATCTTCCTGCCCGACCGCCTCCGACCCGAGCGCAAAGCCGCGCGTCGAGAAATCGGAAAACTTCACGCATTTATCCTGCGACCAGTTCGGCGAATCGGAAGTCTGCCATTCCACATATAAATCGTCGAGGTCGAACTGCGTCGTCGAATCGAAGGAAAAGGCGATCCGAAGAAAAGGCGTATACTTCGCCTCGACGTTGAAATTGTTCGTCGTGATCTGCATTTCGCTAACCATGCTCGCCGTCGCTTTGAGTTGCAGTTTGCTGCGCGTTACTTCGGCGGTCAGTCCCGCGGCGGGCGTGACTTGCCAGTCGTTCATTTCGGATTCCGATGCAAAATCCCACGCCTTGCCGCCCTGCTTGTAGCTCGGGAAATCCCAGCCCATGCCCCAGCTGCCGATCGAGCGCGAGGCATTGCACCACACATAACCCTGCTTGTCGATAATGGAACGGTAAGAAGGGAATTTTTCCTCGGAATCGATATCGAGCCAGCCGTTTACGGCGTCGTTCGTGGCGTAATTTTTCGACATGGTTCCGTTGGTCGAAGAGGCGTCCCACCAGCCGCCGATGAGCGAATCCCATTCGCGCCAGGCGGCCTGCGTCGTGTTGCCGACAGCGGCGTCGCCCACACGCGTTTTCGCGTTGTCGCGCATGTGGCGTTCGGCGTATTCGTTCAGAAAAGCATCGAGTCCCGTATCGGCGCTTGCAAAATGCACGAAACGGCTTGTTGCCGTGTGTTCCGCCGTGTAGTCGACGTATTGATACACGTCCTCGACGGTGTTGTTGTTATCGTCGTTCTTGTCGTCGTCATTGCGATCGTCGTTTCCGCCGCACCCGGCAAGGCACGAGAGCGCCATCACCGCGCACAGCGGCAGATAAAACAAACGGCTCCATTTCATGATCTTTTTTCCTCCTTCTCTTGTTACGCCTTTAATCCCGTGACGGCAACGCCCTCGATCAGATATTTCTGAAAGAAAATGAAGAGCACGATGCAGGGCAGCGTCATCACGACGCCCGCCGCCATTGCCGAGTTGGCGTAAGCATTGTTGTTGACGGGGCCGAAGTCGATATACATGCCCAGCGCCAACGTGGTGAATTTTGAACCCGAATCGAGATAGGTCATCGGTCCGATAAAGTTATTCCATGCCCCCACGAACGACTGATACCCGACATATAACAGAATGGGCACGCACAAGGGCAGGGCAACGGTTACGTAGATACGGAAAATATTCGCCCCGTCGATCTTCGCCGCGTCGAGCAGATCGTTGGGAATGCCGCGCATGAACTGCCGCATGAGGAAGATGTTCGTTGCGCCGCCGCCGAAAAGCGAAGGCACCCACAGGGGCAGCAACGTGTTGAGCCAGCCGAGCTTCGCGTAGATCGTATAAAGCGGAATGAGCGTGATGACGCTCGGGATCATAAGCGTGCCGAGCACGATCGAATACACGACGTTGCGCCCGTGGAAATGAAGTTTTGAAAATCCGAACGCGCACATCGAACTGACGAGCGGGATACCGACCGTGAGGATCGCCGCAACCTGCAACGTGTTGCCGAGGTAGCGCATATAATTCGACCCTGCCGAAAAAATCGACGTGTAGTTCCCGAGTTCGATCGTGCCCGTCGGCGAGAACAGCACCTGCTGAAACACTTCGGCGTCGGTCAGGATACTGATGCAGAACATGACGAAGAAGGGAAACAGGAAGAACACCGCAAGCAGCAGCAACGCGGCGTAGATCACGACCTTTTTCGTGATCCGCACGGCTTTTTTCTGCGCGCCACCCTGTTTCGGGGCAAGCGGTTCGCGCTTTTTTTCGGGAAGTTCTTCCGATATAGCAACTTGTTCGTTCATATCAGCCCTCCTCCCCGTAGTAAATATCTTTCGAGAAACGCATGACGATTAAGCTCAGCGCCGCCGTGATAAAGAACAGAATAAAACTCAGCGCGCAGGCGTACCCGAATTCCCCTTTGTATTGCAGATAGATATTGAGCACATAAAAGCGCATGGAATCCTGCACGCCGCCCATGTTCACGAGCGTGGCAACCAAATCGTAGGTTTGCAGCGTGCCGATAATGCTCATGACGAGGTTATACAAAATCATGGGCGCGCACATCGGCACGGTGATCTTGACAAGTTGCAAAAACTTATTCGCCCCGTCGAGGTCGGCGCTCTCATAGAGCGATTTGGGGATATTTTTGAGTTGCGCCAGCCATAGGATCATCGATCCGCCCAGATTGAAGAAACTGATAAACACGAGCGAAGGCAAGCTCGTCGCCGCGGTTTCGAACCACTGCCAGCCGCCCAGCCCGATCGCACGCAACAGATTGTTCATCACGCCGTAGTTGACGTTCGTGATCTGATTCCACAAAATGCCGTTGCACACGGGCGGAATGAGAATAGGCAGGTAATACAGCGCCCGAATGACCTTGATCCCCTTGATTTCGCGGTTGAGGAACACGGCAAGCAGAAAGGAAAGCACGAGCTGCAACGGAATGCTGACGAGCGCGTAGACGAACGTGACCTCCATCGACTTCCAGAACGTCGAGGAATAGGCGTAAACCGTAAAATTCTTATAATAATTTTTGAAGCCCACGAACGTGCCCCAGTCCGTCCAGCTGAATTCTTTGAGGCGCGTTTCGAAGAAACTCGAAATAAAAGCGTAAAGAAGCGGAATGGCGGTAAAAAACGCCAACCCCAACACGACGGGCAAGATGAACGCCCAGCCCGTTAATTCTTCTTTCCACTTTATTTTTTGCTTGATTTTTGCCATAGACCGCAATCCTTACTTGATCCCCGTCGCGCTTTCGTAAGTGCTCTTGAACTTGGATATCGCGCTGTTCCAGTCCGTCGTGGGCGCGTTGTTCCACATGGTCAGCGCGCACGAAACAAGGTGCCCCTGATCGGTCGTCGACGGCAATACGCTCTGGAAATTGACGTCGAGATCGTTTGAACTCGTTGCAACGTAGGCGTTGTAATTGATGACGGTGCCGCCGACGTCGTAGTTGAGCCATTCGCCCGAGTTGTTCATTTCTTTGAGTGCGGGACACAGCACGCCGATTTCGGCGACCGTATCGTACCCTTCGGGCGACATGCACCATTTCAAAAATTTCCACGCCCATTCGAGTTTGGTTTCGTCGGTACACGTCGTCGTGATTGCATATCCGCTGCAACCGACGCCCGTGTAGCCGTCGCTGCCGTCTTCCTGCTTGAAGTTGGGGAACGCCGCCACGTTGAGTTCCCAGTTATTCGTTTCGGCGCGCGCCGCATAATCGGCAAGTTTTGCGTAGGTATCGACGAGCATCGCCGCCGCGGGCGTTGCCGCGCTGCGCGAGCTGTAAGCGCTGAACGAGCCGCCCTCGCCGACGACCGCCGACGAGCGGATCCAGTTGCGGTACCAGTCGTAACAAGCCTTGCCTTCGGCGCTGTCGAACTCGAATCTTCCGTCCGATCCGACGTAACTTGCCCCGAAGTTCTTGACCATGGTATAGTGCAACGGCGCCCAGTTGCGCCATTCGATCGCTTTGTTGCACTTCACGTCGTTGGTTTTGGTCATGAGTTTCCGGCACGTTTCGTTGAACTGTTCCCACGTCCAGTCGTCCGTCGGCACGGGAATGTCCATCGCGTCGAAAATGGTCTTGTTATAATACACGACAAGGCGGTTATAATCGCGGGGTACGAACCATCTGCCCCCTTCGCCCTGATAGAGTTGCGTCGTTTCGATGAGTTCGTCGTAAAAACCCGAATAGAACTGCGCGCTGCCCTCGAATTTCTCTTCGTCGGCAAGATTGCGGAAATACCCCATATTGACGGGATCGGAATATTCCGCATGCTGATCGCCCGCCGTCCAGCAGATATCGGGCAGCGTGCCGCCCGTTTTATATTCGATCAGGCTGCTCATCGCGCTGTATTGCTTGGTGATGGTGATGCTCACTTCGGGGTACTTTTTCTGAAATGCGTTGATCCAGGTCTGCATAAGCCGTTTTTCGGCGGAATTCTGATGCACGCCGACCGTGAGAAATACGCTCGCCTCTTTGTTGTCGTCGGCGTCGACGTCGTCGCCCGGTTTTTGCGTGTTGGCAAAGTTGCAGCCCGCAAACGCCGCCACCGAGGCAAGCAACACTGCGGAAAGTCCCAGACAAACCAATTTTTTCGATTTCATAATTTACCTCCGAAATGAATTTCTCATTCCCATTAAATATTTTTTGTGCGGATTTCCTAATCCGCACAGCAGAAACGGGCATGCCCGTTTCTGCAAAATTTTTCGGTTTTTTTCGTTACGCAAGCGGGGCAAGGAACGGAAACTTCGGTAAATTTCAGCGTAACCGTTTTTTGTAACCCGATTTGGTTATCCGCGTAACCAAATACAGAATACCACATTTCACGCACCTTGTCAATATGTTTTTTGAAAATATTTTTTATTTCTTCACGAATTGTGCGTTCCGCGCCGCCGGACATCCGATCGTGCAAACGGGAAAATCCCCTTTGAACCGCCACACGCTTGAAAAATCCGAAAATATGTGATAAAATAAAGAAAAACAAACGAGGTGAAATGTGCCCGATCAATATTTGTTTCTGTGCATCGCGCTTGCCGCCGCCGTCGTCGAGATCGCCCGCGTGTAAAAAAGGAATTGTCCATGGAATTCAAAGAATACGTCGGCGGAAGATGGGTGATGTTTTTGGCGGGGCTGGTTTGGACGCCCGTTTTGCCCGCCGCCTACGCCCTTTTGTTTCGTGAACTGATGCGTCAAAACGTCGCGCTCATTCTTCTCGTCACAGTCTGCATGGCGCTCTTATTGCTCGCCGCGGTCGTCTTGCTCAAAAACGGCATTGCGGGATTGATCGCAAACGGCAAAACGCGTTTGATTTTACTTGACGATAGCTTACAGCTCGTCACCGTAAGCGGAAAAGGCAGGATCTTGACGTTCGAATACGCCGCCCTTTCGAATTTCTGCTTTTCCGCCACCCGCGCCAAACAAGACAAAAAGACCAAACGTTACTACATAGCGGAAAACACGAAAGGTCTTATTCTCTTCAGCGCACAAAATACCGAATACTATGTTTCGATTTACAACGCATACCCCGCGGCGCAATTTATTTTGGATCGACTGCAAGAGGATCAGATCGATCTGAACCGCACGGAATTGGATAAAACGGGAATCTACACCCCCAAAAATTAAAAAAGGAACTTCATATGGAACAAAAAAGAATTGCATTGCTGACGGGCGCAACGGGCGGCTTGGGATATTGCCTGCTGTGCGAACTTGCGAAAGAACCGCTCGACGAGATCTGGGCATTCGGCAGAAACGCCGCCCGCCTGGAACAATTACGCGAAGAATTCGGCGACAGGATCCGCACGGTATGCGCCGACCTGACCGACGCGGACTTCCCCGCCCTGCTTTTAAGCATGCTCAAAGAGCACGAGCCGAATATCGTTTACCTCGTCAATAACGCGGGGGCGGGCAAGTTCAAGGAAACGGCGGACTTCACCGCCGAAGAGATCGCAAACGCGATCGACCTCAACTGCAAAGCCGCGCCCGTCATCACAAATTTCTGCCTGCCCTACATGAAAGAAAAAGGCAGGATCGTGAATATTTGCTCCGCGGCGGCATTCCAACCCGTTCCGCACATCAATTTTTATGCGGCAAGCAAGGCATTTTTACGCAGTTACTCGCGCGCGCTGAACGCCGAACTCAAGCCGCGCCGCATCACCGTGACGGCGGTCTGCCCCGGTTGGATCGACACCGACTTCCTCATTTGGGAACTCAACGGCAGAAAGGTCAAATATCCCGGACTCGTCAAGCCCGAACGCGTGGCAAAAAAGGCGCTGCGCGACGCCAAAAAAGGCAAGGATATGTCGGTATGCTCGGCCTACATGAAAATGCAACATGTTCTCGTGAAACGGCTGCCGCAGAAATTCGTCATGAAAATCTGGCTGAACGGCACCAAAAAATATCTGTGATTTCACCCTGCCCCATCGCAACCGAGCCGCACGCGGCTCGGTTTTTCTTTCACGATACCCTTTATCTATCTTCCCGCTCGATTTTCACCTTCAGCATAACCGCCGCGCATTATAATAACAAAAAATTATCCATTGTTTATTATCATAGTTGACAGGCATAATATTATTGTGTATAATGAGCGGAAGAGGAAATGAAAATATGGAACTGAGAGTGCTGAAATACTTTCTCGCCGTGGCGCGGGAACAGAACATTACGGCGGCGGCGGAAAGCCTGCATGTGACGCAACCCACCCTTTCGAAACAGCTTATGGATCTGGAAACCGACCTCGGCTGCAAGCTGTTCGAGCGCGGCAAGCGGAAAATCACGCTGACCGAAGAAGGCGTGTTTTTGCGCCAGCGCGCGCAGGAAATCGTCGATTTGGCGGAAAAGACCGAGGCGGCGTTCGTTTCGACGCACGAAACGGTGACGGGCGACGTTTATATCGGCTGCGGCGAAACGCAGGGCATGCGCGGGATCATCAAAATCATGAAGCTCATGCAGGACACGCACCCCGACGTCCGTTTTCACCTTTACAGCGGAAACGACGAGGACGTTTCCGAACGGCTCGAAACGGGGCTTGTCGATTTCGGCTTGTTCGTCGGTTCAACGCGGCTCGAAAAATACGACTACATAAAGTTGCCCGTTCACGACGTTTGGGGGCTGTTGCTGCGGAAAGACGATCCGCTCGCCAAACAGGAAGGCATTCGCCCGAAAGATCTTGAAAACGTGCCGCTTTTATGTTCGCGGCAGGCGCTCGCGCACAACGAATTTTCGGGCTGGCTGGGCAAGGATTTTTCCAAACTGCGCATTCGCTCGACGCACAATTTATTATTTAACGCCTCGCTTATGGTGGAAGAAGGGCTGGGGTGCGCGTTGGCGATCGAAGGACTTGTGAACACGGCAGACCGCAACCTGACCTTCCGCCCCTTCGAACCCGCCGTAAAGGCCGATTTGGTGTTCGCGCGGAAGAAATACCGCGTGCTTTCCAAAGCCGCGGAACTGTTTTTACAATATCTTCAAAAATATCTGTGACGCTTGACAAGGTACGAAAAACCCGCTAAAATAAAAGGAATAACACTTTTTCAAATAAAGGAGGACGGAAACATGAAACGAATCGGGGCGGAAATCCTGATAGAATGCTTGAAAGAGCAGGGCGTGGATACCGTATTCGGCTATCCGGGCGGGTCGATTCTCGATATTTACGACGCGCTTTACCGCGACGGCACGATCAAACATATCATCACCTCGCACGAACAGGGCGCGGCGCACGCCGCCGACGGCTACGCGCGCGCAACGGGGCGCACGGGCGTCGTGATCGCAACCAGCGGCCCCGGCGCAACCAACCTTGTGACGGGCATCGCAACGGCGTTCATGGACTCCGTCCCGCTCGTAGCGATCACGGGCAACGTGGGCGTGAACTTCCTCGGGCGCGATTCCTTTCAGGAAATCGACATTATGGACATCACCATGCCCATCACCAAACACAATTATATCGTGAAAGACGTGAACGAACTTGCCGATACGCTGCGCGAGGCGTTCACGATTGCCAACACGGGCAGAAAAGGCCCCGTTCTAATCGATATTCTTAAAAACGTACAGATCGCGGAGGCGGAATATAAGAGCGTGAAACCCGTGCCGCCCGCGCCTGCGGACGTTTGCGCCGATACGCTGAAAGATGCCGCCGCCGCAATCAACGCCGCGAAAAAGCCCTTCCTTATGGTCGGCGGCGGCGCAATTTCATCGGAAGCCGAACAGGAAATTTTCGCTTTGGCGGAAAAACTGCATGCGCCCGTCGCCGCGACGCTGATGGGGCTGGGCGCGTTCCCCGCGTCGCACCCCCTCTTTCTGGGCATGATGGGCATGCACGGCACGCACGCCGCCGCCCGCTGCTGCATGGAAAGCGACTGCATTATCGCCCTCGGCACGCGCTTTTCCGACCGCGTGGCGCTCAACCGCGACAAGTTTGCCGCCGAAAAAACCGTCGTTCAGTTCGATGTGGACGAGGCGGAAATCAATAAAAACGTCACCGTAACGCACGCCGTGCACGCCGATCTGAAAAAAGCGCTTGCGGCGATCCTGCCCCTTATCGGCGCCAAAGACAACGATACATTTGCGCAGACCGCTCTTCGTTACAAACAAGAAGAGGCGGGCAAGAAAACCGCGCCCGAGCTCGGGCACAAAATCCTCATCGAGGCGGCGAAACGCTATAAAGACGCCGTTGTGGCAACCGACGTCGGGCAGCACCAGATGTGGACGGCGCAATATGTACCCATCGAAAAACCGCGCACCCTTTTAACGAGCGGCGGACTGGGAACGATGGGATACGGCTTCGGCGCGGCAATCGGCGCCGCCGTGGCAACGGGCAAACGCGTGCTCTTCGTCACGGGCGACGGGTCCTTTAATATGAACCTCAACGAATTTTCGACGGCGGTCACCCACGGCCTGCCGATCACCATACTGTTGATGAACAACCGCGCGCTGGGCATGGTGCGGCAGTGGCAGAAATTATTTTACGAGAACCGTTTCTCACAGACGGTGGTCGAGAAAAAAACCGATTACGTTCAGCTTGCGCAGGCGTTCGGCGCGATCGGGTTGAAAATCGAAAATGAAGAGGAAATCGCCCCCGCACTCGACAAAGCGCGCGCATGCAAAACGCCCGTGCTCATCGACTGCCGCATAAGCGAAAACGAAAACGTGTTGCCCATGATCAAACCGGGGCAGACGTACGATACGATCATCACCGAGTGGGAGGAAAAATAAATGAAACGCTACATCATAAGCGCGCTCGTTTCCAACAAAAGCGGCGTTTTGACGCGCGTCGCCGCCCTGTTCTCGCGGCGCGGATATAACATCGAATCGCTTTGCGTGTGCTCGACCGAGGACGAATCGCTCTCGCGCATGACCATTGTGCTCAACGGCGACGAATACATTCTCGGGCAGATGATGAAACAGATGGATAAACTTTACGACGTGAAGAAAATCGTGCAGGTGGAAGACGATTCGGTCTGCCGCGAACTGCTCATCGTAAAAGTACACGCCGACCGGAAATCGCGCTCGCAGATTCTGGAAATCTGCCAAATCTTCCGCGCCAACGTCGTCGACGCGTCACCCGAATCGCTCATTCTCGAACTGACGGGCAAAAGTATCAAGCTGGACGGATTTATCAACATGCTCATACCGCACGGCATCGTCGAGCTGGCGCGCACGGGCGTCACGGCGATTTCCCGCGGGAAAGAGCATATCAAAGAAAAGTAAGTTATCCGCTAAGAGGTCAATATGAAAAACAACGTCTTTACGGACGGTGCCAACATGGCGGCGCAGCGCTCGCTGCTGCGCGCCCTCGGCTGGACCGATTCCGAAATCAAAAAACCGCTTGTGGGCATCGTGTGCGCCCAGAGCGATATTATTCCGGGCCATACGCATCTTAACGAAATCGCGCGCGCCGTTTCCGACGGCGTGCTGGCGGCGGGCGGCAAACCCGTGATCGTGCCTTCGATCGGCGTGTGCGACGGCATCGCCATGGGGCACAGGGGCATGAAATACTCGCTGCCCTCGCGCGAGATCATTGCCGACAGCGCAGAGATCCTCATCACGGCGCACGCCTTCGACGCGGCGGTGTTCGTGGGCAACTGCGATAAGATCATTCCCGGCATGCTGCTCGGCGCGGTGCGCTGCAATCTTCCCTCGATCTTCGTTTCGGGCGGTCCCATGCTCGCGGGCAGAAAGGACGGCAACAAACTTTCGCTCTCTTCCATGTTTGAGGCGGTGGGCGCTTACACCGCAGGCAAGATCGACGAAACCGAGCTTGCCGCTTACGAATGTTCCGCCTGCCCCTCGTGCGGGTCATGCTCGGGTATGTTCACGGCAAATTCCATGAACTGCCTGCTCGAAGCACTCGGCATGGCGCTGCCCGGCAACGGAACGATTCCCGCCGTATACTCGCGCCGCCTTGCCCTCGCCAAACGCACGGGCGAACAGATCATGGCGCTGCTTGAAAACAATATCCGTCCGCGCGACATTCTCACGCCGACGGCGGTTAAAAACGCCGAACGCGTGGATATGGCGATCGGCGCGTCGTCCAACTCGATTCTGCACCTGTTGGCGCTTGCGAGCGAGCTTGGGCTGAGCAAAGAGCAGATCTCGGTGGACACCATGAACGAAATCTCGGCGACGACGCCCAACCTCTGCCGCCTTGCCCCTGCGGGGGAATATTATATCGAAGAACTCGACGAAGCGGGCGGCATTTCCGCCGTTATCCGCACGTTGATCGACGCGGGTCTGTTTGAGGGCGGCGCGCTCACCGCCGCGGGCTGCACGCAGGAAGAACTGACGAAGAACGCGCGCGTGAAGAACGAACAGATCATTCGTCCCGTTTCCGCCCCCTACTCTTCTTACGGCGGACTGGCGATTCTCAAAGGCAACCTCGCCCGCGAAGGCGCGGTGGTGAAGAAGAGCGCGGTCGATCCCAAAATGTACCGCCACAGCGGCAGGGCGCGCGTATTCGACGGCGAGGAAGAGGCAATGCAGGCAATCTCTTCCAACCGCATTCATGCGGGCGACGTGGTCGTCATCCGTTACGAAGGGCCGAAGGGCGGGCCCGGCATGCGCGAAATGCTCTCGCCTACGTCGTCGATCGTCGGCGCGGGGCTGGGCGACAGCGTAGCGCTCATCACCGACGGCAGATTCTCGGGCGCCACGCGCGGCGCGGCGATCGGGCACGTCTGCCCCGAGGCGGCGGCGGGCGGCGTGATCGGCATCGTGCAGGAAGGCGATATCATCGACATCGACATCGAAAAGGGTGAGATCAACCTGCGCGTGAGCGACGAAGAAATTGCGCGGCGGCTCAAAGATTTCGTTCCGAAAGAGAAGCCTGCCGAGGGCTACCTCAGGCGGTACCGCGCGTTGGTTTCTTCCGCCTCGGACGGCGCGGTGTTCAAAAAATTTTAAGTTGCCTATTTACAAACTTTCAAGCAAGGGAAAAGCTCTCGAAGAAATGGTTCGAGAGCTTTTAACTTTTTCCTGTTTATCGTACGTTCAGTATAGCATATCGGTAACAATAAAACAAGCAAAAAGCGCGGCTTCCCGCCGCGCCTAATGTTCGTTCGTCTGCGGTGTACTTTAATTCCCTATGGAAACCACCGTAATCCCGAACCTGTTTTCTATTCCGAACGATCAAAAATCGTCGTCCTCATCGTCTTCGTCGTCATCGTCGTCGCCGCCGAGCGTGTAAATTTCGTCGCCCGTAACATATTCGAGATCATCTTCTTCCGTCTCGTCGACGTACAGTTCTTCCTCTTCTTCCTCTTCGCCCTCGTCGAACACTTCGCCGATATCTTCGATTTCTTCTTCGAGATCGGTCGTATCGTCGAGATATTCGCGCCATTCGTCGTCTTCTTCGATATTCGGCTCTTCCTCTTCGTATTCCGCCTTGGCGCGGCATTCCTCGCACATTTTTTCACCTGCGCGCATCATATTTTCGCCGCAGACGGGGCAGAGCTCGGTGAGAACCTCTTCCTCTTCTTCGATTTCATCGAAGTCCGTGCGGATCCCCTTCATTTCTTTCAGACAAGGATCGCAATATTCTTGTTTTTCCGCGTCGATATAGTTCAGCTCACAGCGCGGGCACTTGATATAGCGTACCATTTATTCCCTCCGTTCGCGCATTACCCCTACGGGCTAATAAATTATATTAGTATTTATTTTTTTTGTAAACTGTTTTTTTATACCTGAAAAGAAATTTTTGCAAAAATTTGCAAAAATTTTTTCGGACAGCGCGTTATTTTGCAAAGTTCGCCAACTTTTGTAGAAAACCTCCCCGCTCGGCGGGGAGGTTTTGCTTTACTCTTCGGGTTTTTCTTCCTCAGGTTGAGGCGCCTGTTCCGCGCTCTCTTCGCCCGATTCTTCGGCGGGAACGTCCTCTGCCTGCGCCTGAGGCTCTTGCGCCGCCTCTGCGGGCGCCTCTTCGACCTGCGCGGGCGCGGGTTCCGCAACCGCTTCTTCCGTCTTCTCGGGGCTTTCTTCGCCGCTTCCGTAAGCGTATACGTCGATATCCTTGTCGTCCGCCGTATCCACTTCCATTCTCTTTTTGGGCTTTTTCTCTTCTTTCTTCTTCTTGCGAAGAACAAGGAACACCGTTAAACCTGCCGCGCCGGCTACGACGACGAAGATCGCGATGCCGATCAGCATCCAAGCCCACCAGGCAAGTCCGTTGTTATCCTGCGTCGGTTGATAGTTGGCAAGCGCGGTTTTCCAGTAGTCGGTTTCGCTCTTTTCGTCCGCCTCGCTCTTCTGTCCGATAAAGGTGATGAACGCGCTCTGAACGCGGTATTGCACGCCCTCGCCGTTCAGCCCTTCGACGAATTCCACGTCTTTGCCTTCGCTGAACGCCTTGAAAATTTCCTGTTCGTCCTCTTTATAGAGGTAGTTGTTCTTTTTGCCGAGATCTTCCGCGTCTTTGATGTTCGTCCAGAACTGTTCGCTCTTGCCCGTATAGAAATAATACTTAATGGGCGCGGACAGGTTGGAATAGTCCTTCGTGACTTTTGCAAGATACCCTTCGTCGCCCATGACGAGATCGTAAAGATCGTTGCGCTCTTCGATCTCGACTGCGTTCATGAGGTTGCCGCTCTCATTTTTCAAATCGTAGGTGTAAATATAGTTGTAAGAAGTCGACGTAACCGTTTCCGAGTTGGCGAAGAACACCACGTTGTCGATAATTTCGTAGTTATACCAGCTGCCCGCGTGCTCGACGCCCGTCAGTTTGACCGTGCGGAAGTTTTCGTTTCCGCTGTCGCCGCCGCCGAATTCGAGGTTGGAATAATTGTCGAGTTCGCCGTTATAAGCAACGCGCTGCACCGAATAACCGTTTCCGCTCGATTTGGTGTAGTAAACGTAATCGTACACGCTGTCCGACTCGGCATCGCGGGAAACAAGCGTGGCGCCGCTCTCGTCGTAAGCGATTTCCAGATCGCCCTTCGCGCCCGTTGCGCCGTACTGCACGTTGCGCCCTTCGCCGTCGTTTACGACGTCGGCACGGAAGATCGAGCTGTCTTTTACATAAAGGTAATGGTGTTTGGTGTTGCTCGTCGCGTCCTCTTCGATATAGAAAATCGCTTTGGCGTCGGCGTTCGAAGCGTTGCCCTTGCTTGCCACCACTTCGAGGTGACCGTTGCGGTCTGCCGCGGTATAGATGCTGTTGCCGCGAATGGAATTCCATTCGCCTTCGACCTTGTTTTCCGAAAGATAGAAGAGCCCGCTGCTCTCGGAATTGATGACCGAACGGGTGAAATAGATGCCGTCGTTATTGTAAGCCTGCAACGTATAGGTGTAACCCATGGCAGGCAGATATTCTTCTTCGGTCTCGGCGTAGTCGGGCGAGAAACGCGTATCGAATTCCTGGCTCGTTCTGCCGATGCCGTCGAGCACGATCGAACCGTAGTTGACGTAAGGCGATTTGCCGTCGTTTTCCTTGTCGATCCAATCCTGATCGAGTTTGAAATCGTGCGCGGGAGTCGTCGCATCCGCGCGTACGCGATAAATCTGATTGTATTTGTAGTCGGTGCCGCCGCCCTCGGTATCGATCCACCCCTTCACGGGCATGGTGTAGTAAACGTAAGGATCGGTCTTGTCCGAACTGTTGAGCACATATGCGCCCATGGAAGAAACGAGCTGCGTATCCGCACCCGTTGCGGTGTTATAGGAATGCAGGTTGTTGTTTTCGACGTACAGCACATAGACGACGCCGTCCACTTCCACGAAACGGAATACCGTCGAGTTCTCGGTCGTGTGGAAATACTGTTTGACGTCGGAACCGTCGAGCTTGGCGCTCTTGAAATCGAGATAATCGTATTCGACCTGCCCCGAGGTGTTCTTAACGTTGTTGGGCGTCGCGTAATATACGCGCGCGTTCGCGCCCTCGCCGTAGATATAAATACCCGCGCTGTAATCGGACGAAGAAAGCAACGAGGGGACGACGGTTTCCGCATGATTCTCGCCCTTTGCAAGGTCGCTCTTCTTTTCGCGCATAAGCGCGCCCTTGACGACTTTACCGTAGGTATTGTCGGTGGTGTACGCTTCCACGCCGTTAATGAAGTAGTAATAATCCCCCGTCGTGACGACAAATCCGCCGTTCGAAACGACGTTTTCTTTCGTTGCGCTCGTATCGGGCGCAACCGATACGGGGTTCCCGCATGCGGCGAACGAAAGCGTTCCCGCGGCAAGCACTGCCGCAACCGATAAAACCGAAAGTTTTTTGAATAACTTACGCATAGCCTTTCCTTATCTTCCCCGCCGCGAAAAGCGCGGATCGGGTACTGAATATTTCTCGTCGGGACACAATTCTTGTTCTAACGATACGATTTTCATTATATACTAAATCAAGCACTTTTGCAATCAAAAATCCAAGAGAGTACGATATTTTTTTGCGAAATTTTGCAAGACGGAGTGAAAATATGGAAAAATTCGGCATCTTCGAGCTGTTGGACGCCCTGTCGGCAGTCGTGCTCGACGGCGAAGAGCGGCAAACCCCGAAGGGGAACGACCCCGTTTATGCGCCGCCGGTGTATGCACCGACGCAACCCGACGAAAAGGAAACGGTTGAAACAACCGAAAACCCGCCCCGAAAGGCGGGTTCGTACGCAATCGACGAATTTTACCGTCGGCACGACTCGCGCGCCAAAAAATAACCGCGCTTATTTTCGCTCGGCGCAAAATCCTTTCGATCTGAGCCAGGCGGCGGCAAGCGCCGTCCATTTTTGCGCGCAACGCGTCACTTCGGGAAATTCGTTCGCCGTAAATCCGTTCATTACGCTCAGTCCGTGATACCCCTCTTCGAACACATGCAACTCGAAGGGCACGCCCGCCTTTTTGTAGGCAAGCGCAAGACGGAAGGCATTTTCGACGGGCACGCAGGCATCTTCCGCCGTGTGCCAGATAAACGCAGGGGCGCTTTGTGCCGTCACGCGCGTTTCGAGCGACAGTTTTTCCGCAAGCGCCTTGTCGCCCCCCGAGATCGTGCGAATGGTATCGGCGTGGGTGACGCCCTCTTGCGCCGTGACAACGGGGTACGAGAGCACAACCGCATCGGGACGCGATAACGCCGCCTTCTTGCCGAGGGCGGTTTTTATGTGTTCATCCGCAAACAGCGTGGCAAGCATGGCCGTGAGGTGTCCGCCCGCGGAAAAGCCCGCCGCGCAAATTTTTTGCGCGTTAACGGCATATTTGGGCGCGTTCTCGCGCACATAAGCGACCGCCATCGCCGCCTCGATCAGTGGCGCGGGGTACGCCGTCTGCACGCTGTAATCGAGCACGAAGGCCTGAAACCCTTCCGCCGCAAAGCGGAACGCAACGGGATCCGCCTCGCGCCGCGAGCACATGAAATAGGCGCCGCCCGGCACGACAATCATGGCGGGATATGCATGGTCGGCGCCCGTTTCGAAAAACACGTCGGTTGCGAGCGAGGTTAAAAATCCGCCCTTCGCGCCGGCGCGCGGCACGGAAAAATATTCGTAAAGATCGATTTTTTCGTATAACATACTATTTTCCTTTCCCCTTGCACGGGGCGGTTAGAAAAAACCGACCGCGAACGCGGTCGGTCATTTTTATCTCTTCGAGAACTGAGGCGCGCGACGCGCTTTTTTCAAGCCGTACTTCTTGCGTTCCTTGACGCGGGGATCGCGCGTAAGGAAACCCGCTTTTTTGAGCGCGGGGCGCGTTTCGGGTTCGCTCTGCAAAAGCGCTCTTGCAATGCCGAGGCGGATCGCACCCGCCTGACCCGTATAGCCGCCGCCGATCACGTTGACGAAAATATCGTATTTTCCGTCCGCGCCGACTTCGTTAAGAGGCTGTTTGACGATGTATTGAAGGGTGCCCATAGGGAAATAATCTTCCAAAGCGCGGTCGTTGATGATGATCGTGCCGCTGCCCGAAGGAATCAGACGAACGCGTGCGATTGCTTTTTTCCGTCTGCCCGTGCCCCAGAATTGAATTTTCTTCTTCAAAGTTGCTTTCGCCATTCTCTCACCTCATTAAAATAATTTTAACGTCTCGGGCTTCTGCGCCGCGTGGTTGTGCTCGGCACCCTTGTAGACCTTGAGCTTCTTGATCGTCTGTCTGCCGAGGGAATTTTTCGGCAGCATGCCGCGTACCGCCTCGTAGACCATGAAGTCGCTCTTTTCTTCCAACAGCTTGCCGTAGGGAATTTCTTTGAGTCCGCCGATGTAGCCCGTGTGGTAGCGGTGCATCTTGTCCTCGGCTTTCTTACCCGTTAAAACGACTTTGTCGCTGTTGATCACGATTACGAAATCGCCCGTGTCGACGTTCGGCGTGAACGAAGGCTTATTCTTGCCGCGCAGGATCGACGCGACCTTTGAGGCAAGCCTGCCGAGGGGAACTCCTTCGGCGTCCACAACGTACCATTTTCTCTCGACGGTGCGAGCGTTTGCCATGTATGTTTTCATATCAGTACTCCTTAACACTCGTTACACGACGGAAAAACCGCCGTTTACCACTTCATTATAGGCAATCGAAAAAATTCCGTCAAGCTGTTTTGCATTGCGATTTTGAGATTTTTTGAAAAAAAACGAAATTTTTTATAAACGGCACTTTTTCCGCCCCGCCTAATTCCGCCATTGTGCGCCTTTGTTATGGCGAACCTTCCCGCCTTCCGCGCTTTCCTGTCATTCCGACCTTTCCCAACTTCCGCGCTTTCCTGTCATTCCGAGCGCAGCCGAGGAATCGAAACGGAAAAGACCCTTCGACTACGCTCAGGGTGACATAATAAAGTTGGTATCGCTCAGGGTGACATAATAAAACAACTGAGCGGCGCATGAAGTTCGGCTGCGCTTAACAAAACAGCGCATGAAGTTCGGCTGCGCTTAAAGCGGCACAAAACCCGCCGCCCTTGCGCGTTCGCGCAAGGGCGGCTGGTAATTTGATAAAACAAAATTATTCGAGAACGGCTTTGATTCTGCGGATCCCCGCCGAGCTCGACTGCTCTTTTACGATGCGGAACTTGCCGAGCAAGCCCGTGCGCGCAACGTGCGGCCCGCCGCACATCTCTTTGGAAAATTCCCCGATCGAATAGGTTTTGACGACGTCGCCGTACTTCGCGTCGAATACGCCCACGAAATTCTGTGCGCGCGCCTCTTCGAGGCTCATTTCCTTATATTCGACGGGAAGATCTTCGCCGATTTTTTCGTTGACCATATCTTCGACGGCTTTCACCTCTTCCGCCGTCATGGGGCGGGGGAAGTTGAAGTCGAACCGCATGCGCTCGTCGGTAATGTTGCTGCCCTTCTGGTTGCAATCGGGCGAGAGCACGCGCTTTAACGCCGCATTGAGCAAGTGGGTGGCGGTGTGGTAGGCGGTCGCCTTTTCGCTGTGACTTTCCAGACCGCCCTTCGCCTCGCCCTTGTTGAGCACGCGGCTCTTTTCTTTATGTTCCTCGAAACAGACGTTGAATCCCTCGGTATCCACGCTCAGCCCGCGTTCCGCGGCAAGTTCCTGCGTGAGTTCGAGCGGGAACCCGTAGGTATCGTACAGGCGGAACGCCTGCTTGCCGCCGATCACCGTTTCTTTCTGATATGCGGGATTGCTCTTTGCCATGAACTCGTTTTTGCGTTCCAGCCCGCCCACGCATTTTTCGAATTCCTTCATGCCCTGGTTGAGCGTTTGTTCGAAACGCTCGCTCTCTTTGGCGATCTCTTCAAGAATGTAATCCTCTTTTTCCTTCAACAGCGGGAACGCCTCGTTATAGATCTCGCGGATAAAGATCTTGGCGAGCGCAAGCAGCGCGGACGAAGGAATTTCCAACTGACGGCAGTAACGGATCGCCCTGCGCATAATGCGGCGCAGAATGTAGCCCGCGCCCGTGTTGGAAGGCAGGATCCCCTGTTCGTCGCCGATGAGCAGCACGCTCGTGCGGGTATGATCGGCGATGATGCGCATGGCGCGCTGCGGCGCGCCGCCGTCGTCGTACTTCTTGCCCGAAAGCGATTCGATTTCGGCAATGACGGGCGCAAACAGATCGGTTTTGTATCCGTCGGAAAGTCCGTTGAGGAAGAGCAGCATGCGGTCGAACCCGAACCCCGTATCAACGTTCTTGTTTTCGAGCGGCTCGTAACCCGTCTGCGTCTTTTTGTACTGCATATAAACGTCGTTGCCGATTTCCACATAGTCGTCGGGAAACACGGGACGATCGAGGTTGGCGATGGGATAGAACCATTCGTTATCGGGCCCGCACGGCGTGCCCGTCGTGCCCTCGAGCTCCCACCAGTTATCGCTCTTGGGCAGATAGAAAATACGGTCGCGGCTGATTCCCAGACCGGCGAGATAGTCGGCGGTCTGCTCGTCGCGCGGAGCGCTCTCATTGCCCTCGAATACGGTAACGCACAGCTTGTCCTTATCCAGCCCGACGCACTCGGTCAGAAATTCGAACGTCCATGCCGTTTTCTCTTTTTTGAAGTAATCGCCGAGCGACCAGTTGCCCATCATCTCGAAAAAGGTGAAGTGGGAAGCGTCGCCCACCGAGTCGATATCCACCGTGCGCACGCACCCCTGCACATTGCAAAGCCGTTTTCCCGCGGGGTGCTTTTTGCCTAAAAGATAAGGCATGAGCGGCTGCATGCCCGCCACGTTGAACATGACCCCCGTGCTGCCGTCGCCGATGAGCGACACCGCGCCGATATTGACGTGCCCCTTGCTCTCGTAAAACGAAAGCCATTTTTTTCTCAGTTCCTTCGAAGTGATTTTCATAGATATTTTTCCTCGTTCACAAAATTCAGCAGAGATGTTTCGACTTCGCTCAACATGACAATCGTTGCTCAACACGGCTATCATTGCTCAACATGACAATCATCATGCGCCTGCGCGCAACAGGACGCCCGTCACACAACGTGAATGGATCGACTCCGCCGTTCCGCAAACATAATCCTTGTCATTCTGAGCGAAACGCAGTGCAGCCGAAGAATCTCAACGCTTTAACATTTTTCCAACGTATACCCGTCTTTCGCATCCTTGACGGCATAGCCCATTTGTTTGAGCTTGTCGCGCAGCTCGTCCGACTTCGCCCAGTCCTTGGCTTTGCGCGCCGCAAAGCGTTCTTCCGCGACCGCCTTGACCTCGGCGGGAACGTCCTCTTCCTTCGGCGCGTATTGCGCCAGATATTCGCGCGGATCGCGCTTGAACAGCCCTAAAAGCGAATAGGTCTTTTTGATCTGGTTCGTCATGCGCCGCGCGCGCGGATCGCCTTCCGCGATCAGACGCGCCACCTCTTTGAAATATCCGAACAGATCGGCAAGCGCAAGCGCCGTGTTAAAGTCGTCATTCATCGCCGCATCAAACTTTGCGTCGATCTCGGCTTCCGCCCCCTCTTCTTGCTGAAACGCCTCTTCGGCTTTCCGGATCAACGAATAAAACCGGACGAGGTGCGCCTCGGCGTCGGGAAACAGATTGTCCGTCACGTTGACGTCGCCGCGGTAATTTGCCGAGAGCAACGCGAACTTGACGGCGTCGCCCGAGTAACGCGCGAGCAAATCTTCCATCAAAAGACTGTTGCCGAGCGATTTTGACATCTTCTGCCCGTTGACTTTGATGAGTCCGTTGTGCACCCAATATTTGGCGAGCGGCTTGCCCGTGCGCGCCTGACTCTGCGCAATCTCGTTTTCGTGGTGCGGGAAGATAAGATCCCTGCCGCCGCCGTGAATGTCGATCTGTTCGCCGAACGCGGCGTAGATCATGGCGGAGCACTCGATATGCCAGCCCGGACGCCCTTTGCCCCAGGGCGAATCCCAGCAAATTTCCCCTTCCTTCGCCGCCTTCCACAGCGCGAAATCGTAAGGGTTTTTCTTGCAACCGTCGTTTTCGACGCGCACGCCGTCGAGCATATCTTCTTTCTCGCGCCCCGATAGCTGCCCGTAAGCGGGATAGGAATCGACGTCGAAATACACGTCGCCGTTGCCCCCCGCATAGGCGTGCCCCTTTTCGATGAGCGCAACGATAAAATCGACGATGGTTTGCATATTCTCGGTGGCTTTGAGCCAGATGGTCGGATCGCCGATATCGGCTTTCCGCATCACCGCGTCGATCTTCCCGATCATCATGCGGGCGTATTCGTCGGCGGGAATGCCCGTTTCCTTCGAACGGGCGATGATCTTGTCGTCGACGTCGGTATAGTTGCGGGCATACACAACTTCATACCCCTGCTTGTGCAGAAAATTACGGAATACGTCGTACACGAGCGCTTGATAGCCGTGCCCGATATGCGCCTCGCCCGAAACGGTGATGCCGCATGCGTACATGGTTACCCTTCCTTCGTGCAACGGCACGAATTCTTCCTTTCTGCGCGTCAGCGAATTATATAATTTCATTCTGTTTCCCTTTCCGCGCTCTCGTCGCGGGTCAATGTTTGAAGTTGTTCTTCGAGCGCGAAAACGCGTTCGCGCAGCGCGCACAGTTCGGCTAATACAGGGTCGGATTTTTCGGGCAGCAGATCCTGCGTTTTTTCGCCATTGATCCGCACAACGCGCCCCGGCACGCCCACCACGGTCGCATAGGGCGGCACTTCTTTGAGCACCACGGCGCCCGCGCCGATCTTCGCGCCCTCGCCCACCGTGAACCCGCCGAGCACCTTTGCGCCGCTCGAAATGGTAACATTCTTTTTGATCGTGGGGTGGCGTTTTCCCTTTTCCTTGCCCGTGCCGCCGAGCGTGACGCCCTGATAGATGACGACGCCCTCTTCCACCTCGGCGGTCTCGCCGATGACGACGCCCGCGCCGTGGTCGATGAACACGCCCGCGGCGATCTTCGCGGCGGGGTGGATCTCGATCCCCGTGCGGAACTTTGCCCACTGCGACGCCATGCGCGCGAATAATTTGAAATGGATCCGATATAAAAAGTTTGCCCAGCGGTGCCACGAGAGCGCGCGCACGCCCGAATAAGTCAAAAATATTTCGAACTTATTGCGGGCGGCGGGGTCGTTCGCCTTTGCCGCGGCAATATCTTTGCGCAGTCTTGAAAAAAACATGTTCCTTCCTTTTTTATGCCTTCCGCATAAAGGAAACCGATCAGCCGACCGTTTTGCCCGTCAGCGACAAGATCGCGTCGATGTCGTAACAAGGTATGAGCACCTCGTATTCTTCGCCGAGTCCGTCGCGCACGGTCATGCGGTAGTAAGGTTTCGTGATCACCCTTCCCGCATTGTCGTTACCGACTTTATAATTCCGATATCGCCCTCTGCGGACGGGTTCTTCCTTATTCCAGCCCGCGGCGGCGATCCGCTTCCCGATACATTGTATGCTCGAAATACATGAAAGCGGTATCGCAAAAACGCAGTCGGTAAACGCCAGACACAGCGCATCGTTCTCGCAATAAGCCCGCACGTCCGCATTGGCGTAAGAGCCAGACCGGTCGTTCTCTTTGACCTTTTTGCCTTCTTTCCGGCGGTAGAGGTAAGAAAGGACGTCGATTTTGCAGGCGGACGACGGCACGCCGAACGCCTCGTAACTTTCTTTTTCGACCCTTTCCGTTAATACTTTTAACGAACGGAACACGGGGGCGGCGAGCGCTCGCCGCCTCTTCACGGCAGCCGCCGTGAAGATTGCCGCCGCCGCGACAATACAAACCGCCGCAACGATAAAACACCAGCCAGCATTCCGCCATGCCTGCTTTATTCCGATTTCGTCAAGCCCTTCGAGAATGCCGCACAGAAAGATAAGCCCGAGAAAAAGCAACACCGCGCCGCACACGTTCACCCACACGGGCAAGCCCGCAAACCGTTCGAATTCGGCGCGTTCCCGCTCGAGTTTTGCCTGCTTTGCGGCAAGCTCGCCCTCGGCGCGGCGGACGATAAACTGCTCGCCGTCGTGCGCGCCCGTTCTTAAATTGACGCCGAACACGTTTTTCATAAGCGCACCCCTAACGTTTTATGGGCAGGTTTTCGATCTTGTATTCCGCAAGACATTTATCGCGCATGAGCGGATTGTAAATTTGTTGACCGATAAGGAACTGCACCACGACGTCGCGCACGCTCTCTTCGTCGAAAGAAAATCCGCACACCGCGAACAGATTATTGATATCCTGAATTTGCAGACGGCACACGAGCGCAAGGGCAAGCACGGTGTTTTTTTCGGGATACACCCTGCCTTTGACGATCAGGTTCCAGAATTTCGGCTCGATTGCGAGCTTTTCGCCCGCGCTTTCCACCGTTTCGCCCGCATGGCGCAACGCCTCGGGTAAAAGTTTGGCAAACGTATATTTTTTGAACGGCAAGCCGAGTTTTTCGCGCAACGGAATGAGCGAATAACTGAACGTGAACGAGGTATCCGCAAGCGTTTGCTTGAACGCCGCTAAAATGGCGGCTTTGTTTTTTTGATACGCAAGACGCATGCAGGACGAATCGCGGCGGGCGACGTTGCCGTCGTCGGCGATATATACGACGTCAGGCATCACATACCCTTCGATCGCGCTGATCCGCACATAATCGGAATACTGCGCGCAGAAAAATTCGTCTAATGCCTCAAGATAATTTTCCATATTCGTATTGTACCATTTTTTTTTGCAGATTGCAAGCATTTCGCACGCGCGGTTGCGTTTATCCCGTCCGCACGCGAAAATGTCTTTTCTATAATTTTGCTTAAAATATTTTATGTAAAATTTTAACAAATTTCAAGTAAAACGAACGGTTTTTCGCGAAATAACATGCGGAAATCCGAAAAATCAGTTGCTTAACTTGCAAAAATATGTTAATATATTACACGGAGGAACAGACACATGAAAAGAGACAGAATTGAAGATATCGCCGCCCTTCTCGATAAACGCGGGAAACTCACGCTCGAACAGCTCGACGAGTGCTTCCCCGACGTTTCGCAGATGACGCTGCGGCGCGATTTATATTTGCTCGAACAGCAGGGCAGGATCATCCGTGTGCGCGGCGGCGCCATGTCGGTGAAGGAAGTGCAGAAAATTTCGGGCGAGCCCTATACCAAGAAAACCACGCTGCACACCGACGAAAAAATCATCATCGCCCAGAAGGCAGCAAGCCTGATCGACGAAAACGTTTCGGTCTTTATCGACGGCGGCACGACGGCGATGTATCTTGCAAAAGAACTGCCCGATATCAACGTGCATGTGTTCACCAACGGACTTGCCGTGGCGATCGAGTTGGTGCAGAAGAAAAATATCAACGTAACGATGATCGGCGGACAGGTCATGCGCGACAATCTTTCCACCGCGTCGCCCGTTGCGCGCAGCTATTTCGACAATACGAATTTCGAGATCGCCGTGCTTTCAACCTCGGCATTTACGCCCGAACAGGGCTTTTCGTGCGCGTCGCAGATCGAGGCAGACCTTCTGAAAATGGTGCGCGCCAAGGCAAAATCGCTTTATATGATGCTCGACAGTTCCAAAGTCGGCAAGATCAACCCCTATACGTTCGCACAGTACAGCGACATCGACGTGTTGATTTCCGACAACAACCTGCCGCCCGAAGTCAAAGAAACGTTCACACAGCGCAACATTGTGGTCATGTAACTGCCCGAAAAGAAAAACCGTGCAAAAGCACGGTTTTTTTAATATGCGCCGATCCCGAGAACGTAATCGCTCGAAACGTCGAGCACCGCGCAAAGACGGGCAAAAGTGTCGAGTGCGGGGAAAATATCCTGTTTCATATATTTGGATACGGTCTGCGCCGAAACGCCGATCGCCTTTGCGATCTCTTTTTGCGGAATGCCGCTTGCCGCAATACATTCCCGTAGCCGCTTCTGAATTTCTTTTAATTCCATGCCCCACCCCGACTTGGATAATATATGAAAAAATATCGCATATTATGCGATATTTCGCTTGACAATCGTATATTATGCGACTATAATATAGTTACTCTTTGTTTTATAGTGAGATTTATCCCTATAAAACAGGACAGCGTTTCTCAAAATTCTCTCTTCCTCCCCCAAATGTGAAGCGATAATTTTCAGTTTCGCGGAAGGCGTGGCAACACGCCTTTTTTTTATTTGGAACGCCCGTTCGCTCACTCGGCGGCACCATGGCG
>CAJUSA010000014.1:30249-62541 GCA_910589015.1 uncultured Christensenellaceae bacterium
GTGAAGCGATAATTTTCAGTTTCGCGGAAGGCGTGGCTACACGCCTTTTTTTTATTTGGAACGCCCGTTCGCTCACTCGGCGGCACCATGGCGCGTGTGCCGCCTCGGACACGCTCGCCCGACGGCTCGCTTAGTTCGAATTGCGCTCACACCCCGCAGGGGTGCTGAGCAAATTGCAATTCTCACCCCCAAATGTGAAGCGATAATTTTCAGTTTCGCGGAAGGCGTGGCTACACGCCTTTTTTTTATACGGCGGACAGCCGCGCCGTCTTTCGAGCGTCCGCTGTCATTGCCCCACTGTCATTCCGAGCGTGGTTGCCGTCATTCCGAGCGCCCACTGTCATTCCGAGCGTAGTCGAGGAATCTAAAAGCCCCTTCGACTGCGCTCACGGTGACAACAGGCACCGCCTTTGCCCGTAAACGCTCAGGGTGACAACAGGCACCGCCTTTTTCCGCAAACAAAATCCCCCGCGATTGCGGGGGATCGGGCAGCCTTGCAAAGTCCTTTTAATCGGAATAGCTTACGGCATGAAAATTTTTCGAGCCGCAATGCTTGCAAACGCAACGGCGCGTGCGCGGCGTATGCGCCGAAAAAAGAAATTCTTTTACGCTCGGGCGGAATTTCCCGCCGCAATCGGTGCAGACGCAAGCAAGATTTTTATAAGCGATTGCCACCGTGCCTATCACCGCCGCGACGGCGCACGGCGCGCATACCGCGAACGGCACCCACAGCCCCGTTACGCCCCACACAACGGCGCTTGCCGCGATCGCCGCGTCCACCAAAAAACCGACGACCAACATCAACGCATAAGTCGCTCTCTGTTTTTGTTTTCCTTTCATGATCGTACGGATGTCGAAAAAAGATTTTGGGCTGAACGCCCCGCCTTCCGCAAGTTCGCGGCGAACGGTTCTCACGCTGTCGCGGCAGGAAAGTTTTTCTCTGATCTCTTCGGTCAGTGTTTTTTCCCGCTCTTCCAGAACGCGCAGCAGAATTTTACGGCAGTTTTCTTCGTCGGAAAGTACGCTTTTGATTTCGGCCAAATTCAGTCCGAGCTGTTTATACAAACAGATCAGTTGCAACGTTTTCAAGCCGTCCTCGCCGTAAAGCCTTCTGCCGCCCTCTGAACGGCTTTGCGGTTTGAGCAAACCTTCCTTATCGTAAAACTGCACCGTGCGCACGGATACCCCGCAGAGCGCGGCAATTTCGCCCGTAGAATACGACATACCTACCTCCTAACCCGCACTTTACAACATTACGTTGCGTCACGAGCAAGCGTTTTACGGCACTTTTTTCGAAATTTTTCAAAAAAATCGCTCTCTCTTTTCAGAGAGAGCGGTATTTTTACTTCTCGCAGTTCTTTTTTAACGTTGCAAGGCTTTCTTTAAGTTCTTTGGGCAGTCTGTCGCCGAACTGTTCGTAATAGCCCGCGATTTCGTCCGCTTCCGCCGACCAGCGCGCTTTGTCGATATAGAGGATCTTCTCTAAATCCTGCGCCGTCATGTCAAGCCCTTCGAGGTCGATATCCTTTGCGTAAGGCACATAGCCGATCGCCGTTTCCTGCGCGTCGACGTCGCCGGCGCAGCGTTTTAAGATCCAGTCGAGCACGCGCATATTGTCGCCGAAGCCCGGCCAGAGGAACTCGCCGTTCTCGCCCTGACGGAACCAGTTGACGTTGAAGATCTTGGGCGGGTGCGCAACCTTTGCGCCCATCTCGATCCAGTGTCCGAAATAATCGCCCATATGATATCCGCAGAAGGGTTTCATTGCCATGGGGTCGTGACGGAGCACGCCGACCGCGCCCGTCGCCGCCGCCGTCGTTTCCGAGCTCATGATCGAGCCGACGAACACGCCGTGATTCCAGTCGCGCGACTGATACACGAGCGGCGTGGTGGTCGCTCTTCTGCCGCCGAAGATGATCGCGTCGAGCGGAACGCCTTCTTTCGAATTGAACGCGTCGGAAAGGCAGGGGCAGTTCGACGCGGGCGCCGTAAATCTCGAATTGGGATGCGCCGCTTTCACGCCGCTTTCGCTCGTCCACTCGTTGCCCAGCCAGTCGATGAGGTGCGCGGGCGCCTGTTTGGTAAGCCCTTCCCACCACACCGTGTTGTCTTCGGGGTTGATGGCGACGTTGGTGAAGATCGTGCCCTTCTGGGTTGCCGCAAGCGCGTTGGGGTTGGATTTCTCGTTCGTGCCGGGCGCTACGCCGAAGAATCCGTTTTCGGGGTTGACCGCCCACAGTCTGCCGTCGCTGCCGACGCGGATCCAGGCAATATCGTCGCCCACGCATTCGACTTTATAGCCGAGATCGCGGTAATGTTTGGGGGGAATGAGCATGGCAAGGTTGGTCTTGCCGCATGCGGACGGGAACGCCGCCGCCAGATAACGTTTTTTGCCGTCGGGATAGGTGACGCCCAAAATGAGCATGTGTTCCGCCATCCAGCCCTCGTTTTTACCGAGGTACGAAGCAATACGCAGTGCAAAGCATTTTTTACCGAGCAACACGTTGCCGCCGTAAGCCGAGTTCACCGAAATGATCGTGTCGTCCTCGGGGAAATGCATGATATAACGGTTTTCGGGATCGACGTCGCACTTGCAGTGGAAGCCTTTGATGAAGTCGCCGTCTTTGCCGAGCGCCTCGTAGCAGTCAAGCCCGACGCGCGTCATGATCGCCATGTTCAGAACGACGTAAATGGAATCGGTCACTTCGATGCCGATTTTCGAGAACGGCGAGCCGACAACGCCCATCGAATAGGGAATGACGTACATCGTGCGCCCCTTCATCTTGCCCTTTGCAATATTCTTGCAGAGCGCATACGCCTCCTGCGGGTCCATCCAGTAGTTGATGGGGCCGGCGTCCTCTTTGTTCTTGCAGCAGATAAACGTACGCGCCTCGACGCGCGCCACGTCGTTTTCCGCCGTGCGGTGATAATAGCAACCGGGCAGTTTTTCCTGATTGAGCTTGATCATCTCGCCCGATTTGCACGCCTCTTCGCGCAGAGCGGCAAGCTGTTTCTCGCTGCCGTCGATCCAGACGATCTGATCGGGACAGGCAAGCTCGGCGCTTTCTTTGACGAAAGCAAGAACCTTTTTGTTCTGAGTTAATTCCTTCATGGTTTTACTCCTATATTTTTTACACACTTTATTATACCATCATTCCATATAAAAGTAAACTTTTTGAAGGAAAAATTTTTTATCACATTTATTTTTCAGGCATCGCGCACCGTGATATAATCGCCCGTATCGGCGTCCTGAAACACCAGATACATGCCCTCTTTGTCCGAAAAGGGCGCATATGGCACGAATGTGGAAACGATCCCTTCGGGAAAAGGCATCTCGCGCGCCACGCACAGATAGCGCGGCAGACCGTTCTCGTATACGATCCCCAAAAGCGCCTCGCCCGAATTGACCCATTCCGACTGCGGGAACGCCGTTAAAAGGCGTTTATCGGGCGGAAATTTTTCAAACGCCGCGCTCAGTTTTTCCCGCACGGTGTTGTAATATGTAAGCGTGCGTCCTGCGGGACGGGGCGGCACAGCCTCATCTTCGCCAGAATCGCGCCCGCCCGCGACTTTGCTTGTTTTTTTACGATCTGCGTTTGCAGCGCTTTCATCTTCATCATGCGCGTAATAGTCGTTTGCCGCGATCGCCTCGTCGTCGTAAGCGGCGGCGAGGCCGTCCCGAAAGGGACGCTTGTCTTGCGGGGCGTCCTCTGGCACGGGATCGGGTACGGCGGGCGTGGGCGCCAACGGCACGTTGGGCATGGGCGTCGGCAATTCGTTGGGCGGCAACGGGTTGGCAGGACGCCGTTTCTTTTTTTCGCCGCCCGCCTCGCTTACGGCAAGCAACAGCGACTGCACGGTGGCGTTTTCCTTTCCGCACGAGCCGAACGCGACCGCCTCTGCCCCGCCCGCGCGCACATAACACAACAGTGCGCAAAAACCTTCTTTCACCGAAGGGGCGGCAAATTCCTCGATCGCGCCTTCGGAAAAATCGAGACAGAACGTCTGCCCCGACGCGCGCACGACAAGCACATACCGCCCGTCGCGCACGGGCGCAAGCCCTAACAGACGGGGGGTGATTTTGAGCATTTCCCCCATTCGTTCGGCATAAACCGCGCCGCTCAGCGCGCTGCCGTCGGCGGTAAAGCCCTTTTTCACCTGCTTCATCACGCAGACCCTTTTTTCGTACGCCATACTCCCTCCGTGGTTTTTGGAATAAATATAGCATAACCGCACGGTCGAACCGCGTCGGAATTTGTCCGATTATGGGAACATTCGGCGCATCGCACGCCTTGCTTGCTCGGGAACAAACCGATTTGATAAATTTTTAGCAATTATTTTTGTCACAGGTATTGACATTAAATTTTATCGTGCTATAATATTCGGCGGGGGAAATCCCGCTAAAAAATCAATTTCAAGAGGTGTTATTATGGCAAGATTTACACTGCCGAGAGATCTTTATCACGGCAAAGGTTCGTTGGAGGCGCTCAAAACATTGCAAGGCAAACGCGCCATGATCTGCGTGGGCGGCGGCGCGATGAAGCGCTTCGGCTTCCTCGACAAAGCGATCGGCTATTTGCAGGAAGCGGGCATGAAAGTGGAAGTTTTCGAAGGCATCGAGCCCGATCCTTCGGTGGAAACGGTTATGAAAGGCGCTGCGGCGATGCAGAAGTTCAAACCCGATTGGATCGTAGCCATGGGCGGCGGTTCGCCCATCGACGCGGCGAAAGCCATGTGGATCAAATACGAATACCCGAACACGACGTTCGAGGACATGTGCAAGGTGTTCGGTCTGCCCAAGCTGAGAACGAAGGCGCACTTCTGCGCGATCCCCTCGACCTCGGGCACGGCGACCGAAGTGACGGCGTTCTCGATCATCACCAACTATCAGGACAGAATCAAATACCCCATCGCCGACTTCGAGATCACGCCCGACGTGGCGATCGTCGATCCCGATCTTGCCGAAACCATGCCGCAGAAATTAGTGGCGCACACGGGCATGGACGCGATCACGCACGCGATCGAGGCATACGTTTCGACGGCAAACTGCGATTACACCGATCCGCTCGCCATTCACGCGATCGAAATGATTCAGAAAGAACTTGTTCCCTCGTATAACGGCGACATGGACGCGCGCGCGAAGATGCACAACGCGCAGTGCCTTGCGGGGCAGGCGTTCTCGAACGCGCTTTTGGGCATCGTGCATTCCATGGCGCACAAGACGGGCGCGGCGTTCGAGGACTTCGGCGCGCACATCATTCACGGCGCGGCGAACGCCATGTACCTGCCCAAAGTCATTGCCTATAACGCGAAAGATCCGACGGCGAAAAAGCGTTACGGCGTGATTGCCGACTACATGCACCTCGGCGGAAAAGACGACGACGAGAAAGTACAGCTGTTGATCGCGCATCTGAGAAAGATGAACGACGAGCTGAATATTCCCCACTGCATCAAGAACTACGGCGCGGACAGCTATCCCTGCGAGCAGGGATTCGTACCCGAGGACGTGTTCCTTGCCCGTTTACCTGAGATCGCAAAGAACGCGATCGGCGACGCGTGCACGGGCAGCAATCCCCGTCAGCCTTCGCAGGAAGAGATGGAAAAGCTGCTCAAATGCTGCTACTACGATACCGAAGTCGATTTCTAAAACGTGCAACAAAAAGCCCTGCCTTACGGCAGGGCTTTTTCTTTGACTGGGAAATTATAAAAATACAACAACTTGCATTATGATCAAAACGACGTAACCCGCGATTTTTACCAAACCGATTGCAAGATCGCTCGGTTCGTCGTCCCCTTCGCGCACATTTCTTCGGTTCCAGAAAGAATGCCACCTGTTGCTTATATAGGCAAGCGGACGGGCAAACCGTATCATGACGATCCCCAACAATCCAAAGAAAGGCACCGACAGAATCGCCCAAAGAGGAAGAGGCTTGAAAAGGATCAGAAGTACGGTTTCGGCAACAACCGCAAGAAAAAGGATTGCGGCGATAAGATTGGGTAACGAAAAGATTTTTTTCATAATTCCCCCTTATACCCGATACCGATACGTGCCCGTAACGGAATTTACGGTGATTCTGAGCGTCGGACTTATCCACATCCCGGGGAACTCGCCGCGCAAGGTCACGGTAAATTTATCTTGAAATTCTTTTTTATAACGTTTCCCCGGTTCGACGGACGCAACGATCTCGCCGTCGGGTAAATCGGCGCCGTCGCTTTCCAAAGAGTACGTTATCTTTACGTTTTCCAACGCGTAAAAGGGCGCGGCGTCCACGGTTATGTAGTAGGTAAACAACATCACGTTGCCGCCGCCGACTCCGCTGCCCAACGAACAACCCACCTGCAAATATTCGGTGTAGTTTCCGTCATCAATTGTCCCCGAACCTTTTTCCACGCGTTTATGAACGGTCATGCCCATCCCGCAACCGGCGACGATCAAAAAAACTGCCGTAAGCACGACGTCGACGATCGAAATTCTTTTCCCCATCATATCCCCCTTTTTTCCTTGTTAAATGAACGTTGTTACACCGCGAATAAGTCGTCGGTTTCTTTTCGTTCGGGATTGGGTGTGGCGAGCGTCAGGCACATATCGGTATCGGCGATTTTCTTGCTTTTTCCCTCTTTCAGATAAAAGATATGCCGCCCGTTCGTACAGTAAATGCCGCCGTCCTCGGTGAAATCGAAATCGCAGACGCCGTTTTTAACGACCTCGCGCTGCGTTCCCGTTACTTTGACGAGCTTCCAGCTCAGCGGAATAAATCCGTATTCCTTGTCTTTGTTCTTCTTGTTGCGTTTAAGCTCTTTGTCCGCGTCGATCATGTTGCCGTCGACGTAGATCTTGCGCGCGTTGCCCTTCTGTCCTTTCGCGGGGTTGACGCCGTCCGACGTTTCGGACGTGAGCGATTTGCCCGTAAACATGATGACGAACATCTGCACAAACATGACGATCGCCTGCAAGATACGGTACGGAATGAGCAGGATATCCAAAAAGACGTTGCCCGCGCGTTTTTCTTTGGTGGGGCGTTCGATGCAGTAAAGCGTGCCGCCACGGTCGACTTTGGGTTTGAAAAAGGATAATTTCGGATCGCGCAGCACCTCGTTTATTTCCATGGTATTAAGATCGAGCGTACAGATCGCGGCGGGCGAATATTTGCCCGTGTAGTTGCCGTTCGCGTCCATACCCGCCCCCGCGCTGCTGAAATACACGCGCGACGGTTCGGTCGGGGAAAAATAGGCGTTTGCGTCGCGCACGTCGCCCGACGTATAGGTTTTGAGTTCGGCGGTCGCGGCGTTGAGGGTGCCCACGCACGATGTCGCCCCGCGGTTGACGGTGACGGCGAGCACGTCGCCCGAGCGGTGAATGGATAAGATCTCTTCGTCGGACGAGGTCAGAATATGATCTTCCGTGATATTTTTCCCTTCGGACGGTTCGCCGAACACGTCTTTGCGGTAGACGCCCGAAGTTTCGTTGACGGTGAAGGAATAAAGCACCTTGTCGCCGTCCCACTGCACGGCGTTGACGTAGGAATAGACCTTTTGGTTTTTGCTTGCGAGGTAGCGTTCGCTGTCGCCGCGGAACTTGGCGCCCTCGCCCGTATACTTCCATTCGTCGCGTTTGCTTTTATTTTCCAGATAATCGCGGTAACGGCGGATATATTCGCTTTCGCGGTAAAACACTTTTTCCCCGTCGTATACGCCGATTTTATCGCCGTCGGCAAACACTAATTTTTCCATAGCCGAAACCTCTTTTCTTTCTCGTTATGAGTGTATCATATTTTTCCGGAAAAGTAAACGGTTTACAGCAAATCGGCAAGCGTATAGCGCGAAAGCACGCCGTTCACGGCGCAATCGAGTTCGCGCCAGAGGGGCAGGGTGGGGCAGCGCGACGCCTTCGGACATGCCGCCGCGCCCTTCCCGGTGCAGCTCACCGCCGCCAGCGAAGTTTCGGTCACGCTTAAAATCTGCGCCGCCGTGCATTCCGCGGGCGTCGGCACCAAACGGTAGCCGCCCGTTTTTCCGCGCGTGCCTTCGATGAGCTTGGCGCGCGCAAGCAACGCCGCCACGTTTTCGAGATATTTATAGGGGATATCCTCTTCTTCCGCCAATTCCTTTAACGAAACGGCACTGCCCCTTTCGCGCTTTGCAAGCGCGATCATCATGCGGAGGGCGTACCTGCCCTTGGTCGAAACGATCATTCCTCTTCCCCGCAATGCGCGCACGCCGTTTGCGCAAAGACCGCCTCGTCGTAAGCGACGGCGTTCTTTTTATAATAATCGAGGATCGCCGCTTTCACCGCCTGTTCGGCAAGCACGGAACAATGCAGCTTGTGCGCGGGAAGTCCGTCGAGCGCCTCGGCAACCGCCCGATTAGTCAGCGTAAGCGCCTGTTCGAGGGGCTTGCCCTTGATCATTTCGGTCGCCATGGAACTCGACGCGATCGCGCTGCCGCAGCCGAAGGTTTCGAATTTTACGTCGACGATCACGCCCCCTTCGATTTTAAGATAGATCTTCATGATATCGCCACATTTGGCGTTACCGACTTCCCCGACCCCGTCGGCATGTTCGATGACGCCCACGTTGCGCGGGTTACGGAAATGATCCATTACCTTTTCGCTGTATAAAGCCATGTTTTCACCTCTTGCCCTTTATAGAATAAAACTTTTTCTGCCCTCTTTGAGATCGCGCCACAAACACGACATGGCGCGCGTTTTGTTTACCGCCTGCGTGACGGCGGCAACGAGATATTCCGCCTCTTCCTCGGTATTGTTTTCGTTGAGCGTCAGGCGCAGCGAGCCGTGCGCGACCTGATGCGGTCTGCCGATCGCAAGCAGAACGTGCGAAGGATCGAGCGAACCCGAGGTACACGCCGAGCCCGACGACGCGCACACGCCCATGTCGTCGAGCAAGAGCAAGAGCGTTTCCCCCTCGACGCCCTCGAAACAGAAACTCACGTTTCCCGCAAGCCGCTTTTTTTCGTCGCCGTTGAGGGCGCCGTGTTCGATGTTGCGCAAACCTGCGATCACATAATCGCGCAACCGCGCCGTCTTTTCGCCCGCCGCGCGCATGGTTTCTTCCGCCTGAACAAGTGCCGCCGCCATCGCGGCGATCGCAGGCAGATCTTCCGTGCCCGCGCGTTTATTCCGTTCCTGCGCGCCGCCTTCGAGAACGGGATATAGCGGTGCGCCCGTCCGCACAAACAGCGCCCCAACCCCCTTCGGCCCGCCGAACTTATGCGCGGACAGCGTAAGATAATCGGCATGAATTTCGTCGACGTTCACGGGAACGTGCCCCACCGCCTGCACGGCGTCGCATAGAAACAACACGCCTCGTTCTTTGCATACCGCGCCCGCCTCGGCAACGGGCTGAATCGTGCCGATCTCGTTGTTTGCAAACATGACGCATGCAAGACATGTATCGGGCGTAAGCGCATTTTTGAAGGTTTCGATACTTAATATTCCGTCTTGGCCGACAGGCAGCAATTCGATGACAAATCCCTCTTTTTCTAATTTTTTAAGCGGATGCAGGACGGCATGGTGTTCGATGGCGGTTGCAAGAATTTTTTTCTTCCCCGCGCGTTTGCCCGCCTGCGCCGCCGAATAGATCGCCTGATTATCCGCCTCGGTTCCGCCCGAGGTAAAATAGATTTCTTTCGCGTCGCAACCGAGCACCCCCGCGATCTGCCGCCTGCATTCCTGCAAACATTCGTTGGTGCGCTGCCCCGCGCTGTGCAGGCTCGAAGGATTGGCATACCATTCCCGCGCCGTTTTTTCATACGTTTTCAACGCTGTTTCGCGCATTTTTTCCGTCGCCGCATTGTCGGCATAGACAAACATGGTTTCACCTTAATTCCTATAATTTTTGTAGGAATTAAATATACCACGGCAGACGGTGTTTGTCAAGCGTTTTGTTAAAAAAAGCGCAATCAGTGTAATAGGCTACACGATTATAAACCGATTGTTTTTTCTTACATTTCTTTTTCTGAATCCTGCGTAATGAAAAGCACTCGAACAAAATGTTCGAGTGCTATTTTCATAATCTGAAAGCGTATCAATAAAAAATTTGGTGCCTTCCAGACGGCTTTTCCGTTTTATTTTTCCTCGGATTTTTTGGGTTTTTTCTCGCTCTTTTCCTCGGACTGTTTTTCCTTTTTGTTCTCTTCCTTTTGCGGCGCTACGATCGCGGGAAGCGACAGCCCCGCCATGTTATAAATCTCTTCGAGCGGAGGCAGACTCTTTAACAGACCGGAAAGAAAGTTCGCGGTGGAAGTTTTTCCGTCGGCGTTCTGTCCGCCGTCCCATACCGTCACCTTGTCGATCTTGACGCCCGAAATCGCCTTGACCTGTTCGGCAACGATCTCTTCGAGCTTGTCGGCAATGAGCAGGCGAACGGCTTCCTGCGCCGTTCCCGCACTCTTGACGAGCGCATCCATACCTGCCGCCTGTTTGGTGAGCTTTTCCTGCGCGCCACGCGCCTCGGCGTCCATTTTCGCAAAGATAGCGTCCGCTTCGCCGCGCGCTTTGCGGCGCGTCTGTTCCGCGACCGCTTCCGCCTCGATTTCGAGCTTGCGCTTTTCAATTTCCGCAGCGACGATGACGTCGGCTTCCTGCGTGGCTTTTTCGCGTTCCGCACGCGAGAGTTCGGCTTGCTTTTCCGCAACGTAGCTCTCTTCGAGCGCTTTTGCCTGCTGTACGTTTTCGGCGGTGACGGCAAGTTTGAGCGCTTCCGCCTCTTTTTCGCGCAGAATCGCCTGCGATTTGGCGATGTCGGCTTTCGCGCGGTTTTCACCCTCGATCGCCTGCGATTCGGCTTCCGCCACGCTGATACGTTGCTGCATTTTGGCGTTCGCTTCACCGATCGAACCTTTTTTGTCCTCTTCCGCGACGGAAACTTTTGCGTCGTTGATGGCTTTTGCCGCCGCCTCTTTGCCGAGCGCGGTGATGTAACCCGATTCGTCGGAAATATCGGTGACGTTTACGTTGATCAAACGCAGACCGACCTTTTTGAGCTCGCCTTCGACGTTGCGGGAAATCGCCTCGAGAAATTTATCGCGGTCGGCGTTGATTTCTTCGATGTTCATGGTCGCGATGACAAGACGCAGCTGACCGAAGATAATATCGCGCGCCAGATCGGATATCTGCGTAAGCGTCAGCATTCTGAGCCGTTCCGCGGCGTTCTGCATGATCGAAGGATCGGTGGCGATCCCGACGGTGAAAATGCTCGGCACGTCGATACGGATATTCTGTTTGGAAAGCGCGCTTTTGAGATCGACCGCAATCGAAAGCGGCGTTAAATCCATGAACGTGTATTTTTGGAAAAACGGCCATACGAACGACGCGCCGCCGTGGATACACTTGGCACTGCGGTACGTTCCGTCGGGATTGGACGAAATTTTACCGTAGATCACCATGATCTTATCGGGCGGACAGGTTTTGTAACGCACGGCGATCGTAAGCAGGATCATAAAGACGACGAGCACGACCGCGACGATTACGGCAACAATTGCAGGGGGCATTTTTTCTATTCTCCTTCTTTCAAATTTTTTCTTTTCTTAAAATATCAGATTTCTCGACTGCGCTCGTATTGACAAACACCCTCGCGGTGACACATTCGCTCGTATTGACAAACACCCTCATGGTGACACATTCGCTCGCGGTGACAAACATGCTCGAATTTTAGAAACGAAAAACACCCTGTTCCTGTCATTCTGAGCCTGCCGAAGAATCCCTTATTTAACCGATTTTTTTCTTGACGACGGCGAAATCGTCTTCGTAAGACAGAATTTCCACCTGCGCGTCGCAACCGATGCGTTCTTCCTCGTCGGTCACGGCGTCGAGTTCGGAATATTTTCCCTGTACGGTAAGGGTTATTTTTCCCCTACCTTGCCGCGCCGCGGGAATGGATACATAAACCGTACCCACTGCGCCCGTCAGTTTTTCCTTAACGAGATTGCCCGAACACTGCAATTTTGCAATGCCGCGCATGGCAAAACCGACGCCGACAAGCGCGACCGCGCCCGTCAGAAGCGAAACGAGCACGGGCAGCCAGACGTAATTGACATACGTCGCCGTTGCAAATCCGCACCATCCGCCGATACAAAAAAACGCCGTTATGGTTTTCAGTGAAAAGAACGAAAGGCCGCCGTCGGTATCGATATCGCCGTCGATCGTGTCGCCGAATTCGCCGTCGACGCCGGCAAACGAAAACAGCATCATGATAATCTGCACCACGAGCAACACACTTGCCGCGATCGCGATCCAAAAAAAGATATGCTCGGTAACGGAAAGCGTTCCAAGCCAGTTTGCCGATAATTGAGTTAGCACAGTTCTTTATTCCTCCTGTTTATTATATAACACATTTTTACCCTCTTCAACCTTTTTCGGCAAAAATTTCTTTTTTCTTTCGTTATTCATACTTGACGGGAATCCATACGAGATGATACAATATTGATTCCCCGAGAGGATATGAAATGATGAGAAAAACATGCGCGATTACGGGGCACCGCGATCTTCCCCTCAATTTTGACAAGAACGCCCTTTACGAAGAGTTGGAAAAACTCATACGCGACGGCTGCGATCGGTTTTTATGCGGTATGGCGGAAGGTTTCGACCTTACCGCACTCGACTGTCTGCTTGCGTTGCGGCAGAAATATGCAATCACGTTAGAAGCGTGTGTACCCTTTCCGCAACAGGATCAGTACTTTTCGCGCAAAAATAAAAAACTTTATGCCGAATTGCTCGGCGCGTGCGACGTTAAACTCGTCCTTTCTCAAAACTATTACTCGGGCTGTTTTCTCGCGCGCAACCGTTTTATGGTCGATCATTGCGACCTACTCTTCGCCTACTGTAAAAAAGAAACGGGCGGGACGCGGTATACCGTCGGTTATGCGAAGAACGCGGGCATTCCCGTTGTTTTCTTCGACTGATCAAAGCGGTTTGCTGCGCTCTTTTCCGTGTCCGCGCGGATATTGCGGCGGCGTATATTTTATTTTTTCGATCTGAACGAGCGTACGTTCTCCCATGCCGTGCGGCAGAGAATAGGGAACGCATTGCGCACCCTTACCCCCCAACACACAAACGGCGTTTTGCGCCTCTTTTACTTCTTCCGCGGCGTCCCCTTTATAGGCGAGAAAAACGCCGCCTTTTTCCACAAACGGCAAACAGTATTCCGCAAGCGTGTTCAAACGGGCAACGGCACGCGCGCAACACACGCTATAGCGTTCGCGATAACGGTTATCGCGCGCAACCTCTTCGGCGCGCCGGTTCACGACCTCGACGTGATCGAGTTTCAATGCCTCGATGACGGCGCGCAAAAAGTCGCATTTTTTACCCGTGCTTTCAAGCAACGTAAAACGCAGATCTCCGCGCACGATTTTGAGCGGAATCGAAGGAAATCCCCCGCCCGACCCCACTTCCATGACGGTCGCATTTTCCCGAAAACAGCCGATTCCCGCCATCGAATCGTAAAAATGTTTGTATAAGATGCCGTCTTCGTCGGTAATCGAAGTCAGGTTGTATTTTTGATTGTATTCTTTTAACATCGCGGCATATAACGCGAATTTTTGTTCGTTCAGGCGGTACAGCCGCTCTATCTCCTCAAAATCGGGTGCGGTTAACATATTTTTATTATAATACGCGTTTTGAATTTTGTCAACTGTGCGTTTCTCAACAGACAAGTGGAAAAAAGAATAACTTTTTCCACATTGTGGATGAAAGCGTGGATAAGTTTCCGCCGGACGTCTTTTTTGTTCGTCCTCTTCTTCCGTTTTTTTCTCTTGCGTGCAGGTTGTCCACTTTTCCCCCGATGTTTCCACAGCCTGTCCACACGGATATACACAAAATGAAATTTTCCCGTTTTCGCAAAATCGCGGCAAAATGCTTGTTATTTTCGCTCGTTTTCGCTATAATAGAGTGGTATTCGGTCGGGTGAAACAGGTTGTCCACATTTCCCCGTCCCTTATTATTACTATTATTATAATATATATTGATTAAATAACCTCAACGGAACAGGAGTGGAATATGAAATTTGTCTGCAACGGATTGATCCTTTCGGAAGCGGTGATGAAGGTGAGCAAAGCGTGCGCTGTGAGAACGACGGCACCCATCATGGAATATATCAAGATCACGGCGGGGCGCGATTGCGTTTCGCTGCTTGCGACCGACGGCGAAATTTCGATCTTAAAAGAGGTGAAGGCGGAAATTTTCGAGGAAGGCGCCGTTTGCGTTCCCGGGAAGCTGTTTGCCGATTTTATTTCGAAGCTGACGGGCGAAGAAATTAACATCACGACGTCGGAAAACGGTATTTTTATCGGTTATGCCGACGCCGGCACGAATATGCAGACGTTAGACGAAAGCGAATTTCCCGTGATCGATTTTTCCATCGACGAAACGTCGTACGCTCTTAAAAAAGGCGATCTCAAAAAAATCATCGGCGAAACGATCTTCTGTTGCGCACAGGACGACAGCCGCCCCATTCTGAAAGGTTGTCTGATGACGTTCGGGGACAAGCTCGAAACGGTTGCCCTCGACGGATACCGCCTTGCGCTATCGCAAGCGCCCGTCGTTGCAAAGAGCGGCGAAAATAAGATCGTGTGCCCCGCGCGTACGCTGAGTGAAATTTCGCGTATGCTCAGCGACGAGGACGAAGAAGAAATCGTCATCTATACCAAGGGCGGCATGTTCATGGTGAGTTGCGAAGGAACAGTCATCGTTTCCCGCCTGTATAACGGCGAATTTATCGATAAAAACAAGGTTATTCCCGCGTCGTTCTCGACAAACGTCACCCTGAAAAAGAACGAACTTGTTGCCAGCGTCGAACGCGCCGCCATTCTGATCCGCGGCGATAAAAATAACCTCGTCACGCTCACCGTCGGGCAGAACTACGTCAAAGTCGTATCGTCCTCGGAAATCGGCAACGTGGCGGAAAGCGTTAAAGCGCAGGTCGAAGGAATGGAATTTACGATATCTATGAACGCGAAATTCCTGCTTGACGCCCTTAAAGTGCTCGAAGAAGAAGAGGTCGTGCTCTCGTTCAACGGCGCGATCAGCCCCTTCATCGTGCAGAATAAAGAAGAAAAACACAACCTTTATCTCATTTTACCCGTCAGAAAGGTCTCGTAATTACTTGACGGAAAAAAGAAAAATCTTTATAATCAAGAAAAAACGACATTCAGGAGTGAATTTATTATGAAAAGAACGTATCAACCCAAAAAGAGAACGCGCAGCAAAGTGCACGGATTCCGTGAGAGAATGAAGTCGCAGGGCGGCAGAAAGGTTCTCAAGAGAAGAAGAGCGAAGGGAAGAAAGCATATCTCCGCTTAACAAAGCATGAAGTATCTCACCGTAAAGGCAAAGAAAGAGTTTGAAAAAATTCTGAAAAACGGAAAACGCGCCTATTCCGAATCGCTCACGATCGTCTATCTCGAACAAAAAGAGTTAAAGATGGCGGTTTGCGTGGGGAAGAAATTCGGAAAAAGCGTGCAAAGAAACGCGATCAAACGCCTGCTTCGGGAGGCGTTTCGGGTGTACTGCGGAAATATGCGTTCCTGTTCCGTGCTCTTGATCCCGCGGGTGAGAGAAGATTATTCCTACCGCCGCTATGTGCGCGATATGGGAAAATTATTCGCAAAGGAACGCCTTCTTGAAGGTTAAATTCAAAGAACTTGCCGCCGCGAACGCAAAATATCTGCGCAAAACGGTGTTCAGACCGTTTTTACGGGGGATCTGTATCCGGATGATCTGTTTTTACCAGAATCATCTTTCGCGGCATACCTGCCTTTATAGCCCCACCTGCTCGGAATATACCAAGCGATGCATCAATAACTGGGGCGTGGCGGTCGGCATTTTGCTGGGAATGTGGCGCATTTTGCGCTGCAATCCCCTCTCGAAGGGCGGAATCGACGAAGCTCCCGAAGTATTCTGGAAGCGCAGGTGGCTCTTATAAGACAAGCCGTCTTATTCGATATAAGGAAATCAGAATGTCCTTTTTAACAACGTTACTTTCCCAATACGGCGTTTCTCTTCTGAAAGAAGGGTTTTCGGTCGGGCTCGATTGGCTCGGTCAGTTTGCGCGCGTGATCATCGAGGGCGTCGGCGTGCTCGGCGCGGGTATTATCGTCTTTACGCTCGTCCTGAAAGCGATCACCCTGCCCTTCGACATCTATCAGCGCGTCAAAATGCGCAAACAGACGCTTTTGATGAAGCAGATGAAACCCGAGCTCGAAAAATTACAGCAGACGTATGCCAACGATAAGAATATGTACAACCAGAAAATGATGGAGTTGTACAAAAAGAACGGGTATTCGATGCTCGGCGCGTGTTTGCCCATGATTATCTCGCTTGTCATTCTCATCGTGGCGTTTCAGGGATTCCGCACCTATTCGCAATATGCCAACCTGAAAATGTATGTGAACATGTCCGAGCAGTATAACGCGGCGGTGTTAGAGCATGCGCCAAACGGAAAAGATTTTCATTTACCCGTCGAAGGGCAGGAAAACGACGAACTCACGATCACTTGGGTTCAGAACTTCGATACGACGGAAAAAGTCGAATATATCGAAGACGGCATTGTATACACCTATTATACGCAGGATCTGACCGAAGGCGAAGAGACCGTACGCCATAAATTTTTACGCGTGCATGCACAGGACGAAAGCAAATTTATTTCCTATATGTATTCGCTCGACGCCGTTTCGACGCGCAGTTATGACGTCGACAGTGAACGCCTGAAAAACGTGATGGGCGACGAATTTATACAGTTCACGGTAGACGGAGAGGGAAACGCGGTCAGCGAAGAGCTTGCCTGTAAAAACGTCGTAAAAAAGATCGGCGCGACGGCTGCGGCGGAATGGTATCGTAAAAACGACGCACACTTCTTATGGGTGAAGAATATCTGGTACCCCGACGTTTCGTACAAGAACCCCATTCAGGATTATAGAGGGTTTTCCGATAGTTTCAGAAACGTGAAAGTGACGTATCCCGACGGGACGAAAAAGGATCTTCTCAACGAGATCGACAAACCGAGTTACGAAAGCCTCGTTTCGGAATTGCAGGCGGAAACCAAATCGCCGAACGGATATTTTATCCTGATTATCCTTTCGATCGGGTTGATGGTGCTTTCGCAGTTCGTATCCATGCGCAGTCAGAAGGAATCCAACCAGTATCAGACGGTCGACGGTTCGGGCGCGAAGACGCAGAAGATGATGCTCATCATGATGCCCCTCATCTATGCCGTGTTTGCTTTTATGTACAGCGGTGCGTTCTCGATCTACATGGTCATGTCGAGTTTGGTATCGCTCGTCGTTACCCTTTTATCGAATCTTATAATCGGCATTGTTTATAAGAAAAAGGAACACGATACGGTAAAACAGCAGACCGTGCGCAAACTGCCTTGGATGAAAGACGGCTACGAGGCAAAACAGGATAAAAACAAAAAAGACAACGACCGCAAAAATAAGCGGTAAAAGAGGATAAAGACTATGGCAAGACAGGAAATTTTTTCGGGGAAAACGGTCGAAGAAGCGATCGAGGCGGGGCTTGCCGCCATGAATCTCACCAAAGACGAAGTTGAAATCGAAGTTCTCGAAGAAGGAAAAAAGAAGCTGTTGGGCAAATCCCTCTCGGCACAGGTACGCATGAGCGAAAAAGAAACCCTTTCGGACGCGCAGCGCGCCGTCGGGTTTTTGAAAGGTTTATTCGAGGTGCTTGCGCTCGAAGCCGAACCGGTGATCGCCGAAGAAGGTGAAAAAATCGTTATTTCACTGAACGTCGATTCGACAAAGGGCGTGATCGGCCGCCGCGGGGAAATCATCGATTCCATTCAGACGCTTGCGGGCGCAGTGGCGAATACGGGCAGAAGAGATTATAAGCGCGTCGTCGTCGACTGCGGCAATTACCGCGAGGAACGCGAAGAAACGTTAAAACGCGTGGCGCAGAAACTTGCCGCGAAAGCGGTAAAAACGGGCAAAAGAATGCGCTTAGAGCCGATGAACCCCTATGAAAGACGCATTATCCATTCGGCGCTTGCCGAAAACGACGAAGTGACGACCAAGAGCGAAGGAAGCGAACCGTCGCGTTACGTCGTCATCATGCCGAAGAACAGAAAGCCCTATCATAAAAGCGACCGGAATGACCGCGGCGGTAAAAACTTCCGTGACAATCGTGACAACCGAGGCCGTTCCTCTTACGAAAAGAAACCCTATCCTCGCCGTGAACTGCCCGAAGAGAGCACGCCCGAGTCGTCGGGAACGAGTTTTAAGCGCGGCGAATCGAGCTTTAAGAAAGGCGGTTTCTCGGGCTTTTTCGGAACCTATCTCGGCAACGACGACGAAACCCCTACCGACAACAACGACGAAGAATAAAACAAGAAAAAACGCCCCGCTTGACGGGGCGTTTTTTTATACCTGCGTTGCGCCGAGAAAGCGGTTTGCGTTCGCTTTCGTGTAGCTGCAAATGTTTTCTTTTTTGAAAGGCGAATCCTCGCCGCCGTTCGTGTAGATAAAATAATCGCCCTCGGGGGTCTGGTAAAGCGTTGCCTCGTAACCTGTCGGCTCGCCCCAAACGCCGTGCGTGACTTTTTTGATAACCGTAGCTGTTTCCGTATCGAAAACTTTCGTTTTCGTTCTCTTGACCATATTTCGTCCACTCCTTAATCCATATTTCTATCGTTATTTTAATGAAAATGAAAAAATTTGTCAACAAAATAAGCAACTTTTATAAAAAAATTTGCATTTTTTCACGTTAAGCAAACTTCAATTCGTCTTTTACGGTGAGCGATGCGATCGCCCCCGCCGCGATTTCCGCCATTGAATAGACCAGATTTAACCGCGTGAGATTGAGCAGAGAATAAGAAAACGCCGATTTTTCGGCTACGATCCCCAGTACGGAAACGTCGCCGACGCTGCCGAGCCGTTTATTCGTGCCCGAACCGGGGCGCAGCGGACCCTGTACGACTTTCAGAAGCCCGATATCGCTGCCTTCGCCCACGGCGGCGTCAACGGCAATTATTTTACTTCGCGGGTGGCAACGGCGCAGAAATTCATTGACGTATTTTACTTCTTTTGCGGTGACCGGATTTTTCAGCGAACCGTAAATATAGCAGCACGAGGCTTTGCGCCGCAGCATCGTTCCCGTGATCGGTCCCATGGCGTCGCCTACGGCAAGATCACTGCCGATGCAGAGCACGACGGGCGGTGCGTCTAATTTGCCCAAACAGCGCGACAGCGCCATCATCAGCCCCGTTTCGGCAAGCGAATTGTGAAAATGAAAAGTAAATTCCATATATAATTCCTCTTTACCGCTTGATTGTTGCCCTTTGCCGGCGATTTTATAACAATTTTGCAGAAATGATTGTGAAGAAGGCAAAAATATGCTATAATGGTACGGTAAGTTTGATGTTTGATCGGAGGAATTGCCGGAGGTGAATAATATTGTACAATTTATTGAGTAGTAATGCCGCAATTTCGCTGGATATTGCTTTTTTTGTAATTATCTTTTTCGGATTACTGTTCGGCGTGATACGCGGATTTATAAAAAGCGTGTGTAAATGGGCAGGAACGGTGGTTTCGATCTTTATCGCTTTCACCTTTTGTAACGCCTTTCAGGGGGCGCTGGACGAATGGTTCGGTTTGACAGGCGCATTGATTAGCGCAATAAACTACGAAAAACTGGCAGGATGGATAGCGCTTGCAATCAGTTTTATAATTCTATTGATAGGCGCAAAATTACTTGCCTGGATTCTCGGAAAAGTCGGAACGGCGCTGGTCGACCGCGTAAAAGCGTTCAGCATGATCAATAAGTTTTTAGGCGGATTATTCGGGCTTTTCGAGGCGCTGGTGCTGATTTTTCTGTTGTTGATGATCTGTAAATGGATTTCGGTAGAAGCAATTGATAACTTTATTGCCCAAAGCTCGATTGTCGGTAGGATTTATCAATGGGAATGGTTCGAAAAATTCTGGACCTTACCGTTTTTCCAACAAATTTAAGAAAAAGCGTTCTGCGTATACGCGCAGAACGCTTTTTTTGCTCAATATTCTGCCGTAAAGGGACAAGCTCACAAAAAGATGAAGTTTATCATGGCTTTTTTAGGGTAATTTTGCACAAAAAACGCCCAAAACAAGCGAATTTTATGCCCAAGGCACTAAAATTGCAATTTTGCACTAAATGTTTCACGTGAAACACTGTTTTTCGCGAAAAATTCTTGTCAATGTTTCATGTGAAACAATTTTTGACACAAATTAGCCGTACGCAAGCCCAAAAACGGGCATAAAACGACTATTTTACGTTAAATTTGTGATAATTTTGAAAATACGGAAAGAATTTCCATAAAGTACTTGCCTATTTTTATAAAATATGTTACAATGATAGGGTAAAATTCGCACATACTGCGAAATAATAAGAAAACGAAAAAAATACAAGGAGTTTAGATGAGCAAGACGGTTAAATCGATTATTATCGTCGTCATGGTTGCGGTGCTCGGTATCGGTGCTTATTTTCTCATAACTTATCTCGATAAGATGCATCGAAAGATAAGCACATATGAGTTCGAGTCGCTGATTCAACCGTACGAAGGCGAAGATAATACCGAAAATGAAGGCGGCGATCAGATTCTTTCCATAACAACAGCGAAAGAAGAAAAGAAAATGATCGTAAAGGTAGTGTTCGACGGGTATAATGTATACGGTTATACCGATATAAAGGCGAAATCGTATGCCTACTGGGCACATTATCCGAGCGTTTACACCTATGAAAGTATGACGGATTGGGTAAACACGCACGGAAAAGGGCTGCAAGACTACGATATGTCTGATCCAAACGCGGGTGCGGGGTGGGGGAACGTGCTCTATATCGCTGTGCTTGTGGTCGGCGTGGTTGCCTTCTTCCTTATATTACGCGCGACAAGCGGCGGTGGCGGCAAAGTCATGAACTTCGGCAAAACCAAAGCGAAGATCACGACGAATATTAAAGTAAGGTTCTCCGACGTTGCCGGGGCGGAAGAAGAGAAGGAAGAGCTGAAAGAAGTTGTGGAATTCTTACGCAGTCCGAAGAAGTTCTCTGATCTCGGTGCGAAGATCCCGAAGGGCGTTCTGCTTGTCGGCCCTCCCGGAACGGGTAAAACTTTGTTCGCCAAAGCCGTTGCTGGCGAGGCGGGCGTGCCGTTCTTCTCGGTCAGCGGTTCAGACTTTGTGGAAATGTACGTCGGCGTGGGTGCTTCCCGCGTACGCGACTTATTCGATATGGCGAAACGCAGTCAGCCCTGCATTATCTTCATCGACGAAATTGATGCGGTCGGGCGTCAGCGCGGCGCAGGACTTGGCGGTGGACATGACGAACGCGAGCAAACCCTTAACCAGATTCTCGTTCAGATGGACGGCTTTGAAACAAACGAGGGCGTCATTGTTATGGCGGCGACTAACCGTGCCGACATTCTCGACAACGCATTGCTTCGTCCCGGGCGCTTTGACAGACAGATTTACGTCAATCTGCCCGACGTGAAGGGGCGCGAACAGATCCTCAAGGTGCACGCGCGCAATAAACCGCTTGCGCCCGAAGTTAACTTCAAAATTATCGCGCGCATGACGAGCGGATTTTCAGGCGCCGACCTTGCCAACCTTTTGAACGAGGCTGCCATATTGGCTGCCCGCGAAGGCAAGACTATGATCGGCAACCATGAGCTTTACGAAGGTATTAATAAGGTTATCATGGGACCTCAGAAAAAGAGCCGCGTTGTAACCGAGGCCGACAAGAAATGTACCGCATATCACGAGGCAGGGCATGCCGTTCTTGCCAAACTGTGCGAAAAGACCGAAAACGTGCACGAAGTTTCGATCATTCCCCGCGGTATGGCGGCAGGCTACACGCTTACCCGCCCCGAAAACGACGACATGGATTATACTGTTAAGAAACTTAACGATATGATCTGCATGATGCTCGGCGGCCGCGTGGCGGAAGAAATCGTCATTCAGGACGTTTCGGCAGGGGCCTCGAATGATATTAAACGCGTTTCGCAGATCGCGCGCAAGATGGTGACCGAATGGGGCATGAGCGAAAAGCTCGGGCCGATCGCGTATGCGAGCGACGGACCGGTATTTATCGGGCGCGATTTCGAAGAACGCACGACTTATTCCGAAGAAACGGCGGGCGTGATCGACGAAGAAGTGAAATCCATCGTTTCTACCGCTTATACGCGCGCGAAAAAATTGCTGACCGAAAACCGTTCCATTCTCGACAATATGGCGCGTGTGCTCGTCGAGCGGGAAACCATCTATACCGCCGAAGTCGACATGCTCATGAAGGGCGCCGATTGGAATGAAGTGCTTGCCTATATGGAAAGTCACGATAACGGTATGCCCGATAACCCGTTCGGCAATCAGACCGCGGCGGAACAGCGCGAAGAGACGACCCCTTCCGAAGAGAATCCCGACAAAAAAGATTAACGGAGAGAGAAGAATATGGGAAAAATCATCTCGTTTTCCAACCAGAAGGGCGGCGTCGGCAAGACGACGACATGCGTGAATATGGCGGCGTATCTCGCCGCGGCGGGAAAGAGGGTGTTGCTTGTCGATCTCGATCCGCAGGGCAATGCCACGACGGGATTGGGGTTCAGCAAATCTTCGTTAAAGAAGTCGGTTTATAACGTGCTCATCGACGACGAGGACGCCAAAGAGAACATTTTGCCCACCGAACTCGACAATCTCTTTCTTCTGCCTGCGAACATCGATCTGGCGGGCGCGGAAGTGGAATTGGTGTACAAACAGCGGCGCGAAAAGGTTCTGAAAGGGGCGCTCGATAAAATCAAAAATCTTTACGACTTTATTTTGATCGACTGCCCGCCTTCGCTCGGGCTGATCACGATCAACGCCCTTGCCGCTGCCGACAGCGCGATCATTCCCATTCAAAGCGAATATTACGCCCTCGAAGGCTTGTCGCAGCTCATGAACAGCATCGCGCTGGTTCGCCAACACCTTAACAAAAATTTACAGATCGAAGGCGTTGTGCTGACGATGTACGACGGCAGATCGCTCATATCCAAGCAGATCGCGGCGGAAATCAAGAAGTTTTTCACGAAAAAACTTTACGAAATCGTCATTCCGCGCAACGTGCGCCTTTCCGAGGCGCCCAGCCACGGCAAACCGATTTTACTGCACGACCCCAAATGCAACGGCGCAAAGGCATACCGCGCGCTGACCGAAGAATTTTTAAGCAAAGAAAATAACGAGAGAAAAGGAGATTGAATATGGCGAGAGGACTTGGCCGCGGTTTGGACGCATTGTTTCTCGATACCGAGGCGGCTTACGAAAACGCGCACAGCGAACAGGGCGTGACCGAAGTGGACATCACGAACGTCTTTCCCAACCCCGATCAGCCGCGTAAAAATTTCGATGAAAACGCGCTTGCCGAATTGGCGCGCTCGATCAAAGAACACGGTGTAATCATGCCCCTCGTCGTCGTGCGTTCGGACGGCGGGAAATATATGATCGTTGCGGGCGAACGCCGTTACCGCGCCGCGATCCGCGCAGGGCTTAGCGCCGTGCCCGTCATCGTGAAGGAACTCGACGAGAAGGAAGTGCAGGAAATTTCGCTCATCGAGAACTTACAGCGCGAAGACCTCAATCCCATCGAAGCGGCGTACGGCATGAAACGGCTGATGGAAGAGTTTTCCATGACGCAGGAAGGGCTTTCGGAAAAGCTCGGCAAATCCCGCCCCGCCATCGCCAACACGTTGCGGCTATTGACGCTCAGCGACGCGGTGATCGCTCTTGTGCGCGACGGCAAGCTCTCTTCGGGACATGCCCGCACGCTCGTCACCGTTCCTGCGGACGAACAGGAAGAAATCGCCCTTACTTGCGTGAAAGAGGGGTGGTCGGTGCGCGAAATGGAACGCGCCGTTAAAGCCATGCTCAATCCGCCCGAAGTGCTGGCAAAGGATAAAGAAAAGAAAAACGCGCTGGCGTCTGCCGAGCTTAAACACCTTGTGGAACGGCTGCGCGGGGCGTTCGGAACGAAGGTTTCGCTCATCGGAACGGACAAAAAGGGGCGCATTTATATCGATTATTACACGCGCGACGATTTGCAGCGCCTGAGTGAAATTCTTGATTTGCTCGACAATATGCATTAAAATACGACGATGAGCCGCCTTTTCGATACGGAAAGGCGGCTTTTTTAATGGAACAGATTCCTCGGCTTCGCTCGGAATGACAAATTTACTTGAAGAAAAGATAAAAAAGTTGAAAAAAATCTAAAAAATTTTTTCAAAGCCTATTGACAAAGGCATTTTCGTGTGATAAGATAGCCTCAGCAAAAAAATAATGACGTCGGGGGAGAGTCATGATATTGAAGGGCAATCGGTAAAACGATCTTATTTTGCAACCCTTTTTTTCGGGGTGCGGTAGGGGTTTTTCGAATGTCCTTTTTATTTTGCTCCATTCCGATGGAATTATTTTCCATCGGCTTTTTTTCGTTTTTCCGTTCCCCCGGGGTTACGAAAAGAGCCGTTGGGCAAAACTATATTATAAGAGGTGTAAAGTGAAGAAGAGGAATATTGCCAAGAAGGCAGCGATTATCGCCCTTTCCTCCGTCCTTGCCGCGGGATCGCTTGCGGCGCTGGCGGGTTGCGGCGGCGGTGCAGATGCAAGTCAGATCACGATCCATATTTTCTGCAACGATTCGGATAAACAGGTCAACCAGAAAATTATCAACGACTGGGTCGAAGAATATCAGAGAACGCACGATCTCGGTTTCACGATCAAACCGATCCTTCCGGAAACCAACAGCGATAAAGGGGCATATTTTGAGGATCTTAAAGGAAGATTGTCGAACGGCAGAGATGCAATTGCCGATATTATCTATCTTTCGCCCCGCTATGTAAAGAAGTATTCGAAGTTAGGCTACGTTATGGATCTGACGCCCTATCTTTCCACCGATACGAAGAGCAAGCTCGGCACCGAGATCTGGAACAATGCCGTTTCGTATTACGGGTACGACAAGACCGACGCGAATTATACGCTCGGTCAGCCTATCGAATACAATGCGACGTCGGGCAAATTCGTCACGAGCGCGGATACGAGCAAGGAAGTCAGTCTTTACGCCTTGCCGAAGGACTATTCGAACTTCGCGCTCGGCTATAATAAAATGTATTTCACGGACGATCTTGTCGCGTCGTATCAGACGCGCAGGGCGTCGGATACGCGCAACGTCACCAACCCCGCCGCAAGCTCTTCGAAGGTGGCGACCTTCACGGGCGGCAGCTCTGTGGCGACGTTCGCGGCAAGCGGGGAGTATAATATTTACGATTCGACCGGTAAGGTTGTGGGAACGGCGACGGCAACGGCGGGGCAGGAAGCGCCCATGCTTGCGATCGGCGTGCCCGTCACCTATAAACCGTTTAACTATTATATCTATCAGAATTACGACGCTGCGCTTGCGGCGGGCGATCCGGTTGCCTGCCTTGTCGAGGGCTTGACGCGCGGCGACGGATTCACCGTCACCATTCCCGGACTTCCCGGCTGGACCTTTAATATCGAGGATGCGGCGGGCTATGAAAAGACGGGTTCGAATTACGCGAAAGCCGTCAATCCAAATTCGGTTTACGACAGCACGATCGGGCATACCGTTCTCACCTATCAGGAATACGGCGCGCTCAACTGGGCGATGACCTATTACCTCAATACCTTCAACTGGGCGAGCGGTGAGCCCGACGGCTGGAAGTCGGGTTACGGCGGCTTTACGGCAATGGAAGGCAATACCGAAGTGCATTACGTTGTGTACGGCGGCGAGCAGTATGAAGGAAAGCAGGGGAATGCTCTTTATTTACAGCCCTGGCTTGCCGCGAACGACGGCGACTTCCTCAATGCGGCAAGAACGTCGGCGCTCAATCCCGAAGGGCAGGATATCACCGGCATTCGCAGCGACGCGTATAAAGACAAAAAAGCGACCGAATATGCGGGCAAGGCAACCGAAGCGCGCAATAAACTCAATCTCGACGGGACGACGCGGAACGTCGACGTGCAGTACGGCATGAATACCGAAGTATTCCTCGAAACGTATGCGGCGTTTGCAAACCACGGCGCGATCTGGAACGCCAACGCGGGCGGCGCAAAAGACGGCCGTCCTGCCGATAACAACTCGGGTTGGGACTTCTTCCGTCAGGGACGTTCGATTTTCTACGGCGCAGGAAGCTGGGACGCGGCAACGCGCAACGACTCGGATATTTCTCTCGTCAACTTCGGGCAGATGCCTTCGCCCGTAGCCGAAGATTACGCGCTCTATTCGACGACGGCAACGCCCGACTACGACGCGGGCATGACCGTGACCTACGCGAACGCCAACAACATCAAGGGGACGGGCGCAGACGCGCACCTCACCGACAAAGCGCAACTTGCAAATCCGACCCCTGCCGTATATACGCCTGCGCAGATCTACGCCAACCAGATTCTTCGTCAGGATAAATGGGCTGCCCGTATGGACAGCGTCGGCTATGCGGCAAACGGCAGATTTGCCGATATGCAGGAAGGCGACAAGGAATATTGGAAGAAAGAGGCGACGGCGTCGCTCATTGCCGCCCTTACCGTGCAGGAAAGCGAACAGGTTTCGCTCACCTATGCCGGCGCGCAGTTGCCCAACTTCATGCGTCAGTGTACCGACTTCCTGAAATATCAGGATACCTCTTACGAACACTATGCGGACGGCGCGTTCAAAGACATGCTTACCCCGCAGGGCTTTGCCAACAATGCCGAATACGGTTCGGATCCCGACATCGGCGGCAAGATCTGGGATTATTATTACACGGTGGCAAAAGCCATGGCGGACGCTTCGCGCAGTTCTTCCGAAAACGGCAAGACGGTTGCGCAATGGATCGAAACGGCGGGTTACGGCGATTACGACGGAACCGAAAAGGGCTCTTCGACCAAGGCGCTGCGTTACGATCCGCAGTATGCCGACATGAAGCTGAGCGACTTTATCGGTGAATCGGGCAAGAACTATTACACCGCCATGAAGGTATTGCGCATGGTCAATTTCAACTATGCCGACCGTGACCTCAACATCCGCATGCAGACGGGCTTGAACGCGGTGAGCGATTCGACGATGTTTACGCCCCAAGACGACTGGCTCAACGAGCTGGACGCGCGCAAACACGCCAACTCGTTCATGCTCACCTATTTTGCGAACATCGCCGTCAGTTCTTCGCTGATCAGTGCGTTGCAGGGCGTGACGCCCGGCACGGCGATCGCGCAGTCGTATTCCGAGACCGAGGACGCCGACGCGAAAAACCACGCGCAGTGGTGGTCGCCCGCGTACTACGCGACCTATTATGCGATCCGCTGCGATCAGACGTTAAAGACGCTCATCGCATCCGAAAACAGAGAATTGCAGGGAAAATAAAAGAACGTTCAAAGCCCTCCCGCAGCGTGCGGGAGGGCGGCGAAAACAGAATATGAGAAGGGAGGAAAACGGTTATGGAAGAAATTACGGCTGCCGCGGCGGAAAACGCGGGCGAAGTAACCGTAGCGGCGGCGGTGCCGCCCAAAAAGAAACGGCATATCAATCAACAGAAATTGCAGGATAATCTCTGGGGGTGGGTGTTCTGCGTTCCCCTCATCGTGGGCACGGTGCTCTTTGTTTACACCGCCCTCGTCATTGCGCTCATTCTTTCGTTCGGGCATTATACCACGGCGCAGGGCAGTGTGTGGGAATATCTCGGCAGAATGTTCAGCGGCAAGGCGAATATCAGCGATCCGTTCTACTGGTATAAATGGGTGTTCTGTGAAAACGAATGGAGTTCGAGCATCTGGGCGGGTTCGCAGGGAACGCACGTTTCCTGGGCGTACCCCGAAATCGGCGAACAGATCGGCACCACGGTGAACGCCGCGGGCGCGACGCTGTTCAACACCGTGTTCTATATGATCGGCATACCCATCGGCATGGTGCTTTCCATGTTCTTCGCGGTGTGCATGTCGCGCGACATCAAGGGCGGGAACGTGTTCCGCGTACTCTACTACATACCGTGTGTAGCAAGTACGATCGCCATTATTTACACGTTCAAACTGCTCTTCAAATACGACGGTCTGATCAATAAAATGTTCGGCAGCAGTATCCCGTGGCTCAAACTCGGCGAGGGCGACAGCATCATCGAGATGGGCGCGGCGCAGGGCATCGATCCCTACTGGTCGCAGGGGCTTGTCAGTAAGCTCGTTATCGTCATCATGTCGGTATGGAAGGGCTTGGGCGGCACGATCATTCTTTACGTTGCGGGGCTTTCGGGCGTCAACGCCGCGACCAAAGAGGCGGCGCAGATCGACGGCGCAAGCAACTGGACGACCTTCTGGCGCGTGACCATGCCCGACCTGTATCCCGTTATTTTCTATAATATCGTCACGTCGGTCATCGGCGGCATGCAGATCTATGCCGAACCCGAACTGTTTTTCGGTACAGGTGCGGGCGTCGACCTCATGACGGCGGGTTACGTTTCGCTTATCTGGTTCCGCGGGATCCGCGAGGGCAACGCCTCGCTCGGCGCGGCATACGGCATGGTGCTTGCCTTGATCATTCTCGTACTTACGCTCTTCCAGTTCTGGCTGGACAGCAGGAATAAGGACTAAGGGGGAAAAGCGTTATGGAAAACGAAAAAACCGTAAACGAAGAAAAACAGTATTCCTCTTTCCGTTACGCGCTCGGCGCGGTGCTTGCGTTTTTCGGGATCTCTTCGCGGACGCACCGCGCAAGCAAAAAACGCGCGCGGCTCGTTGCCGATATCCTCACCTACGTCGTGCTGATTTTGGGCGCGTTCGTCATGATCTATCCCTTCTGGTGGATGCTTGCGGGTTCGTTTGCATACACCGCCGACCGTTGGGGCAATCAGTATCTGACGCAGCTTGTTTGGTGGCCGAAAAACAGCACGTTTCAGGTTGAAACGCTGCACCACGGCGCGTTTTACAACTACGCCGAGCTGTTCGTCGGCGGGTTCAAGGCAAGCGAATTCAACCCGAGTTTCAATTATTGGCGCGCGGTGCTCAACAACCTCATCTATTCGGTCGTGCCCGTCGTCGTGGGCGTCATCACCTCGGCAATGGCGGCGTTCTCGTTCGCCAAAATCGAGTGGGTGGGCAGAAACAAGGTGTTCATGTTCCTGCTTGCCGCGATCATGGTGCCCGGCCCTTCGATCATGACGGCGCAATACGTTATGTATAGCTCGTTCAACATGCTCAACGGTTTGGCGCTCGTCATTCCCGGTCTGTTCGGCTCGATCATGACGGCGTTCTTTATCCGACAGTTCCTGTTCGGTATGCCCACCTCGATCATCGAGGCGGCGAAGATCGACGGCGCGGGTTACGGCAGAATTTTCGTGCAGTTTATCCTTCCTTTGGCGATGCCCGCCATTGTCGCGCAGGGTCTGCTTTCGTTCATGGGGTGCTGGAATAACTACATGGGTTCGTATATCTTCATCAATTCCCGTTCGCAGTGGGTCAACCTGCCGCACGCAATGTATATCATGGCGTCGATTTCCAACAAGTATGTAAACAACCAGGGCCCCGTTATCGCGGCTTCGGTCATGTGTGTGTTGCCCGTGCTCATTCTGTTTGCGGTGTTTCAGAAGATGATCATCGGCTCGTTGATGCTCACGGGGTCGAAGGAATAATAAGGGGGCGAAAATGAAAAAAATCTGGATAACTCTGCCGCTTTGCGCGGTGTTCGCGTTTGCGGCGGCAAGCTGCGTTGCGTGTGCCAAGGGGGGCGACGACGTGAAATACGGCTTAAAACCTACGCAGGCGGTCGTCCTGCCCGATTACGGCGACCGTACGGACAACGTTGCGGTGCACGATCCTTCGGTCTTTCAGGACCCCAAAGACGGCACATATTACGCGTTCGGTTCGCATTTCATGGTTGCAAGCTCTTCCGACCTGATCCACTGGACGCAAGAGGTGGGCGACGGCAGCAGTGAAACGAACGGACAGAAAGAGGCGCAGAAGCTCTACGGCGATGGCGTAAACTGGCGCGACGTGCTGGTAGAGAGCGTCAAGCACGCAGGCAGGGGCATGCCCTCGACCTGGGCGCCCGACGTCAATTACCACGACGGCACCTATTATATGTACTATTCGCTCACCACGGCGTTCGGCAGCGGCAGATCGGTGATCGGCAGAGTTTCGTCCGACAACGTGCTCGGTCCGTATGCCGACGAAGAGATCATCGTCAAGAGCACGAACGGCACCCTGAGTACCGCCGAACCGAACTGCATCGATCCCGAGTTATTCGAGGATAAAGACGGCGGGCTGTGGATGGTTTACGGCTCGAGCGGTGCAGGAATTCACATCAAAGAGCTCTATAATTCGGGCGAAAACTGGGGACTTCCCAAAGAAGACGGTTACGGTAAACTTATCTGGAAGGGTCCCGCGAACGGCGGAACGCCCGTCGTGGAAGGGCCGTTCGTGTTTTACAACGATCTGACCGATTATTACTATCTCATGACGACCTACGGCGACCTGAATACCGATTATAACATGCACATCGCGCGCAGTAAAAATCCCGACGGGCCGTATACCGACGTCACGGGCGCCGATATGGCGACTCTTCCGAACGCAGGCATGACGGGCGGCAACAAAATTGCGGGCAACTACAAATTCGAACGCGCGAGCGCAGACATGGGTTATGCGGCGCTCGGGCATAACTCGGTGATCAAAGACAAGAGCGGTAAATATTTCGTCGTGTATCATACGCGCAGACAGACGGGCTCTTCCAAACCCACGGCGGGGCATAATCTTTGCGTTTCGCAACTGTTTTTCAACGAGCAGGGTTGGCCCGTGATGTCGCCCGTGTGTTACGAAGGCGAAACGTTCGGCACGGTCGCCGAAAGCGACGTCGCGCAGACGTACGAAGTTGTCGTCCATACGGCGGCAACGCAACAGGCACCCGCCGTCTCGCAGGATTACGCGCTGACCGATGACGGCAAGGTGACAAAGAGCGGCGCCGAAGTCGGCACCTGGTCGCTGAAAGAGGGATACTATATCGCGCTGACGATCGACGGAAGGAATTATAACGGCGTCGTCGTTCCCGGTTGGGATATGTATGCGGTCGCCGCAAAGCAGGAAGGGCGCTTGTGCATCACCGCCGTTTCCGACGAAGGCATTTCGCTTTGGGCGATCGGCGGCAAAGTATCGTAATTTTAACGGAATAGAAAAAACGGGCGATCATTGCCCGTTTTTTTGTATACCGTTCAAGTCTATACCTTATTATATATAAGATCATTCTTGTTGATCATTGTTCTCCGTTTCGCGGCGGATCGCCTCGTTTTCCTCGTCGCTGTTCATGTAATCGGTCGTGCGCTGCGCGGGTTCCGAACGCGTTTTACACAGCAGCATCGCGCCGCCGAACGCAAGCGCGGCGAAGAGATCGACGACAAGATAGATAATATCACAGAAGATCCCGATGGGAATGGCAGCCAATACGCACAAACAGGAAAGGATACAGAACACGATTCGCATGATTTTCATGGGGATATTGTATCATAAAAGCATAAAATAGACAACTTAAAACGAAATGAGACGAAAAACGAAAAAAATTTCAAAAATTCTTCAAAAAACAGGGAAAAAACGTTTGACTTCGTGTAAAAGTTGTGATATTATATGCAGGCTGTCTGCGAAAAAGGACAAGCGCAACAAACAATCGAAAAATTTTTTGAAAAAATTCAAAAAAAATCGAAAAAAGTTTGAAAAAACGCTTGACTTAATCTATGTGAGTGTGTTATGATAGACAAGCTCACTTCGCAACGAGGTCAGCACCGAACTGTTGTTCGGTTCACGCAGATTAAAAATAGAATAAGAAAGAAACGATTTTTTGTAACACAAAAAAACAGTTTCTGTCAATTTTTTTGAGAACATTAGTACTCAAAGCAAAGTCAGCAAAAAGCGATAACAAATTTTATTGTCGTCAGAGCCGTCGATGCGAAAGCGTCGACTTTGAACCATTAACTTAAGAGTTTGATTCTGGCTCAGGATGAACGCTGGCGGCGTGCTTAACACATGCAAGTCGAACGGATGCAAGGGGCTTGCTCCTTGCATTAGTGGCGGACGGGTGAGTAACGCGTGAGCAATCTGCCCATATCAGGGGGATAACAGTTAGAAATGACTGCTAATACCGCATATGACCACGAAAAGGCATCTTTTTGAGGTGAAAGATTTATCGGATATGGATGAGCTCGCGTCCCATTAGGCAGTTGGTGAGGTAACGGCCCACCAAACCTACGATGGGTAGCCGACCTTAGAGGGTGATCGGCCACATTGGAACTGAGACACGGTCCAAACTCCTACGGG
>CAJUSA010000015.1 GCA_910589015.1 uncultured Christensenellaceae bacterium
GCAGGAACAGTACCGAACATATTTATAAAAGTATTTTTACGAACACCTATGTTTACACGATAAATATTCTCTCTATTCAAATCCGAACCTTTATCGTTATCGCCGTCTTTTTCTTTGACAGTCAAAATATAAATTCCACGTTTAAGCGTGTTATTCGGATTATAGAAAATTCCGCTTTCGCCCCAACTACGTACCAAAACCGTATCCGGCAAATTATCAAGGCAGTATTTGAGTATTTCGTTAGGTTGCATTTTATATCTTCCTTGTATAAATTCCTGTATACCGCACAATCATTATAGCATAAAAAGGAAAGTAAGACAACCTATTAAATATTGTTGAATATGAAAACAGATCCATATTCTTACTATGCTACAAGTACCCTGTTCGTCCACATATCAGAAAAGGCGTGGCTTCACGCCACGCCTTTTTTCATTCGTCTGAGTCTTTTTTATTTTTTAAGTACAACAAGAAATCTTCCGAAAGGTTTATAATTCCCATATAGCTCTCGCCCGCTTTCAGCGTTTGCCCTTCCACCGTCATAGAGTAAAACTTATACGTTCCCTCTACACCGCTGCCGCACGCAGCCAGACAGCACACGCCCAAAATAAGCGCAACCACAGCAGACAACCAAACTTTTACCTGTTTCATAGTACCTCTCCTTTTGATTTATCTAATGTATACATTATACTACTGAATAAATATTCTTGGCAAGTATATTTTCATTATATAATGAAAATATTATTATAATGAGGAAATGAGATATGACGTTGCGCATTTTGGAAATCTTAAAAGAAAAAGGGAAAACCAAATATTGGCTGAATATGCAGCTCGGGCTAAGTTTTCAGAATTTTAACAATATGGTATACAATAAAACGAAGAGTATTAAATTCGAAAATTTAGAGGCGCTTTGCGATATTCTCGAATGCACGCCCAACGACCTGTTTAAAGAATATCACAACAAATAAAAAATCCCCCGTTCGGGGGGATTTTTTAATTCATTTTCGTATCTGTCCGTTGCCGCGGATATAATATTTATAAGAAGTCAACTCGCGCAGTCCCATCGGTCCGCGGGCGTGTAGCTTCTGCGTCGAAATACCCATTTCTGCGCCGTACCCGAACTCAAACCCGTCGGTAAAGCGCGTAGAAGCGTTGACGTAAACACAGGCGGAATCGATTTCGCGAAGAAAACGTGCGGCGACTTCCTCGTTTGCGGTGAGGATCGCCTCACTGTGCCCCGTGGAATGGTCGTTAATAAAGGCGATCGCCTCAGAGCAGTTTTCTACGATTTTCACGGATAGTTTCAACGAAAGAAACTCGGTATAAAAATCCTCATCGGTTGCGGGGGCAATGGTTGCACAAATCCTGCAACTCTCTTCATCACCGACGACTTCCACACCGTTTTCTTGCAACGCGGCGACCACCTCGCCCAGATGCTCTTTGGCAAACGCTCTGTCGAACACCAAACTCTCACAGGCATTACATACGCTCGGACGCTGCGTCTTAGCATTGAGCACGACAGGCAGAACATTCTGCACCCGCGCGCTTGTTTCGATATAAATATGACAGTTCCCCGTACCCGTTTCGATGACCGGTACGGTCGCATTTTCCAACGTACTGCGAATAAGCGACGCACTGCCGCGCGGAATGAGCACGTCGAGCGCGCCTTTTTGGCGCATAAATTCGCGCGCGCCCTCGCGCGAGCAATCTTCCAACAGCTGAATAAATTCGGGATTAAACCCGACGCGCGCGATCGCCTCTTTCATGATACAAACGATTTTGCGGTTTGTGCGTTGCGCGTCGGCACTGCCGCGCAGCACAACGGCGTTTCCGCTCTTGATACAAAGTCCGATCGCATCCGCCGTAACGTTGGGGCGTGCCTCGTAGATAATGCCCACCACGCCGAACGGTACGCGCACGCGTTCGATCTGCAATCCGTCTGCGCGCGTCGTTTTTTCAAGCACTTCGCCGACGGGACAAGAAAGCGCGACAAGCTGCCGCAACCCTTCCGCGATTAAGGATATGCGTTCCGCCGTCAAAGTAAGACGATCGCGGAGCTGTTCGCCCCGCGTAAAACTGAGCAAATCCTCTCGGTTTGCCCCGATAATTTCGTCTGTATGCGCCGTAAGCGCGTCTGCCGCCGCTGCGAGCATGGCGTTTTTTTCGTCCTCGCCCGAATAAGCGATTGCGCTTACGGCTGCTTTTGCCGCCAAGCAGGTTTCCCGAACGGTCATGATTTAGTCTTCTTCCTCTTCCTCGGGAAGTTCGACGTTATGATAAATATTCTGCACGTCGTCGTTCTCTTCGAGTTTATCGAGCATTTTTAAGAAGGTTTCGAGCTTATCGGGCGCAAGCGTGATTTTGCTCTGCGGAAGCATGGTGAGTTCGGCTTGCAGAAAGGTAAGCCCTTTTTCTTCGAGGAATTTTCTCGCTTCCGAAAACGCCGCGACCGACGTGTAGATTTCGAATGCGTCCTCTTCGGTGACGACGTCGTCCGCGCCCGCCTCGATGGCAAGCTCGGTCACCTCGTCCTCGGAAAGCGCCGCCGTCCGCTCGACAACAATCAGCCCCTTATGATCGAACATATACGAAACACAACCCGTCATTCCTAAACTGCCGCCGTGTTTCGACATGATCGCACGCACGTCGCCCGCGGTGCGGTTGTTGTTGTCGGTCAACGTCGTAACGATCACCGCCGAACCCGCAACGCCGTATCCTTCGTAGGTGAGTTCCTTATAGTCCTTATCGCCCACTTCGCCCGCCGCTTTTTTGATCGTGCGTTCGATGTTGTCGTTGGGCATGTTCGCCGCCTTTGCTTTTGCAATTACGTCGGCAAGTTTCGAGTTGGTCGAGGGGTTGGGATTGCCCTTTGCGGCAACCGCAAGCTCTCTGCCGAGTTTGGTGAAAATTTTACCGCGCGCAGCGTCCGCCTTGCCCTTCTTTGCCTGAATATTGTGCCATTTGCTATGACCTGACATAAAAACACCTCGTTAAACGGTTTTATTTTTTAATAAATACATCAGAATGCCCGCCGAGACCGCCGCATTCAGACTTTCGGTATGCTTGCCCATGGGAATGGACACGGTATACGCGGCGCATTCCCGAACGGCGGCGGAAAGTCCGTTTCCTTCGTTCCCGATCGCAAGCGCAAACACCTTCGGCGGTGTAAAAGAAAAGATATTTTCCCCGCCCATATCGGCGGCGATCACGGAGATACCCCCAAGCATGCCGAGCACCTCTTCGCGCGAGCCCTGCATGATATTCGCAAAAAAGATACCGCTCATGCTTGCCCGCACGCTTTTGGGCGAATACGGATCGGCGCAGTCGACGCAGTACAGATCGCGGTACCCCGCCGCAACCGCCGTACGAATCACCGCGCCGACGTTGGCGGGATCGGAAACGCCGTCGAGCAGAATGCACGGCCCTTCGGGCGGCGCCAGTCCCCGATCGGGCAGGACGACCTCGGCGGCGACGGACTGCGGATTTTTCGCGTCGCATACCGCCGCAAACGCATCGCGCCCGAGCGTTACCGTTTCGCACGCATACCCTTCGCCGACGCGATCTTCGCGCACGATCAGGCGCTTTACATGCTGTCCGCTCGCCAGACACTCGCGCACCATTTTCTCGCCTTCGACGAGATAGGTGCCGCACACGCGCCTGCCCTTTTTCTCTTTGAGCGAGGCAAGTTCTTTTACGATGGGATTGTTTTTGGAAATTATGATCATTCCGATGACAAAAAAGCCTTTCAATGAAAGGCTTTTATAACTTATTTCGCGGCTTTCGCCTTTTCGCAGAGTTGTGCGAACGCCTTTTCGTCGTTGACGGCAAGGTCGGCAAGCACTTTACGGTTGAGCCCGATGCCCGCAACTTTCAGCCCGTTCATAAGACGGGAATAGGAAAGCCCGTTGAGGCGCGCGCCCGCGTTGATACGCGTGATCCACAGGCTGCGCATATCGCGCTTTCTGTGCTTTCTGCCGATGTAGGCATAGTTGAGCGACTTCATCACCGCTTCGCGTGCGATGCGGTAATTCTTGCTCTTGCAGCCAAAGTAACCTTTGGCGAGTTTCATTATCTTTCTGCGTTTTTTTACGCCGTTGACCGCTCTTTTAATACGCATGGTTCACTCCTTTAATCCTTATAGGGAATCATCTTTTTGACGTTGTTTTCTTGCGCAGAGGAAACGAGCGTCACCTGACGCAGATTTCTCTTTCTCTTTCTGTTTTTCGTTTCGGCCTTGTGGTTTTTGCCGCCGTGAGGTCTTTTCACCTTACCGCTACCCGTGAGCCAAAAACGCTTTTTGCTACCGCTGTGCGATTTCTGTTTCGGCATTTTATTTTCCTCCAAATGATTTGTTTTTTAATGATTCCGCCCTTGCGGGTGAATTTACTTTTTTGCGGGGGCGAGGATCATGATCAGATTGCGCCCTTCCTGATTGACCGGCTTTTCGATGACGGCAAGCTCTTTCAAAAGATCGGCGAAATCGGTCATGACCTTTTTCGCAAGCGACGCGTGCGCCATCTGCCTGCCGCGCAGACGAATGGAAACCTTCACTTTGTTGCCCGCTTCCAAAAACCGCGTTGCCTGTTTCGCCTTGACGTTGATATCGCCGACGTCGATCGTCATGGAAAGCTGCACCTCTTTGAGTTCGACGATCTTCTGGTTTTTGCGGTTTTCCTTTTCCTTTTTCGCCTGTTCGAATTTGAACTTGCCCCAATCCATGATTTTACACACGGGCGGAACGGCGGTCGGCGAAATTTTCACGAGGTCGAGATTTTCTTCCTCGGCAAGACGTAACGCCTCTCTCGGCGTCATGATGCCGAGCTGTTCGCCCGTCGACGAAATGACGCGGATCTCGCGGTCGCGGATCTCACCGTTTAACTGGTTCTGCGCTTTGATAATTCTACCCTCCCAAGCAAAATAAAAACGGGTTGCACAAGACAACCCGCAGGAAAATATCATACGCGGATAACCGCGCAATATCCCGATACATAGACCCGACGGTTGAAAAACCGTGCGGAGAGAAGGGTTGACCTCTGCTTAACGTGATTATTTTAACAGATACGGTAAGCCTTGTCAACGATTTTACGCACGGTTTTGCAAATTTATGAATTTTTTCGGGGATCGAGCAACACGGCGATATACGACGCGAACCCGTGGTCGAGACTGCCGAATACGCTGTCGTGTTCCCAAAGCGTGCCCGTTTCGCACGCCATTTTGTAAAAATAGTCGACCGATTCTTCCTTTACCTTATTATAATAACCGTGGTCTTTCAGCAGACACAGCCGCAGATAGTTCCCGATAAACGCATTCGAGGGATAGACGGTCGGATAGACGTCCGCGGGGCGGTTGGGACCGAATTTCGAAAGCAGCCGTTCCCAAAGGTCCGCATGCGACGCGGGCGTGGCAACGCCGCTGAAAAAGGCGTAATACTGGCAGGTTTCGCTCGTGTTGCCCGTTTTAACAAGTTTGCCCTCTTTGCGCACGGCGTTATCCTCAAAAAATTTGCCGTTAAACGATTGCGTGCGCACCGTGTTGCGGATCTTTTCCGCCTTTTCGCGCAACGCCGCCTCGTTGTAAAGTTGCGCCGCGCAATCCAAAGCGCATGCGTAAATCATGTTCGAAGGATAATTCACACCGCAAACAAAACTTTCGTCGTTTGCTTTACTCCATTCGAGAAAGATCCAACCTTCTAAATTTTCAAGCAAGCCGTCGGCATTTTCGAATTTTTCAAAATATTGCAACAGCGCGAATACCTTTTCGCGGCTCAATGCGGGCAAACTTTCGTCGCCCGTACGCTTTTTATAATCGACAAGCTCGATGACGTACCACATCGCCCAGTTGGGGATATACATGTTGTCTTCCGAAAAATCGGCGGGATAACACATGGGGATCATGCCCTCGGGCAGATACGGCTGTTTGCGGGGCGAGAGCGCGATATTTTCGAGAAAATTGCGTTCGACTTTATTGTCGCCCGTAAAATACCGTTCGGCGCGGGCGGAAAACCAGCTGTCGCACAGCCAACCTGCACGCTCGCGCGAGGGACAGTCGGTAAGGATATCGACGGCGTTATGGCGGAAGGTGCGCGCCGCGGCGTCGAGAACGGCGTCGATACGCGCATCGCCGCACGATTGCTTCCGAACGGGAACGTCGGGATTTTCATAACGGATCATGCTCAAGCCGTTGACGGCGAGCGAACCGCTCAAAACAAGAATTTTAACATAGCGCGCCGTATACGGCTCAAACGCCGTGTGCGTAAACGCGCCCGCTTTGGCGCGGTATTCGATGATATTGTATGTATCGTTGCGTTCAAAACGGATATTGCGCGGTTCGTCCGCCCTTTTTTCGGTGCGGTAATCGACTTCGTCGAACAAAACGAGGAAGTGGCTTTCTTCCCTGATCTCGGCGTCGAGGCGCAAAAAGCCCGTTTCCGAACAGGCGAACGCATACACGGCATACCCGCCCTCATGCAAAATCCCTTCCTGCGCGCCCTTACGGTAACAAATCCCTTCAAGATATTTGCACGGGTTGGTCTGCACCGCGCCGAGCGGAAAGAGCCCAATCGCCTCGTTGGTCAGATACCGCACGTCGTAAGGGACTTTCTCGCCGCCGTAGCCGAAGGAACCGCCCTCGACGCGTTCGGCGCAGACGGTGTCATAGACGGGATAGCTCACGCCGCGGGCAAGTAGCTTGCGCGCGGAAACGACGCGTAAGCGCGCGGGCAGGTTTTGCGCCCTTCCCGTAAAATCGTAACTTTCCGAAAACGGGCGCTGATAACTGAACCGCACGACCTTTTGCAAGCGTTCCCCGCTTACCGCGCACGCAAAATCGCCGTCCTCATCGGTACGGGCGACGACTTTATCGCCGCTTAACACTTCCGCCTGAAAGAACGGCGGCTCGTTCAGACTGTAAAAACTGTTGCAGGCATATCCCGCAACCGTGAAAAGCAAACGGCTTTCCGCCCGTAACGTAAAACGGTATTCGTCTACCCGCGCATAATCGTGCGCCGCACGCGCCGGCCCGTAGCCGTAAAACACGCCGTTAAGCGCGAACGAATAAAAATTACAAGCCGTTACGCGCAGAATATAATCGCCCTTGCCGAGGGTAAGCGAAAAAAGACAGGTTACATTCTTTTCGCCCGTCTTTTCCGCCGCCCAAACGGGCTTTGCTCTTTTGAAAAATTCTTCCATATTTTTATTATAATATAAAGGACGCCCTTCCGTCAAACGTTTTGCACAAATGCGTCGATGCCGAACCGCTCTTCCACGCCGATGCAGTCGGCAAGCGCGCCGTAGGCGCCGACCTCCGAGGCAAACGTTTTGGTGCCGTAGGCAAACTCTTTGCGCGTAAGCAGGCGGTCGGCGTAAAAACGTACCGTTCTGCCGCAACGGATCTCTTCTTCCGCCGCAGCCGTAAATGCAAATTCATATTTGCCCGCGTTCAGGTGCACCAGCTTGGCGAAGCATCCTTCCCGCCCCGTAACGTATTTTCCGTCGGGCAGCAGTTCCGCCCCCTCGGGCAGATAAAGCCGCATGGCAAGATCTTCGCCCTGTTCCACCGTTATACGGATCACGGCGCGTTCGGCGTCGAAATCATATAGAACGTGCAGATTCTGAGAACGGTATTCCCCGCTGAGCGCGTAGGCGACCGTCAGTTCGCCGCCGCTTTGCATAAACAAGCCCTGACGGATATAATTCAACCCGTTTGCAAGGCGCATGGTACAGCAGAAAAACGCCTCGTACATGTGCACCCTAAGCACGGCGTTGCCTTCGCTCAGGCACGTTTCACACCCCGCGCCGCCGTTTTTGCGCTGCGCCGCGCAAATTGCGTTAAAATAAACACGGTTGCAAAACTGCAGATAGTTTTCTTTTTTCGTGAGCCGATAAAGCTCGAACGACAGGATCAGCGAATCGAGGAACCCACACGGTTCCGTCCAACTGTCGGCACGGCGGAACCAGTTGTAGTTGGCATAATTGACCGTGCAACCCGTGCGTTCGTACAGCGCGAAATTGCGCTCGGCGGCAAGAAGATATTTCTCTTCCCCCGTGAAGCGGGCGATCCGCGCCACCCCGCGCGTTGCCGAAAGCGTGGCGTGCGTCTGAAAGCGGCAGGCATTGTAATCGAACGTAAGGAATTTATCGGCGATTTGCTTTGCCGCCGCCAACACGGCAGGATCGCCGAGCGTGGCGTAAAGCGCGGTGATCCCATCGAGCAGGATAAACGCGCAACCGACGTCGGACGAAAGCCGCCAACCATTTACCGCACCGTTTACGATGTGCCCGCTTACGCCGCCTTCCGATTCCTTGCGTTCCACGGGGTAGGTTTCGTAAAAAGGCACGATCGCAGGCAAAAACCTGTTTGCGATCGTCTGTAATCTTTCGTACGTCTTATCGTCGTGCGTGATAACGCAATAAGCGCAGAGCGCGCGGATATACCAGTTGTTACCCGAAAGCTGCTGTTCGTTGACGACCTCGCCGCCGAGCAGTTCGCCGCAGTAGCTGTCGGCATTGACGTGCTCGTCAAGACGGTCGAAAATTTCTTTCAGACGGGAAAAAAGCTCGGTATCCGTCCGTCCCGTCGCCTCGTACTGTTCGCACAAAGCGAGCAGAGTGCGCCCGACCCAATCGCCGGGCCAGTCATCGTCGCGGTGAAAAACGGCGGGATAGCGGTATTCCTCGCCTTTCAGCCGATCGATATTCCGTTTGATCCGTTCTGCAAGATCGCCTCTTGCAATGTTCATATTGGTTACCCCTTTGCGCCGCCGATCAAGGGGGGAATGAATCCCCCCTCTTTTTCGGTTCGGCGTATTTTTAGGAAAATTTTATGCAAGCGCCGTCAATTCGTAGGTGATCGACGAGCAGTAGAATTCACCTGTACTGCCTTCCGGCAAGAAGAAACTGAAGAAATCCACGTTTTTCGTTGCTTTCCAAGTAATTTCGACTTTTTGATAACCCGTTTTACCGGAAACAATATCGGGGAATACGGCATTGTCAAAGTTGAACGTTAATCTTCCCGTTAAGGAAACGATATATAAATTCGCGGTAATTTTATATGTGCAACCGTTTTCCAGCGTGTTGTTTCCCCTAAAACATTCCATGGTCACATTTGTTGTATTGGGGTTAAAATGAATGGCGTTGTTTTCAAAACCATCGTAGTCGGCTAAAGTACCCCCCCCCGTCAAATTTACATTACTGCAAACAACGGAAGTGCCTCTATTCCCGAGATTAATTTCGCTTGCGGATTTTGTCCAAGTCTGACCGACTTTATAGCCGTTCGGCGAAACCTCTGTATTCCTTTCCTCACGCGAAATCGTAATATCGCCGATATACAGACTTTCGATCCCTTGACGGTACAAACCGATTCTCTGATAGTTATCCGCACCTGTGATCGTAAACGTTTTCTTCGATGCGCCGTTCACGGAAAAAGAAGCCGCATGAGCCTGTTTCCCTGCACCATCCACGATGAAGAAATACCAATTCTGCGCATTCGGCGCGTAAAGACTCATCGTAATCGTATATTCGTAACCGCTGTCAGTGCAAAGCCCGTTTAAGGAATTGAACGTACAGATTTCGGTCGAAGCCAAAATGACGTAATCGGAATTAAAGCCATTTTCCGCCGTCAGGTTCGCCGCCTGTTCCGCCGTGAGGTAATCGCCCGCAACCACTTTGCTTTTTTCGAGATAGAGCATACTTCCGCTCAGTGCAGTATAGTTATCGTCCGCGCCCGTGAGCGTGTAACCGTTTCCGTCGAGATCGGTGCCCGTCAGTTCCTTGGGCGTGCCCGTTCTATCCACAACCGCGTTGACGACTTCTTTCACCGAGATGGTGATATTGTCGATCGCAATGCGGAAATCGTCGTATTTATAAGTCGAGCTACCCGTGTAGAAGAATATGCGGAAATGCCAGGTTTTCGTGTCGTCGAGATTTTTGATCCCCTCGAACGTAAGCGTTGTGGTTTCACCGACCGCACCGAGACGAATCTCTTGGTTTTGCCCGTCGTTATCGCCGTCGTAGATAAACGAGAAGAACAGCCCCGAAGGCGCCGTGCCGCCGAGCACTTTGACGTCCATGGAAATCGTCCACTTGCCCGAACGCAGATAATTATCGAGCGAACCGAACCAGAACTGCGTGTTCGTATTCCATGCGCACGTCGTATAATCGATGATGAGCGAGTTGCCCGCGATCGAATTCTCGTCCGCAACGATGCTTGCATTGGGCTTACCCGTTGCCTGCGAGAAATCGAATCCCCTTGCAAGCGGGCTGTCGTAACCCTTTTCGAAGTTCTCGACAAAGGTCACTTCCGACTGCGCGAGGTTAGAAAGATTGTTCTGTCCCGCTTCCAGTTCGGTTTCGGCTTTGATCGGATTGACCGTGACCGAAATGAATTCTTCGACCTCGTTGTCCGAGCTGTCTACCGCGTAATACGAAACGTCGTACTCGCCCGCGGTGTCCGAGGCGAACGTGTAGCCGTCGGCAACCTTCGTGAGCGTTGCGCCCTTGCTCGTCACGGTGACGTCGAGCTCGACTTCGCCGTCAACCGCGTCGGTCGCCGTTGCCGAAGGCAGCGTAACCGGCGTGCCTGCCGTCGTGGTGTAGCTATCCTGTTTGCCCGTTGCAAATGCAATGACGGGCGCTTCGGTATCGCCGTTTTCTTCCCACTGCGCCGTAAAGGTTACGTTCTTCGCGGGCATGGTATAGGTTGCGCCCGCGCCGAAATCCGCCGTGCCGTCGTTCCAGCCCGTAAAGGTGTGCGTATCGCTCGTGAACGTGTTCTGCGCGAGCGTAAAGGTTTCACCTTCCGCATACTCGCCGCCCGTAGGCGCAGTACCCCCCCCCATGTCGCCGCCGACGTAGGTGACGGTGTACTTCGTTTCCTCGTCGTCGCCAGGGTTTTTGCCGCCGCAGGCGGTAAGCGCGCTTACGACCATGGTGCATGCGAGCGCCGTCGAAACGACGGACCATACTGTTTTGTGTTTCATTTCCTTTTCCTCCGATTTTTTATTTTTTCGATATTCCTCTCGGAATACAAAATCCTCTTTTATGCGACGAACGTGAAGGTCGGCATCTTTGCCGTTTTCGTCTTGTTTGCCTCGACGAAGTGAGGCACGTTGGAAACCTGAATGCGTTTCCTGCCGATGTTATCTCTGTCCGCGTCCATGAACACGAACGCGATCGCCACCTTGTCGCCGTTGTCGGCGGCGGCTTTGACGTTCTGGAACAGGCTGAACGGGAAGAACATCTCGCCCGAATACCCGTCGCTGCGCACGTTCGTTTTTACTTGGATCGCGTCTTTCCCGCCGAAAATCGCATCGCTCGAACGGCTCGTGATCACGTTGTAGGGAACCGTCCAGTTGGGCACGCAGGCAAGTTGCAGGACGTCGCCCTCGTTGCGGAAGAGCTGGAAGTCGGCGTTGGGCATGTTGAGCACCGTGGAAAGGAAGATTTCCACGCCGTCGCCTTCCCATGAGTTGGCGATCGTTTTGTAATCGGGCGTATCGTCGAAGATATCGAACGCGATATACACGCCGTCGTCCGTCCAGGCGATTTTCGCCGTGCGCACGTCGAACACGTTGCTGTAAGTTTCATACAGAATCTCGTCACCCGTCGTTTCGCTTGCGCCGTTCATCTCGACGGTGTTACCGACCCCTTCCCAGTCTGAAAGATCGCCGTCGATCGTGATCGTACCCGCGTCAAGTTTTTTTACTTCGGTGTTGGGCACTTCGCCGTCGGTTTCCTGATAACGCAGGTTGGTGTTGCCTTCGAGCGTAATATCGTCGGTGTTCGTCATGCCGCATGGAATGATGCCCGAGAACGTGGAAGAGTCATTCGTATTGTAGTTATAGTTGCCTTTAACAAGGATCCCCGCGCAGTTTTCAAGCTCGATGCAGCATTCCGTCATCTCGCTCGCATATACGCGCGCCACGTTGTAGAACAAATTGTTTTCCACCGTCGTGCTTCCCACGCCGCGCAGGGAAATGCCCGCGTTGCCGCCGTTGGCGATGAAATTGTTTTCGATCGTCACATTTTTCACCGTGTCGGACGGGGCGACGATCGCCGTCGAACCGATCGCAAAGACGGAAATATCGCCGCGCAAGCCCTCGCCGAGCAGATAACCGTTGTTGACGAGCTTGTTTGCGCGCACCGTGATATCGCGCGGGACGGTGGTTTCATTGTAGATATCCATCGACGAGGCGATCTGCATCGAACCGTGCCCAACGTTCATAAACGCGTTGTTTTCGATCAAAGCGCCGCGCACCTGCACTAAAATGCCGCGGTTGCGCTTGTTGCGCACGATATTGTTCGTAAACGTGAGCGACGCCGATTTTGTGACGTTCGTCATCATTGCTTTGCTCCAATCGACATTGCCCGAAATACGCTCGTTGACCTTCACCGTGATCGAGGCGTCGCCGCCCGAAACCTCTTTCACCGTGAAAGAACCGAGCAGCGTAAACGTATCGCTTGCATACAGTTCGAGAGTGTCGCCGATTTCCGTCGCGGGCGACGTGCCCGTTTTTCGCGCAAAGGTAAATTCGCGCGCCGTGGCGTCGTAATTACTCAGCGAATACCAGTAACCCGATTTGATGTTGAGCGCGTCGTCGTGCGTGTTTTCGAGAATGCTGTTCGTGATTTTCACTTCGCCGAGGCACAGTGCGGCATGGAACCCGTCTGCCGTCGCCGTCATATAACGATCTTCTTTGCGCGCGAAGTTGAAACGGTTGGCGTAAAAATTCGTCGTCGAGCTCACCGTGCACGCCATGCCGGGGCAAGCGTAAAGATTGCAGTCTTCCACATACACGTTTTCACACGAACTGAAACTCACGCCCGCATTGTCGTACATGGCGAACCCGATTGCAAACGGCGTGTTTTTCACGGGCGCCTCGAACTTCTGCGCATAGCTTTCCTGAAAGGTAACAGTGATCTCTTCGTTGCCGTTGAACGTGAAATTTTTGATAATGCCGTCGGAATGAATGGCGACGATGCCCCCTTCCGCAGGCGCGTCCGTGTAACGGTTATATTCGATGAGCGACTTGATCGAACCGCCCAAAGCGTGGATACTGCGGTAAGCCGCGATTGTGGAATGCATGCTCTCGGGTATGCTCATGGTGACAGACAGCGCCGACGCGTCGGACGAAGTGACGATGCCCGTGATGGCGGGCAGAACGGCGTAATCGATATCGACCGAGTTAAAATGCAGGTTTTTGGAATTGCTCGCGCGGATCGCGCCCACCCAGCCGCCTGCCTGCGCGCAGTCGATGAGAAGTTGCGTCTTTTCGCCGCCCTCGACCCAAAGTCCGTCGAACCCGCTGACCGTAACGGGCGCGGAAAGCGTGATATCGCGGTCGGGCAGTTTGAGTTTGACTGCGCCGCCGGCATTTAACGCCTTCGCCTGCGCGAGAGCGGCGGTCATCTTGCTGTCGTCCGTGCCCGTAAAGGAATCGAGTTCGACAATATTGCCCTGCCCGAATTCCGCGTCGGCTTTTTTGGGATAGAGTTCGGTTTGCGCGGCGGCGGGGTTTACGCCGACCTTTGTCGCGTCAGAAAGTCCGTATTTGCCCGTCGCCTCGTCACTCTGATACGGCGTTTGCGTCAGCAGGCGCACGGTATCGGTAATGGGCTGCATTTCGGTCACGGGCGGCGGAGTCGGATCGTCGCCGTCGTCGGGTTTGGGGGCAGGGTTCTTGCCGCATGCGGTGAACGCCGAAAGCGCCATCACCGCGCCGAGCAACATTGCCATCGTTTTCTTGGGTTTCATATTTCCTCCTTATTCCGCCTCGGCGGCGTTCTTCACGCCGTTGCCGTGAAATTCCGTTCCCGTTGCGCCGCTTTCACTCAGATATTTCCATGCGCTGCGCTCGTGCGCGAAATATACGAAGTTATCGACGATCGAGATCATGCTCGATTGCTCGATCCGCGCCAGATAGAACGCACTGTTTGACCGCGCGCCGTTGTAACAGAGATTGTTCTTTACGGTGCAACTGCCCGCGCCGATGAAGTGCACGTTCTGCCCCATGTCCGATTCGAAATAATTGTTCTCGATCGTGATGTTTTTGATCGTATCGGGCACGATCGGGCCGCCGTTGCGAAAAACGGCGACGTCCGTTCCCACCGACGAATGGTTGTTGACGAACTTGCAGTTTTTCACCGCGACGTCGCGCGGGATCAACCCTTCGTTGAAAAATCCGTCAAACGAGCTGTGCAGATTGATCGCGCCGTGAATGACGTTGTAAAAGGTGCAGTTGCGGATTTGAGAATTCTGCGTCTGACACAAAATGCCGCGGTTGCGTTTGTTGCGGAACACGCAGTTTTCGGCAATGAACTCGGGCGAACGCGTAAGATTGCCGACGAGATACCCCTCTTCGATCTTGCGCGTACTGCCGTCGACCGTGATATCGTAAATCAGCCCGTACGATTCCACGCTTTCCACGGTGTAGCTTGCCACGACTTCCATCGCGGTGTTGTAGACTTCGAGCTTGTCGCCCGCTTCCGTGGGGAAGTTCGCCGCCGCGTTGGGCGCCGAACAGGTGATAGTCTTGCCCGACGCGCTCTGCACGGTTTTATAGAACGTGCACACATTGATCGAATCGTCGTGCGAGTTCTCGTAAATGCTGTTGGAAACAATGAGATCGCCGAAACAGTCGTTGGTATGCAGTCCGTCCGCCGTCGCCGTCATTAAGCGGTTAGAGCCCTCGCGCAGGCGCAGATTCGTGCGGTTGAGATAGATGTTTTCGGAAGAATAGAACCCGAACGTCATGCCCGCCGAAGCGTAGATATTGCAATCTTCCATGTAATAATTCCTGCACGAGCGCATTTCGAACGTGTAATACTCATACATGGTATACCCCACCGAGACGACTTTACCCGCCGCAGGTTTTTTATACCACCCCGCGCCGAAGGTGAGCGTAAGCGTGTTGCTTGCTTTATCGTATTTTCCGTCGGTGATCATGTTCACCCTGTCGCCCGTGGAATTATAGCGCAACATACCCGAATCGTCGGGATAGTAATCGCCCGTCACGCTGTCTTTGACGAATTCCATATAGTTGCCGTAATTGATCTTGCCGCCGTTGTAAAGGTAGTGGCTCATATCGAACCCTTCGTTCACGGCGATCGTGACGGTGCGCGCCGCGTCATCGCTCGACTGCACGACGCCCGTGACCGTCGGACTGACGGCGTAATCGAAGTCGATATTGTTGAAGTGAATATCCGAACAGTTCTGCAAATACACGGCGACCGTCCAGTTGTTCATGATAAATTCCACCGTGCCCTCGCCGACCAGATAGACGTCGGAAAGTCCGACAAGCGAGATTTTGTCGGAAAAACGGTATACGCCCGCGGGAAAGACGATCTTCTTCGTGCCCTCGACGTTTTTGAGCGACGAGAGCAGCGAATTGAGCGCCGAAACGTTATTGTTGTTTTCGGGCAGAATGTTGTGTTCCTGCGCCGCATAAGTATGCGCGACGTTGGCGGGAACGGGATAGCGTTCCTCGTTCATCTTGCTCTCGTCCGCGCCGACGAGCGAGGGATCGGAAAGCCCCGACGGCTCGCTGCACTTCAGATTTTTGGAATAATATGACGAACCGAGTTCGCCGCAAAGCGTTTTCAAATCGACCTCCTGCCGCGTATCCGCGGGCGGTTGGGGCGGCGGATTTTCGCCGCCGTTATTCTCGGTGCCGCCGCCCTTCCCGCCGCAACCGACGAGCGCAAACAGACACGCCGCCACGACCGCACCCGTAAACAGTTTTCCTTTCATCTTATCCCCCTCTCTTTTTAAGACTTGCTTGCAAGATACTGCTTATACGCCCTGCTGTAAAGCTCGATCATTTCGTCGGCGCGATACTGTTTGAGTCGCGACTGGAAGGTATCCCAATCGGTATCGAGCTTTTTGGCGCCTGTCACAAAATCGTATTCCATGCTGCTGACGTAAACATCCATGCCTGCGCGAATGGTCGTAACCGTATCGTATTCGCTGCCCGCCAGCTTGATTTCCTGCGGAATGGGCACTTTGAGGTAAGGAAGATAACGTTCGCTCATCTTGTTGAGGGAAGAAATGGTTTTATCGTTCATTTTCCCGACGAAGTCGTAACTCCAGTAAAGCCCCGAAGCCGTGCCCACGTTGGGCGTGATCGTCGCGCGATATTCTTCCTGCGTGCCCGTCCACGTTTCGGGAACCGAGAACGTCCACGACGTTTTCTCTTCGTTATCCCACGTCCAGTCCTCGTTTTCAAGCCCGTAAGAGATGAGCTGCACGCCCAAATCGGAATACATGATATCGAGCAAACGCGCCACTTCGCGCACATACGGCGTGCCGGAAGGGATCACCGCGCCGTCGGGCTGGAAGTAGCTGAACCCCCACTGCAACGGCGTGCCCGTGTAGTATTCGCTCGTGAGCGGCCCGAATGCAACGTAGTCGTCGGCAAGGTCGTCGCCCACGATGATATAGGGCGCGGCGGCGCAGTAACAGCCGAGCCGTCCTTCGAGCCCGTAACGCGCAAGCTGCTGATCGGTTTTGATCGAAAAGGTTTCGCCGTGCAACAGTCCTTCCGAATAGAGCACGTTCATGATTTCAAGGTATTTTTTATACGCTTCGGTCTGCGGAACGAATACGACGTCGCTGCCGTCGTTCGTCACTTCGATTTCGGGCGTAACATAACCGCACGCCGCAAGAATGAAGTTGCGCAGATACGAAAGTTCCTTTGCCGTAACGGGAATTTCGTCGTTCGGATTGCCGTTGTGATTGGCATCGTAGGTCTTGAAGAGCCGCAGCACGTCGATAAACTCTTCCACCGTTTGAATATCCACGGCGTCGGGAATCGCCTTGCCGTCGGGCATGGTTCTGCCGTCCTCGCGCAGATTTTCGATCCACTTCTGATTGAGGAACATTTTGAACGTGAGGTCGCGCGGCACGTCGTTCACGCTCAGCGTACAGTACATGTAGCCGTCGGGCAGCGTGGCAACCTCTTTGGCGGACGTCGCCGTCTGAATATTAAAATTATTTTCGAGCAGAGCTTTGTAGTGGGGCATATAGTTTTCGATCAGGTTGCCCGCCTGCACGCCGCCCGATGTCATATTGCCGTCGTTGAAGCGCACGAGCGCGCCGTACTGCGAATAAGCGACCTGTTCGGAAATGGGATTGCTGAATAAAAACAGATCGGGCAGATTGTCGCGATCGCCCCACGCCGCCGAACGCAAAGTCGAATAGGCTGCCGTATCCGCCTCGGTAAATTCGAAATTAAGATTGGTCACCTCGGACAACACCTTGAACATTTTCATATCCGAGTAATGCGGGTTCATCGTACCGCGCGGCACGAAAATTTTGATTGTTGCGCGTTCTTTTACGATCTGATAGGGATTTTCCTGCGTGCCTTCGGGCAGGAAATTATCGGGATCGTACTTTCTTCCCCCGCACGCCGTAAGCGTAAGCGCCGAAAGCATCGTCGCCGCACCGAGCGCAACCGCGCAAGCCCTTTTCCATCTTTTCATGTTGTATCCTCCTTCTTTTCCTTATCCTTTTAATCCGCCGATCATCAGTCCCGTTTCGAAATACTTATTAAAGAAGGGATAGATGACGATGAGCGGCAAACTCGAAACCACGATAGTCACATATTTGAGCACTTCGCTCGTAAGCCCCTGTTCGCCGACGCCGAGATTGCCGCCGATCGACGACGACGCGTCGTTTGCGACTAAAATACGTTGAATGACGCGTTGCAACGGAAAGAGCTTATCGTTCGTTACATAGAGCAACGAATTGAAATATGCGTTCCAGTAGCCCACGATCGAATAGAGCACCATGACGGCAATGATCGCACGGCAGAGCGGCAGCACAATGACGAAAAACATTTTGATGTTTCCGCAGCCGTCTAACATCGCCGCTTCCTGCATATCCCACGGCAACGACTGCATAAAAGTGCGAATGACGACGATATTGAACACGCTTACGCAACCGGGCACGATCATCGCCCAAATCGTATTGAGCATGCCCAGCCCCTTTACGACGAGGTATGTGGGGATCATGCCCGCGCTGACGAACATCGTCAGCGAGAAGTATACGCTGAAAAACGTTCTGCCCTTCAGATCTTTGCGCGAAAGCGGATACGCCGCCGAAAATTGCAAAAAGAGCTGAATGAGCGTGCCCAGCACGACGTACAGAAGCGTGTTGCCGAATCCCCTTAAAATGCTCGCATCGGTGAGCACTTTTTTGTAATGCTCGAAGGTGAATTCCCGCGGGAAGAGAAACACCGCGCCCTTGTTTACCATGTTCGCCGAAGAAAAGGAATTGGCAAGCACATATAAAAGCGGCAAACAGATGCAGAAGGTAATCAGCAACATAATGACGAGGACAACGTAGTTGAACGCTTTATCCGATCCTTTATTTTCAACCATCTTCTTCCCCTCCTTACCAAAGCGACGTTTCGCTGACGCGCTTGGAAATTACGTTTGCGATCACCAACAGGATAATATTGATAAAGGAATTGAACAGCCCGATCGCCGTCGCGTAAGAATACTGCGGCACGTTTGCGAGCATCGAAACGCGGTAAACGTAGGTCGAAATGATCTCGCTCGTTTCTAAATTTCCGCTCGTCTGCATAAGATACACCTTTTCGAACCCCACGTTGAGCATATTTCCGATACTCATGATAAACATGATGATGACCATGGGAAGAATCGTGGGAAGATTGATGTGCCAGATACGGCGGAACCGCCCCGCGCCGTCGAGCACGGCGGCTTCGTGCAGTTCTTTGTCGACGTTCGACAGCGCGCCGAAATAGACGATCGACCACCACCCCAGCCCCTGCCAGAGCCCGCTGATTACATAGACCGCGGCAAACGCGCCCTTGCTTTCCATCACGTTTACGGGATCGCCGCCGAACAGCGTGATGATCTTATTGATGACGCCCGTTTCGATGGAAGAGAAGGAAAACAACATACCCACCACCACGACCGTGGATATAAAGTAAGGCGCGTAAGAGATCACCTGCACCGTCTTTTTCGACCAGTCCCAGCGCAATTCGTTGACAAAGAGCGCAAAGATCACGGGTAGAATCGTATTGAAGATGATCGACGCGATACTCAGCACGAGCGTATTGCCCAGAATATTCCAGAAGTTGGGCATCGTGACGAAGTTGATAAAATGCTGAAATCCGCCGCTCGCCGCCCACGGGCTGTTCCAAATCCCGAGAAAGGCATTATAATCCTTAAACGCGACGACCGACCCGAGAATGGGAACGTAGCAGAAGATAAGCAGATAAACCGTTGTAGGCAGCAAAAGAAGATACAAACTCCAATTGCGCAAAAAGGCAGGCGTTTTGCGTTTTCTCGCGCTTATTTTGCGCCGCGGTTCTTCCGCAGTTTGCAGTGTTTCCGCACAGATATTTTCTTGTTGCACCATACCGCACTCCTTTGCCATAATGTTAAGATGTTCTTTTCACGACTATTTTATCAAGCCGACGATACCCTTTACAATATATAAAATTGTCGTAACAATATAGATTTTTGAACCAAACATGTGAAAATTGCAAGAAAATGCGGTGATAACCTTTACTTTTCGTGCCTGTTCGATTATAATGAAAGAAAAAACGCAAAGGCCGCCGAAATGAAAGAATACGGTTTTCTCAACAACCATATCATCTATGAATATCTGAGCACCTACCCCAATCTGAGCCTGAATCCGCTTGTCATCGGCTACGAACGGTGCAAAAGCAACAAAGGCGTGACGGGGCTTCGGAAAAACTGTTATATTCTGCAATTCGTCATTTCGGGCTGCGGCACGCTGAGCGTGCGCGGAAAAACCTATAAAATAGAAAAAAACTCCCTCATGCTGCTGCCTATGGAGGAAGTTTCTTATGCGCCGGACAAAGACGACCCTTGGTCGTATATCTGGATCGAATTTACGGGTTCGCAGGCGAACAGTCTTTTATCGGGCGTGGGGCTCGACGCCGATTCCCCCGTTTTCGTTCCGCAGAACGCGGAAGAGATCTACGAGCTGTTCGCCGATATGATCGAAGGGATCTACCGCGCCAAGCGGCAGGACTGTTACGGCTTATACTGCGCCGCCACGCTCATGAAGATTTTTTACTTCGTCGCCCTGCAAACGCATGCCGAAGAGACGGCGCCGATGACCGAGGAAAGCAAAATCACGCCCGTGATCCAGTTTATTCAGGAACACTACGCCGAACCCGACTTCACCGTGCAAAAGGTGTGCGATCATTTTTTCTGGTCGCCCAGCTATCTGACGCGGATCTTCAAAAAAATCATGAACATTCCGCCTATGAAATACGTCGTGCAACTGCGCATGGAAAAGGCGCAGAAGATGCTCGACAGCCATTCCTTCACCATCGCCGCGATCGCCTACGCCTGCGGATATAATTCGCCCTATTATTTTACGCTCGAATTCAAGCGCTACGTCGGAACGCCGCCCTCGAAATATCAGGCGAAAAAAGTCGAACCGAGTTAAAGATCGGTCACGCTCATTTTGAGCGAGAACTGCACGCACGAGCGCGCCTTCACCGTCTGATACGCAAAATCGCCGTCGAGTTTGGTGGTGGCGGGCTCGAACCCGAGCGCGTAATCGCCGTGCGCCATGCTCTTCCACAAAATAAACTGCGGCAGCGTTTCCTGCGACCAGTCGAGCGTAAACGCCTTGCCGATTTTTTTATTGACGAGCGACGCGCCCGATTTTTTCATATCGACGAAGTAACACATTTCAAACTGATTGGCGACGGGTGCGCTAATGCGTTTGAGATCGCCCAAATGCTTTTGCGCCCATTCGGTGCGGGGGTAAACGCGTTTTTCTTCCGCGATGATTTCCGCGCCCTCGTCGAGCATGGGATAACCTAAATTGACGTGATACAGAAGGCAATACTGCTCGTCGCGGTACGCTCTGTTTTCGAGCGTATCGGTAATTTCAAGCGCGTCGCTGCCGATTTTCGTTACAATGCGACGTTTGAAGACAAGTTCCCCGCCGAATAGCTGCGCGCAAAGCGTTTCCGCCTCGACGACGATTTCATTCTGCGTGCATTCCGCGCGCGTGACGCGCGCCGGCGTCGTGTGCAGCGTGCCGTGCAGCTCGAAGCCCTCTCTGCCGCCCACGCTTTCCAAACCGCATGTATAGAGCATGCCGCCCTCGAAACGGCTTAAAAAAGGCGTCGTTTGCGCGTTCATGCCGATTTTCGAAACAAAGCTCACGTTCTTCCCGCCGTGCCAGAGCTGCGCGATATCGAGCGCGCGGCTCTCGTTGAGCAGAAACCGCAATTTTCCGTTGTCGACCTCGGTGATCTTCAAGCCCGCCTCTTGCCCCTCGGTGAGCGTATAACGCCTTACATACGCGATCTGCGCCGCATTCGATACTTTGCCTTCCATATTGTTACCTCTCTTTTGAATAATTTTACAAATCGATCCTTTCGATCTTAAAATCGCAATAATATTCGGCGGTTACACCCGTAAATTTCAACACGCAATAATCGGGATCGGTCACGCCGTTTTTATAAAATAATTTATCGCCAAAGCGCCATAACCTGTCCTTTGTCGCCTGATCGGTGCAGACTTGTATTTCGCCCGTTATGGAAACGCCCTGATATTTTATCTTTCCGCGTTTATAAAAATAGACGCATGCCCGACTGTTTGCCAGATACTGTTTGACTTTATTCGACGACGTGTTGGTCGAAAAATAGATTTCGTTTCCCTCTATGATGCGCGGTGCAAGCATTGCTCTTATTACGGGATACCCTTGCCCGTCGACCGACGCAAGAAACGCCGTTTTCTGTTCGGCTATAAATTGAAAAATTTGTGTTTTATCCATGGTAGTTCCCTCTCAGCGAATTGCATTATAACACATTATAACATAGCAATGCAAAAAAAGCAAACAATTCCCGACAAACATCTTGTTTCTTCCGCCCCGCAAATCATGAAATTAGGCGCGGCATTCCGCCGCGCCCGTTTTGATTGTTCCGATCCTTCCCTCAAAGCAGAATACAGATCACGCCGCCTTTGCCTTCGTTTACGATACGCGTCATGGTGCGGCGCATCTTTTTCTGAACGTTTTCGCCCACCGAGCGGTTTTTAAGATAAAGCTCTTCCCCCAGCATATCTTTGAGCGTGCGTCCGAACATGTTGGTGTTCCAGGCGAGTTCGGGTTCGCTCTCGCGCTTTTCGGTAATTTCCTGCGCGAACGCCTTGCTCTGTTCCTCGTTGCCGAGCGCGGGGCGCACTTCGCCGCTGACGTCGACGCGGATAATGTGATAACTCGGCGCATCGGCATGCAGATTTACCCCCACCCTGCCGTTTTTCTTGACGAGTTTGGGCTGCGCCAGATTCATCTCTTCCGCCTCGGGCGGCACGATGCCGTAGCCGTATTCCTGCGCGTCGGCAAACGCCTGCGACAGACGGGCATACATCTTTTTCGCGTTCGCAAGCTGGCTGCAATAGCTCATGAGGGCGAAATCGTCTTTGATATCCTCGCCGCACTGCGACGAGAGTAATTTATAGAACGTGCCCTCTTTTGCCGCCACGCGGCAAACGACGTTGCCCGTCGCCGCGTTCAGTTCGAGCGATACGGGCGGCAACAGATCTTCGCTCGTAGCAAACAGCGTATCGATAAGCGAGGCGTCGCTCATCTTACAGATTTTAGGCGCAACCGCGCGGATCCCGTCGAGCAGCTCGGCGATTAAGGGATTGTCGGCGTCGAGCACACGCATCCACTCGGGAATGCACACGTCGATATCGGTGACGGGGAATTCGTAGAGAATGCGTTCGAGCACCCCCGTCAGTTCCTCGCCCGACGCCTTTTCGACGTTGAGCGCAAGCACGGGCACCTGATACTTCTCTTCGAGCCGCGCCGCAAGTTCCTTCGCCGATTTGGGTTCGGCGCAATTGAGCACGATGACGAAGGGTTTGCCGATCGCCTTGCATTCGCGGTAAGCCTTTTCTTCCGCCTCTTCGTACGCCGCGCGCGCAAGCCCCGTCACGGAACCGTCGGTCGTCATGAGAATGCCGATGGTCGCGTGTTCACGGATCACTCGCTGCGTGCCCTCTTCCGCCGCCTTTTGAAAGGGAACCGCCTGATCACTCCACGGCGTTTTGACGAGGCGCGGCGCGCCGTCCTCTTCAAACCCCGCCGCACCCTCGACGGGGAACCCCACGCAGTCGATGAGCCGCACGCGTGCGACCGCCTCTTTCACGCGGATTTCCGCCCCCTCTTCGGGAACGAATTTGGGCTCGGTCGTCATGACCGTTTTACCCGACGCCGACTGCGGCAATTCGTCCTGATACCGTTTTTTCTTCGCGCCCGTTACGTCGGGCAGGATCAGTTCTTCCATGAACCGCTTGATAAAGGTAGATTTTCCCGTTCGGACGGGTCCCACGACGCCGATATAGATGTCGCCCCCCGTCCGACTTGCTATGTCTTCGTAAACGCTGAAATTTTTCATAATAAAAAACCGCCTCCGCCGATATTCCTTGTGAAATATGTTATGGCGCAAGACGGAAGATTATGATAAATTATTCACATTTTCTGTTCGGGTTACTTTTTATCCTCACTCGGCGGAAGAGCGCTCTGCCGCCGGACTTCCTGATAATACGCGTCGTCGGAAAAATCGCGCGGGGTGGTATATTCGCCCCCCAAAGCCTCGATGGCGTATTTGAGTTCCTGAAATTCGAGGTAGTTGATATCGTCGCGGTCGATCGTATCGAGCAGAACGGGCAACGCGCGCTCGTCGCCGTACGCCGCTAAATAGCTCGCGCGCATGGGCAGATTTTCGCCGCTTTCCTTAAATTCGCGCATCAGAATTTCAAACACTTTTTCGTCGCGCGCACGCACGCGCGAAAGAATTTCAAGCATGCGTTCCCGATCGGTTCCCTTTTCGTAAAACGCCTTCGCCTGCTCTTTTACGCGATCCGCCGCCGCTTTCAGGCGGTCGCATACGGCGTCTTTGAGTTCCTCGTCGCTGCTTGTTCCGATGATCGTAAAATAAGCCGAATCGGCGCGTTGATCTTCCCCCGCCAGATTGACGGCGAAGAGCGCAAGCTGCTGATTTTCGCATAAAATGAGCGAAAACAGCCCGTCGGGGCGGCGCTGTTCTATCTCTCTGCATAAAAAATCCGAAACGGGCACGTCTTCCTGCGTATGCCGCACGAGCGTTTCCACCAGTTCCTTGTCGTCCATCGCGGCGTAATAGCCCTGCGGCGTCGTGCCGAGGCGGGCGATCACCGTTTCGCCGAATTTTTTATAAAGACGGGGAATGATCGTTTCCCACTGTTTTTCGGTGTATTTTTTGGCGTTCTCTTGCATGTACTGCGCCAGACGCTCGTCGAACAATCCGTCGAAATCGATGAGTTTTTTCATATTCCCTCCGCTTACATCATATAGTCGAGAATCTGTTGCACGACGCTCTTGTTCGCGCCGAAGATTTTGCACAGCCGTTCCATTTTGTGTTCGGCGTGGGGCAGGCGCGCCTCTCTGTAAACGGCGGCGGCGATCCCCTCGCGTTCCGAGAGCAGTTCATACGCGCCCGCGGCGTTGAGCGTATCGAACACGTCTTCCGCCGCCACGATGATGCGTTCCTCGTTCCCCTCGTTCATAAAGGCGAATTTGGAATAAACGTCGGCAAACGCGCTCATAAATTCCTTTTTGCGCCGACCGCGCAGTTCGAGTTCGTGCGTAAAAAATTCGCGGTAAATATTGAGGAACACCGTGCCGAAGGAATCTTCTTCGTTGCGCTCGGTCAGCCCATGCAGAATGGAAAGTTTGACGATCTCGTTGGCGGCGGGATCGAGCAACACCTCGCGCAGAAAGGCGTCCGAACGGGTTTTCAGCGCGACCTTGACGGCAAGCAACTGTATTTTTTCGTCGCGGCCTTCCATTTCATCGAGTGCGATCGCAAAAAATTCATTGAGTTCGGGCAGCGACGCGATAAAATCGAGTTCCGCGCCTTCGGCTTTGCTTGCGGCAAGCAGAAAGTCCGCCACTTCGCGGTATTTCTCTTTGGGCATGCGGTAAAAATAATTGAGTTTGAACTTTTTGCCGTCGTCGGCGGCTTTGCGCATGCGTTCGAGATTATAGCGGGCGATCGCCTTGCGCGGATATACGGTGGTGAGCCGTTCGAGCCCCTCGATCGCCTCTTTAAGCCGATCGGTGCGGTAGGCGGCGACGGAATAAAAATAGAGCGCGGTATCGTCGTACGGAATTTTTTTGAGCAGTTCGGAAAGTTTTTGGTAGGCCTCTTCGTCCAGCCCCGTTTCGCACAGCGCGGTGGCAATGCGGAAAAGATCCTCGGTTTTTTTGCTCGGATTTTCATACAGGCGGCGCGCGGCTTGTTTTGCCCCCTCTTTGTTGTCGCGGCTCTGCAAGACCGCGCAATAGGTCGTGAGCGCCATGATATTGTCGGGGTGCGTTTCAAGCAGTTTCGCGCAAATCGATTCCGCCTCTTCTTCGTTGCCGAGCATAAGCGAACACATGGCGATCAGCCCCCTTGCGGAAGCGTAATCGACGTGCTCGGGCGAAACCTGCCCCAATAGCTCTTTTGCCTTGTCGAGTTCGCCGAGCTGCAACAGCGCAATGCCTTGCTCTAAAACGGCGGTTTCATCTACCGAACCGTCGTCCGAGTGTACAAGACGGAGTTTGGGCTTCTTCTTTTCTTTAAGCATTTGTTCCACCTCGTCGCCGTAGACGCGGTGAAAATAGAGCGTGGACTGCAAATCCTCGCCCATATTCATAAAGCAGACGGCAAGACCTTCGTACCCTTCCGAAAAATCCGCCTCGTTGCAGGTATCGAGAAAGGCAAACCAACTGTTTGCGGCAAGCTGCCAGAGTTCCATAGCCTCGTATACGTCGGCGGCAAGCGCGGCGGCGTCGGCGCTCGGCTCATACATGCCGTTGCGCTTGTTGAGCATCGTAAGCGCGCCGAGATAATCGCCGCTTTGCAAACGGCGTTCCGCCGCGTCGAGCAAAAACTCGTCGTCAAAATTCAGTTGCCGGATTTTATCGTCCTTTTTCGTCATAGTTTCCATTCCGTATTATTTCGCAAACAACGCGTTTATATCCTCTTGCGTGAAATCGTAATCGCAGTTGCACTCGTGGCAGTGGACTGAAAGTTCGCCCTCGCTTGCAAGAACCGCGCGCGCGGCATCCTCACCCAGCGACAGAACCGCCCGCTCGGCTTTTTCCCGCGAGCAGGTACAGCCGAATGAAACCGGCCGTTTTTCGGCGTTTTCCGCGCCGAATGCCGCTAAAATTTCGCGGACGGACATCGAAGGCAGGCACGATTGCACCGCCTCGCGCGCACGCAGCAACACGCTTTCGTCCGCGCCCGTGAGGGGCTGCACAAATACGCCGCCGCCCTCGTATAACCCGATCGCCGTGGGGCGTTGCTCGCTCTCTTCGAAATAAGCGGTAAAATCGGCGGCGATATCGCCCTTTGCAAGCGCGCACATTCCCGAAAAGGGCAAGCCCTTTCCGCCGCCGCGCACGACGCTCAGATATCCCTTTGTTCCGACGCACGACAATAAATCCGCCTGTCGGTCCGCAGCAAGATCGCGTTCCACCGAACCGCACAGCCGCAATTCACCGTTCCCGAACGCGTGGATTTTGCCGAGCAAACCGTTGCCGTTTACGCTTACGATGTAAGATTCCCGCTCTTCAATCCAGCCGCACAGATACGCCGTGCAGGTGAGAACGCGTCCGAGCGCGTCGGCGGCGCCTTCCGAAAGCCGATGCCGCGCGGCAAGTTCTTTTGTAAGCGGCGCCGTTTCGAGCACGGCAAGCGACGCCGTGTTGTTCCAGATCGCCGCCCGATAGAGCGCGCTCATTTCTTTCTGCATATAAAATTCAACCTGTCGCTCTCTTGTTTTTCTTCGCCTAAATGCCCCTCTACCGCAAGCACGTCGAAGTACGCGGAAAGCAATTTGGTCACCCCTTCTTCGGCGTGAAGATACTGCGTGTGCTTTTCGTCGCAACGTATATATCTGCCGTCCTTCTCTTTGATAAACAGCGTGACGTCGGTTTCCACTCGGTCGGAAAAAAGCGTATTGAAAGAGAGATAGGTGATCTCGTCGCGGTCGTCCGCAAACATATTATTTGCAACTTTTGTGCGAAGTTTGTGTTCTGAACTGATATCGAACCAAAAGACGCCCCCTTTTTTCAGGCAAGCCGCCGCGTGCGCGAACGCCGTTTGCAGTTTTTGCGGGGGAATATAATTGTAACAATCGTTGGGCGAGAGAATGAAATCGAACTTTTCGCCCGATTTTAACGTAACGGCGTCCTGCAAGCGGTATTCGATCGCAAGCCCTTGTTCGCGCGCAAGCGCCGCCGCCTTGGTGAGCATGGGCGCGGAAAGATCCGCCCCCGTCATGTTATAGCCGGCTTTCGCAAGCGCGCGCGAAAACGCGCCGCTGCCGCAACCGAGTTCCAGCCCCCGTTTTCCTGCGCCGAGCGCGGCGAGCTTTTCAATAAAATACTGCGACCACTTGGGATAGTCGCAGTCGTCGTTCAGAATTTCAAACCAGTCGGCGAGATACTCGTAAGCCTCGTTCATGTATTTCTCACTTTGTTTTGTTGAGCATTTTGGGCGGTTTGACCTGTTTTTTCTTTTTCTTCTTCTCGCCCGCCTCTTCTTCCCGAATGGCGCGTTCGCGTTCGTCGAACTGCTTGTTGTATTCGACGTACCGTTCGTCGTTCTTGTGCTCTTCTTCGTAAGCCTTCGCGTTGTCCTCAATCGATTGCTTGCTCTCTTTCAGACGGCGCAGATCGTCGCGCGAAAACGAATCGGGCAACTGATAGATTTCCTCGCCGTCGTCGATGGGCTTAATGGGGCGGCAAACGAGCTTACTTCTGCCCTGCGCCACGATCATGCGGCGGTATTCGCGCATTGCCTCGCTGTCGACGGGGGAAACCGCCATACTGCTTGCCTCATTTTTAGACTTGTCCTTATTGTAAAGCCCCCTGCCTACCGCGTAACCCATGTTGGGGTTGACGAATTTATCGAACGCCCACTGACTGTAATCAAACCAAACGAGGAAGGCGTAAGAACAGCCGAGAATGATCATTACGAAAATCGCGATGATGAAAAGAATCATGATACTCGTGCCCGTAAACAGCAACAGGAAGAAAGGCCAGAGTGAAAGCGCGGCAAAGACCACGGTCTGCGGGAAGGTGCCCACCGTCATGATGACGGCGTTGCGGAAGAGCGACCAAGGGCCCTGCTTATAGTTTACGCCGAGCGAGAGCATCCACATGCAGATGGGTATCATGAGCGCAACGAGAATGTAGCCCACCACTTTCGAGGCGACGAGCCAGCCCGAGGCGGGCGCGCCGATCGCCACGAGATAATCGGCAAGATCGCCCGTGATCCGCGCCAGAAAGAGCACCAAGGTGAAGATGAGCAACGCTTCGAGCACGTTAAAATAATTGCGTTTAATGCCGCGCACAAAATCGTTTGCGACGAATACGCCTTCCGTCCAGATAAGGTTACGAATGATATACATGCCGCCCGAAAGCCCGATCGCCGCGATAAACGACGCGGGAATGAGCAGCGCGAACCACAACAGATCGACGTTGAGAACCGCCGCCTGCGCAACGCCCGTTACGTCGGGCACGATGGGATACCCCACCCCGAGGCCCGAACCGAACGGCCCCGACATGCCCTGCGAATAAATAAAAAGCGTACGCATGACGATGATCGCGAACATGGGCAGCAGGGTGACGAGCATGAGCAGATTGACAAGGAACAGCTTGCCGAATCTTCCCTTCATAATATCCCAGAACAACGCCCAGCGACTTGTAGGAAGAGTGCTGCGCGCATATTCCTCGTCGCGTTCCTTCCCTTCCAGCCAGCGGGCGATCAGCCCTTTTTTTTCTCTGTCAGCCATATAAATGTACTCCGTTTGCGGAATATAAAAAATCCCTTATGGCTATTGTACTACAAATCGGAAAATATTTCAATTAAAATAACGGTAAATTCCTTGATTTTTCCGTGTTCGTATGGTAAAATAATTTTGCTGGAAAGAGGAGCGGACGGACAATAGTATTCGGTTTGAAAAAGCGCACGGGATTTTTACGAGAGCCGAAGAAAGGGTATCGCCGCCGAAGCGTACGGGAACCGTTGCACCGCACGCTGGGAATAAAGGATAATACCTTTATTACTGTCACTTCGGTGATGCGCTTCGGGCAACATTCTGTTACGGAATATGCGGGCGCACGCGCGCCCGTTTTTTTATCGGACGAAAAATTTATCCCTGCGAGGTATCGGAATATGGAAAAACAAGTTTACCGCGTCGGCGTGATCGGCGCAACGGGCATGGTCGGGCAACGCTTTTTAACGCTGCTCGAAAAACACCCCCTCTTTCGCGTCAATGCGCTGCTTGCGAGCGCGCGTTCGGCGGGAAAACGCTATCAAGACGCCGTGGGCGACAAATGGGCGATGCAATCCCCCGTTCCCCCCTGCTTTGCCGACATGAACGTGCTCGACGCCGAGGCGGACGCCGAAAGCCTTGCGGGTAAAGTCGATTTCGTGTTCTGCGCCGTCAATATGAAAAAGGACGACATCAAGGCGCTCGAAGAGAAGTATGCCAAGCTCGAGATCCCCGTCGTATCCAACAATTCGGCGCACCGTTTCACGCCCGACGTACCCATGGTGATCCCCGAAATCAACGCCGACCACCTTACCGTCATTCCCGCACAGCGCAAACGGCTGGGCACGAAACGCGGGTTCATCGCCGTGAAGAGCAATTGCTCGCTGCAATCTTATGTGCCCCTTTTGCACCCTTTGCAACCGTTCGGCATCAAAGCGGCGGCGGTATGCACCTATCAGGCTATTTCGGGCGCAGGCAAGACCTTCGATACCATGCCCGAAATTCTCGACAATATCATTCCCTATATCGGCGGCGAAGAGGAAAAGAGCGAAAAAGAACCGCTTAAAATCTGGGGCAGCGTGCAGAACGGTCAGATCGTACCCGCGCAAAAACCCGTCGTGACGGCACAGTGCCTGCGCGTACCCGTGACCGACGGTCACACCGCGGCGGTGTTCGTATCCTTTGAAAGAAAGCCGACGAAGGAAGAGATCCTCGCCGCGTGGAAGAATTTTGCGGGTGAACCGCAAAAACTTGCCCTGCCTTCCGCCCCCGCGCAGTTTATCGAATACGCCGAAGAGGATAACCGTCCGCAGGCGAAGCTCGACCGTATGCGCGGAAACGGCATGGCGGTCACGGCGGGAAGACTGCGCGAAGACAATTTGTTCGACTATAAATTCGTCGGGCTTTCGCACAATACCCTGCGCGGTGCGGCGGGCGGCGCGGTGTTGCTTGCCGAATTGCTTGCGGCAAAGAGTTATTTCGACTGAACGTCCGATCGACAAGACGAATACTATAAGATGAGAGAGGAAACTGTATGACGGGATTTTTGAAAGGATTAGCGACGGCGATGATCACGCCCTTTCATGAAAGCGGCGTAAACTTCGATGAATTCGGCAAGATGACGGAATACCAGATCGCAGGCGGCGCAGACGCGCTCGTCGTGCTCGGCACGACAGGCGAACCCGCCACGATGAGCGAGGACGAAAAACGCGCGCTCATGGAATACGCCGTGAAAAAAGCCGATAAACGCGTGAAAATCATCATCGGCACGGGGGGCAACAACACGGCAAAGGCCGTGGAAAACAGCATCCTTGCCGAAAAAATCGGCGCGGACGGCATTCTCGTCGTCACCCCCTATTACAACAAATGCACGCAGGAAGGTTTATACATATATTATAAAACCATCTGTGAGGCAGTCTCGATTCCCGTGATCTGCTATAACGTTCCGGGGCGGACGGGCGTCAACATTCTACCCGAAACGATGGAAAAAATCGCCCGTATCCCCAACGTGGCGGGCATCAAAGAGGCGAGCGGCAATATGGCGCAGGTGCTGGAAACGGCGCGCCTGATCCGCGGGAAATGCGATCTGTATTCGGGCGAAGACATGCTCAACCTGCCCATTCTGGCGTCGGGCGGCACGGCGGTGATATCCGTCGTTTCCAACCTCGTTCCCGACCGGATCAAAGAACTTTGCGCCGCTGTTGAACAAGGCGATTTCCAAAAAGCGATCGCGCTCAACGATAAGCTGATCCCGCTGACCAAAGCGTGTTTCCTCGAAGTAAACCCCATACCCGCCAAAGCGGGCATGAATCTGTTGGGATTTGCCGCGGGCGAACCGCGCGCACCGCTCACGCCGCTCGAACCCAACCACACCGAGATCTTAAAAACCGTTATGAAACAGTACGGATTAAAGGTGAAAGCATGAAAATCATTTTGATCGGCGCATGCGGGCGCATGGGAAAAGCCGTTGCGGCACGCAGCGCGGAATGCGGCATGCAAATCGTTTGCGGCGTAGATGCCGTTTCCGCCGAGCTGCCCTTCCCGCTTTATAAAACGGTCGACGAGGTAACAGAACAAGCCGACGGCGTGATCGACTTTTCCTCGGCGCAGTGCCTGAAACCGACGCTGGCATACTGTAAAAAACACAACCTGCCCGTTCTGCTCGCCGCAACGGGATATACGCAAGAGGACTTGAATACGATTGCGGACTACGCGAAAACCGTTGCAGTTTTCAAGACGGGCAATCTCTCGCTCGGCGTCAATCTGTTACAGATGCTCGTCAAGAAAGCGGCGGCGGCGCTCGGGGAAACCTTCGATACCGAAATCGTCGAACGCCACCATAACCGCAAAAAAGACGCCCCCTCGGGCACGGCGCTCATGCTTGCTCAAAGCGTGAAGGAAGGCAGAAAGCAACAAAGCACCTTCGTATACGGCAGACAAGGGCTCGTCGGCGAGCGAAACCGCGCGGAAATCGGCATTCATGCCGTGCGCGGCGGCACGATCGTCGGCGAACACGAAGTCATGTTCGCGGGCGAGGACGAAATCATTACCCTCTCGCACTCGGCGCGCAGCCGCAACGTGTTTGCAAACGGCGCGCTGCGCGCGATCGGCTGGCTCAAAGACAAACCTGCGGGGTTATACGATATGTTCGACCTTCTCGGTGAAATTTTATAAAATCCGCAGAAAAAAAGGAGGCACCGCCTCCCTTTTTTATTTCCGTCAATAATCTTGCCCCGATTCGAATATACTGTTTTATATGAAAACCATTCTCTTTACGGGCGGTGGCAGCGCGGGGCACGTCGTCCCAAATTTAGCGATCATGAACGAACTGCGTTACGGCTACCGCGTGATCTATATGGGCACGGGCGGGATCGAACGCGAACTTGTGGGCAGAGCGGGCTTCCCCTTTTTCCGCGTAGACTGCCCCAAACTCGTGCGCTCTTTTACGGCGGAAAATCTGAAAATCCCCTACCGTTTGCACAAGGCAAAACGGCACGCACTCGAAATCCTCAAAAAGGAGCGCCCCGATCTGGTCTTTTCCAAAGGCGGATTCGCAAGTTACCCCGCCGTTTGGGCGGCGCATAAACTCAAAATCCCCGTACTGACGCATGAAAGCGATTTAACGGCAGGACTTTGCACCAAGCTTATCGCAAAAAAATGCCGCTATGTGCTCACCTCGTTCCCCGAAACGGCGGCGGCGTTCAAAAACGGCAAACACGTCGGATCCCCGATCCGCAAGGAAATTTTATGTTCCGAGCAATCGCGGGCGCGGCGGAAATACGGGTTTGTGTCGCAAAAGCCCGTTCTGCTCGTTTTGGGCGGCGGTAGCGGCAGCGTGGCGATCAACGGCGCCGTGCGCGAACACCTGCCCGCGTTGTTGCAGCAGTTCGATATTCTGCACCTCTGCGGCAAGGGAAACGCAGTGGAACATCCGCCCGTGGGCTATGTGCAACGTGAATACGAAAACGACATGGGCAGTGCGTATGCCTGCGCCGACCTCGTGCTGTGCCGTGCGGGCAGCAACACCGTGTTCGAAGTGCTCTGCCTGAAAAAGAACGCCGTATTCGTTCCGCTTGAAAAAAGTTCGCGCGGCGACCAACTCGACAACGCCCTCTATTTCGAAAAATCGGGGCTTTGCACGATCATGCGCGAAAGCGAGAGCGCCAACGTCGTCGACGCGCTTGCCGCGGCACACAAAAACGCGGCTGTGAAAGCCGCGCTTGCAAACTGCGCCGTAACGAGCGGCACCCCCGCCATTCTCGAGCTCATCAAGTCGATTCTTCACGAAGAAGGCGCAAGAGGATAAGCGTTACCGAAAATATCCGCCTGCAAATAGGTATCGGGAACCTTCCCGAGCAGCACGCTTTCGCAGACGAGCACTTCGGTCAGCGAAGAGAAATTGCTCGTGCCCGAGGGCATGACGATGGATATATCGGCGACGATTTCGAGATAAATGGAATGCTTCGTCTGGTTGATCCCCGCATCGGTAAATTCCGAAACAAAACGGCAGGCGACGTTGGATATGGGAATGATTTTGACGCCGATTTTCGGCCCGAAGCCCGCCCATGCCTCGACGCCTGTGAAAGCGCCGAGCGGCACTTCCACGCCGCCCTCGCTCATTTTGGATAAATTCTGCTGCGACATATAGGCGGTATCACGCGCGATCCGGTTGATCTGAAAGGAATTCGACGTGATCGCCACGATCGCCCCCGCACCGTCGCGCTCGACGTTGACAAGATCTTCGTATCGGATCTGATCGGAGAGCGTGTAATAAACGGCGTCGTTGACGGCAACCGTCGTGATCGAACGCATGCTCGCCTCGGCGATTGATTTGAGCACGCCCGTCACGTTACGTTGCACAAAGACAGCAAGCGCGATGATCCCCGCGCAGAACAGCGCAAGGACGATCCGACGTTTGATGATAGATGATCTGCTGCGATACTTTGCCACGCAATATCATATGACGCATTTCCGTAATTTAGAAAGACGGATCGCAAAATTTGCGATCCGTCCTCTTTTATCGGTTGTGATGTTCCGCTTGTTTACGATTGCGATTCGTAATGACAGTCGGAATACTGCGTGGGCGGCATGGTTTCGCCTTCGCCGACGTAAATCGTGCTCAGAACGTTGCCGTGCTCGTCGATTACCTTATAAGCGCCCGTCTTAGGGCAGGTATCACCGCAATTCAATCTCATAATTTACCTCCGATACAAACAGTATGCGGAAGTTTTTTTCTTTTATGCGGGTAAAATCTGCGCCGCCTGCAACCACACGCAGGTGAGCGACAGGAGAACGAGATAAACCGCAAACCATTTGTAATTGGCTTTGCCGATCACTTTGAGCATGAGTTTGATGGCAAGGAATCCGAACACCGCCGAACTGACGATGCCGACGAGGATCCCGACGGCCCCCGCCCACCCCATGGCCGTGACCGTTTCGGGATGATCGAACGCGACGTCCTTAATTTCCACAAGCGCGCTGCCTAAAATGACGGGAATGCTCATGAGAAAGGAAAATTTCGCAACGTCGTTGGGTTTCGCACGCGTGAGCGTGCCCGCGACGATGGTCGAGCCGCTGCGCGAAATGCCGGGAAAGAGCGCAACCGCCTGCATCAATCCCATGGGAACGGCGTTCCGCCAGCCCAGCTCACGCGGATTTTTCGTACGCAGCGCAACGAGTTCGCAGATAAGCAAGAGCGCTGCCGTCACGGAAAAAAAGATCGCGAGCACGAAAAGCGCGTTATCGCCCGTAAACAGCGCGTCGATCTTGTCGTTAAACAAAAGCCCGATGATACCCGCAGGTATGGTTGCCACAATGAGCATGAGCAAGGTTTTGAAGGGCTTTTTGAACAGAGCAAGGATATCTTTGCGGAATACGACGACCACGGCGAGCAAGGTGCCGAGGTGCAACATCACGTTGACAAACATCATGCTGCCCCCGCCGAGATCGTATCCGAGTATCTTTTGCAACAGCGTTAAATGTCCGCTTGACGAAACGGGCAGGAACTCTGTGAGTCCCTGCACCGCGCCAAGTACGAACGATTGCCAGATTGCCGTCCAATAATTCATTGTGTTCCTTTTTATGCGTCCATGTTCGAGAAGTTCTCGTAACGTTTCTCGTAAACCGTAACGCAATCTTTGTTATTATAGGCGATATCAACCGAATTCGTCATGATCGACGAATAATCGCTTACATATTTCGCCTTCATTGCCTCAAAATACAGGTTGGACATCGTCCCCTTCGTGTAACGTTGCGAATAGTCGAACGAGAACGGTTTGATTTCGTCGTTTTCTTCGAGGAACGAGAAGGTACAATAGATGATGTGCCAGCCGTAATCGGTGGGCGATACGATATAGCTGCCCGCGCCCTGACGGCACACTTTCTGCGCCGCATACTCGAACTCGGTCATATAATTCGTCTTGCCCGTCACGACCGAATAGCCGAGGTAAGGATTCAGACCCGCCGTATCGGTATTATATGCGAACGAAAGCTCGTTGATAACCGAGAATGCAAGATTTTCTTCGCTGCCCGCGACGAACATCTTGTTCGCGTCGAATTTTTCCGCAAAATTCACTTTGCCCTGATAGTAGACGAATTTCGAGTAGTCGACGGTGTTGTAGTCCACGGTCTGATTGTCGTTTTGCTTGTAATACGAGCTGTAACCGCGCGTGTAGTAATCGTCGAATTCGAGCGATCCCGTCGCGACGTTATCGCGCCCGAACACCGTTTTGAACGCTTGATTGAGATATCCTTCCATTTCGCCGATGAAATCGTCGATCGAAACGTTGTTCTTGACGATGCGGTAGGTTTTGTCTTCCTTAGAATATTGCACCGAACCGTTGAAGGTATATCTGCCGTAATACTTGCTCATGGCCGTGAATTCGTCGGTGTAATTTTTTTCGCGCGTATCATTTGCGGTAAGGAAGTAATCCGCCGTGTAGTCGGTGATCAGGCTGTCTTCGAAGAAGAGCTGCGTACGGTTGGTTTTGCCGCCCGTGTAGTAATCTTTAATGCTCGAACCCTGCGCCGACGCGTCGAACGAGTAATCGGTATCACCCGTGATCCAGCTCTCGCGCTGATCGGTCGCGGCGATATTTTTCAGGATACTCGCGCGCTGCATGAATTTATTGCCCTTGGGGTCGCCCTGATCCTGCGGCGCCGAGGAATAAGCGGCGCTCTGCGACGCCGAGAACGGCAACAGAATGTTGACGACGTAACCGTAACCCGCTTCGGGTGCGGTGAAGAGGAACGAGCTGTCGGAAATACTGTCGAGCGAGCTTTCGAAGGAAGACGCGTCCGCCTTGTAATCTTCGCTCTGGTTTTTGTAGTCGTTTTCGAAGTTCTCGGCAATTTCCGCCTGCGTGATCTGCTCTTCCGCCTTCTTCTCGAACAGCTTCGTGAGCTTGTTGAGAAGAAGCGATTCATACTGCGAACGCAGTTCCATCTGGAAGTACGAAAGATTTTCGTTAAACTGCACGCGCCCGCTTTCGTCTTTTATAATGGGATTTTCGCCCGTCGTGAGAAGAGCGTTTTTGCGCAGACTCGAAAGGAAGGAATCGAACGCCTTTTTGCGCGACGTGACCGAAGATCCTTCGACCGTTTTATACGTTCCGCAGTTCGAGGCGGAGTTGAAACCGATATAAACCCGATAGTTTCCGTCGTAATAATCGCTGTTGGTCGTATTCACGCCCGTGGGCAGGGTGCGCGCCGAGCCCGAAGAAGAACTGCTCGAATCGGCGTTCAGGGCGGTCTTTTCATTGCTGTCGAGCGTGTTGTTGAAACGGACGCGCGTGACGTACAGTCCCTGCTCGCGTTCGACTTCCGTCAGGAAATATTTAATGTCCGCAAGCGGATCGTTCTTGTCGGCAACGGCGGCTTTGTAGCCTTCTACGGTGTAGCCGTTCCCTTCCGCGTCGCCGTTCTGCAACAGATATGCCATCGCGTACTGAATCCGGATTTGCTGTGCAACGAGACTATCGCAAATGGTTTTGAACATGCTTGCGTAATCGCCGTAACCTTGATTTTGCAGATTGCTGTAATTGCTGAGGAAGGACGCCGCCAGATCTCTTTTCAGAACTTCGGATTTTTTGATGACTTGTCCGTACTCGGCAAACGAGCCGCCCGCCGCGAAATCCGCGCTTTTCGTAATATCGATTTCCGCAACGACCTGCGAAAAGTCCTTGTTCGTATCCGTCGACACAAACTGACAGCCCGTAAACGCCCCGCACGCCATCAACGAAGACATTGCAATCGCAACCGCTGCAACCGATTTTGCTCTCTTACCCATATATTTCATGCTTTTCCTTGTATTTTTTCGGCGCAAAAAACCGCGCACGATAATCATGCTTTCATTATTATAACGCATTTGAACGATTTAAGCAATGATTTCACGGTGAAAATCATGCAAAAGTTGCGGCAAATTTCAAAAATTTCGCCATTTCGACCAAAGTTTTGGCGCCGTCCGCCAAAGGATAAAAACGCAAAGCGGGCGATACCGTCATATCGAGCGTCACATAGTTACGGTAACGTTCGAGCGCCGCCGCCAGTCTTTCGTCCTGCAACTGCGCAAGCGACGGAAATTCGAGCACACCGCCCTTTTTGTCGAGTTTGATTTTGCTGACGGAAAACTTTGCCGCATAACTTTTGAGCATGGCGATGACGAGCAAATTGACGGTTTCGGGCGGAGGCGGCCCGTAATTTTCTTCGAGCGCAAGGCATACGCGCTTATAGTCGGCGGCGCTGCGGATTTCGGCGATCTGTTTGTAACCGTCCATACGCCCCGCGTTGGATTCGATGTAGCTTTCGGGAATAAACGCCGTTGTGCGGATATCCAGATCGACGCTCGTCTGTTTCTCGCCCGTGAGTTCTTCTTTGAGGATTTTGGAATACAGTTCGTAACCCACCTTATCCATATGCCCGTGCTGTTCTGCGCCCAACACGTTGCCTGCGCCGCGGATCTCGAGGTCGCGCATGGCGATTTTGAACCCCGAACCCAATTCCGTGAACTGCATGACGGCTTTGAGCCGTTCGGCGGCGGTTTCGGTCATGACGCGTTCCGCCTTATAAGTAAAATAGGCGTGCGCGAGCCGTGCGCCCCGCCCCACCCTGCCGCGCAACTGGTAGAGCTGGGAAATACCCAGACGGTCGGCGTCGATGACGATGATCGTGTTGGCGTTGGGCAGATCGATGCCGTTTTCGATGATCGTCGTCGTGACGAGCACGTCATACTCGCCGCGGTAAAAGGAAAAGACGTTGCGCTCGAGCGCCGCTTTGTCCATTCTGCCGTGCGCATAGGTTACGCGCGCCTCGGGCACGATTTCGGAAATGCGCCTTGCAAAGCCCGTGATACTCTCGACGCGGTTATAAAGAAGAAAGATCTGCCCCTTTCTTGCGATTTCGCGCACGCAGGCGTCGCGGATCAGCGTTTCCGATTCTTCGGCGACGTAGGTCTGCACGGGCATGCGCGCATGCGGGGGCGTCTGGATCGTGGATATATCGCGGATCCCCGAAAGCGACAGATGCAGCGTGCGCGGAATGGGCGTCGCCGTCATGGTAAGGCAATCGACGTCGCGCTTGTAATTTTTGATTTTTTCCTTGTGTTCGACGCCGAAACGCTGTTCTTCGTCGAGAATGAGCAGCCCCAGATCGCGGAATTTTACGTCTTTGGAAAGCAGACGGTGGGTGCCGACGATCAGATCGACCTCGCCCCGTTCGAGCTCTTCGAGAATTTTATGCTGCTCTTTTTCGGTGCGGAAGCGGTTGAGCGCGCGCACGCGCACGCCGAAGGGTTCCATGCGTTCGGTCGCCGTCGTGAGATGCTGTTCGCTGAGCACGGTGCTCGGGCAGAGGATCGCCGCCTGCCGCCCCGCTAAAATACAAAGATATGCCGCGCGCAAAGCGACTTCGGTTTTGCCGAACCCCACGTCGCCGCACAAAAGGCGATCCATCACCTTGGGCGAGCGCATATCGGCAAGAATTTCGTTCACCGAAACGCGCTGATCGGGCGTATCCTCGTAGGGAAACGCCGCCTCGAATTCGTCCATTTCCTCAAAGTAATCGGGAAAGACGTATCCCCTCTGTTCGCGCCGCTCGGCGTAAAGCGCTTTGAGATCGAACGCCATTTTCTTTAAGGACGCGCGCACGCGCGCCTTGACCCGTTCGAACTCGCCGCCGCCGATTTTCGAAAGCTGCGGATTGTCCTCGCCTACATATTTCGAGAGCGCATCCATCTGCTCGACGGGAACGTGCAACACGTCGCCGTCTTTATAGACGAGTGAAACGTATTCCTTGACGCCGTCGCACGTTTCGATCTTCACCGTGCCCGTGATCTTGCCCACGCCGTAATTGTCGTGCACGGCGTAATCGCCTACTTCGGGCGCAAAAAACAGATCGCCCCGCCGCTTTTTCAGGCGGCGCTGAGGCGGTTTAGTGAACAAATCGCTTGCGCCGATTACGGCAAGGCGGCATTCGTGCAATACCAAACCATGTTCGAGCGCGTTTTCGGTCACCGCGACGCCGCGCAACGTTTCGAGCGAATCGCTAAAACGCGACAGCGGCACGTTGTTTTCATCGAGTTCGTCGTATAACTTCTGTTTTCGTTCGGGGGTACCGCAGCAGAGCACGACGCGGTATCCCGTACTCCGCCACGCCGCCAAATCGGTGATAAGATCGGGCAGGGAATTGAGATAACGGCGCGCGGGCGTGGAAGTAAAGCTCATCATTTTGAGCGGACGGAAAAAAGTCGGGTTGGAAAGGAACGCCCCCAGCGAGAGAACGCGCCTGCCCGAAAGATCTTGTATCTCTTGGGCGGGAACGTACTGTCCGCCCGAAAACGACATTGTTTCGCCGCCCTCTTCGAGCACGCTCAACCGGTTGAAGTGTTCTTTATAAAGCGCTTCCGCCCGATCTCGCAGCAACTTGCATTCGTCGAGCACGATGAGCGCATCGCCGACAAGAGAAAGTAACCCACAGGCATTGCGCAAAACGGGCATCAGATAGTCGGAACGATAATCGTTCGCCTCGATTGCCTGCGCGATCGCCCTGCGCCGCGCTGCCTGCCGCGTATCGCCCGAGCCATCGATTTCCCGTTGCAACAAACGGGCAAGTTCTTCCTCTTCGCCTGCATCGAGCACGACGTCGGTCGCCGCGACGATATCGAGCCGCCCGATAAGAGGATAGCGTTCCCCCGTCGTTTCGTCGTACGGTTTAATGCTCTCGACTTCGTCGCCGAAGAAATCGATGCGCACGGGGTGTTCGCAGTTGACGGGATAGATATCGAGAATGTCGCCGCGCACCGCGAACGCGCCTTTGCCATCCACGGCGTATTCGCGCGTGTAGCCCGTCCGCACGAGATCGGCGACAAGCGCGTCCATCGGCGTTTCCTTCCCCGTTTCAAGACGGAAATAAGGAACCTTTCGCGGCACGAGCTGCAAGGCGGCTTCGAGGTCGCAAACAAGCACGTCCGCCCCCGTCTGCCATTCGTAAAGAGCGCCCAGGCGGCGGTATAATGCGTCTTTGGAAAGCGCGGCGCGGTGCAAAAGCACTTCGTCTTTGGCGCTCAGAAGGCATACGCGCTTGTTTGAAAGCGCGCGGATGGCGTTTGCCGCGCGGGCGGCGGCGAGCGCGTCGGCAGCAAGATAGACGGCGCGCCCCTCGACCATCGCCGCGATCAAATATTTCTGCGGATCGGAAACGCCGTATACGTCGGTCGGGATCCCGTTTTGCAACGCGTAGCCCAATTCGGGATAATCGCCGCCGATCTTTTCAAACGAGAACAAATTCATCCGTTATATTTCCCCATGACGGTATCGATCTTTTCCCCGCCCGCAAGCAGCAGCGCCGCCTCGGCGGCACGGCGGCACGACGCCGAAAACAGATCGTAATCCTCTTTGCGGATTTCCGCAAGCACATAGTTGATAATGGGAATATTGACGTTGGGATCGCGGATCCCCAGACGGATACGGGCAAATTCGGTCAGACCCGTTTCCGCGATGACCGAGCGCATGCCGTTATGCGTGCCCGCGCTGCCCGCGGGGCGAATGCGCACCGAGCCTTTGGGCAGATCGTAATCGTCGTACAGGACGACTAACTCGCGCGGCGAAACTTTATATTTTGACATCAGCTGTTTGACCGCCCTGCCCGAGGCGTTCATATACGTCACGGGGCGGGCAAGAATGACTTTTTCGCCCTTGATGTACCCTTCCGCAGTAACCGCTTCGCATTCTTTTTTCTTGAACTTCACGCCGAGCAGTTCGGCGCAGTCGCCCGCCGCCAGATATCCGAGGTTATGAAAGGTTTTGAAATACTTCTCTTCGGGATTGCCTAAACCGACGATCAGAAACATGTTTTTTTCCTCCTGAAAACCGCGAATGCCCCGCTTGCTAACAAGCGGGGTGTTCGGATGTATTTTTTATCGTAAAAATAAATGTATTTTTAGTCGTAAATCTTACTCATGGGCTTATCGAGGTAGACGTTCTCGATCGCCGCCGCGAAGATATCCGCCGTCGAAAGAATTTTGAACTTGGGCAACAGCTTATCCGCGGGAAGCTGAATGGTATCGAGCATGACGAGTTCCTTGATGGGCGATTTTTCCAAACGCTCGATCGCGGGACCCGAAAGCACCGAGTGCGTGCAGCAAGCATAAATTTCGGTCGCGCCCGCCTCAACGAGCGCCTGCGAACCCTGCACGATTGTGCCGCCCGTATCGATCATGTCGTCGACGAGCAGACATTTCTTCCCTTCGACCGAACCGATAATGTTCATGACTTCCATCACGTTCGCCTTGGGACGACGCTTATCGATGATCGCCATCGAACAGTTCAAGCGCGCCGCCACGTTGCGCGCGCGGCTCACCGAACCGATATCAGGCGAAACGACGATGAAATTGTCGTCTACCTTGCCCGCAAAATAATTGTAGAGCGTCGGTCCGCCGAGAAGGTGATCGAGCGGAATATCGAAAAATCCCTGAATCTGCGCGGCGTGCAGATCCATCGTCAGGATTCTGTCCGCCCCCGCCGACTGAATGAGATCGGCAACGAGTTTCGCGGTGATGGGATCGCGCGAACGTGCCTTTCTGTCCTGACGGGCATAGCCGAAGTAGGGAATGACCGCCGTAATGCGCCCCGCCGACGCACGTTTCGCCGCGTCGATCATGATGAGCAACTCCATCAGATTGTCGTTTACGGGGTTGGAAGTCGATTGAATGATAAAAAGATCCCTTCCGCGTACGGTTTCGCCGATGTGGACGCTCGTTTCGCCGTCGGAAAACTTCGTTACCTCGATGTCGCCGAGGGTGGTGTTGAGCTTTTCCGCAATCTTACGCGCCAAGGGAAGGTTGGAATTGCCCGCAAACAGTTTGATTTCGTTGCCGTGTGTAATCATTGTATTCCTTTGTGCCTGATTTTTTTATCTTTCTTTATTGTAGTCCTTTTCCGAAATTAAGTCAAACGTTTCGGCAAAGTTTTGTCCCTTTTTTTGTTATGTTTTTTTGTAAAGAAAAAGACGGTTTCCCGTCTTTTCTTTTAGGTTCACTTAAAGTTTGCGGAAGGTCTTGCTCAACAGCTTCTGCGTCTGGACGATCTGCACGGTCACGACGGCGTTTGCGACCGCAATGAAAATATAAGAAATGATCACATCCTGCAACAGCGCGCTTTTGAATTCGGGATCCGCAAACAAAATTTCAAGCGCTTCGCGCATCGTAACTCCTACTTCATTTGCCGCGTTCAGAATATCCACATAATAGGATAAGAACAGCGTAAGCGTTAAGAGCACAAGCGAAATCGCCCACATGCAGATGATTTTTACTTTATCGTTCTTGCCGCCGAATTTATCCCACAGAAACGCGCCCAAAAATCCGCTGACCACGGGCGCCCACCAGGAAATAAATCCCAACGCGAAAAAGATCACCCACAAGACGCAACCGGCGAGCACGCCGAGCACCATACCGCCGAGCGCCTTAGGCAGATTCGAGGGCGCCGCCTTTGCGGCAGCCTCGTCGTTTTTCACCTTTTCGACGTATTCGTCGAAACACTTTTCGTGCGCAACATAGATGCCGTTCGCCGAACCGACGAGCCGCGCTCCTTCGCCAAGCTCTTCGCCGCAGAACGGGCAACCGCCCTTCGCCTCGATCCCCCCAAGGAAGTTCGCGAGCGCATCGGCGCACGCAACGTACTTTTTCATCGACGTCATCAACACGCAGACGATACCGTCGCCCTCGATCCGGAATTCACGGATCCCGTACGTTTTGGAAATCCCCGCAAGGAACTGGTTGGCTTCGCCTTGTCTTTCTTCGGGCAGACAGACGTGGAAGGAAAGCACGTTCATGTTCGAGAAGGTCTGCACCGAACCGCTTGCCTGATACCCATGAATGCTGCCGTGGAGGAGTTTCTCTTTTGAATTATATGTAAGAGAATGCTCTTGAAGAAACGCAGAAATAATTTTATTCATTTCAATCACCTCTTTCCCTAATATCTCTGCGCACTATTATACATCACCCCCCCCCTCGTTTGTCAAGGGCTTTGCACAAAATTTTTTGAAATTTTTTATACCTTATTATAATAAAGCGCAAAAAAAACCGCCGCTTAGCGACGGTTTGCTTTTATGCAGTACAGTCTTAAATTTTTGCAACGCCCGTTTCCCGCGCCGCCTGCGCAACGGCGGCGGCAACCGCCTCGTGCGCGCGCAGCTCGTAGGCGTACGGCAAAATGTAATCGGGATTGAGTTCTTTCTTCCCCACACAAGCGGCGATCGCCCGCGATGCCGCGTACATCATCTCGAAATTGATATCGCTTGCGCGCACGTCGAGCGCGCCGCGGAACAGCCCCGGGAACACGAGCACGTTATTGATCTGGTTGGGTTTTTCGGAAGAGCCCGTGCCGACGATCGCCGCCCCTGCCGCAAGCGCGTCCTCGCGCGAAATTTCGGGCGTGGGGTTGGCGCAGGTAAACACGATGGGATCTTTTTTCATGCTTGCGACCATCTCTTTCGTCACACAGTTGGCAACCGAAACGCCGATAAACACGTCGGCGCCCTTCATGGCGTCGGCAAGTCCGCCCGTAATGCGGCGGCGGTTGGTGATCTTTGCCAGATCCTGTTTTTCGCTGTTCAGACGGGGATCGCCCTCGCAGATAATGCCCTTGCTGTCGCAAAGGACGATTTCTTTGACGCCCGTGTTGAGAAGGAAGCGCGCAATCGCGATGCCCGCCGCCCCCGCGCCGTTGATCACGACGGAAAGATCTTCGGCTTTCTTGCCCGTGAGTTCCAGGGCGTTCCAGAGTGCCGCCGCCGTGACGATCGCCGTGCCGTGCTGGTCGTCGTGAAAGACGGGAATGTCAAGCTCTTCTTTGAGTCTGCGCTCGATTTCGAAACAGCGCGGCGCCGAAATATCTTCGAGGTTGATGCCGCCGAAACTGCCTTCGAGCAGCTTTATCGTGCGGATAATTTCTTCGGTATCTTTGGAACGAATGCAGAGCGGAACGGCGTCGACGCCGCCGAACGCCTTAAACAGGGCGCACTTGCCTTCCATAACGGGCATGCCCGCCTCGGGTCCGATGTCGCCCAGACCCAGCACGGCGGTGCCGTCGGTAATGACGGGAACGGTGTTCCATCTGCGCGTGAGCGTAAAGCTCTTTTCGGGATCTTTTTCGATCGCCAGACAGGGCTCGGCAACCCCCGGCGTGTAGGCGAGCGAAAGTTTTTCGCGCGAGTCGACTTCCACGCGGGAAACGACCTCGATTTTACCCTGCCATTCGGCGTGCTTTTTTAAGGATTCTTCTCTGTAATTCATTTTTTAACCTTCCTATGTTCGTCTTGAAAATTATACCGCGAACGCAAAATTTCGTCAACTAAAACGGGGTCGATTCCCGAAAGAACCGCCCCGTTTTTTATCTTCCTCCCCCAAGAGGTATCAGCGTATGAAAAGTATCGTCCGCAACGCGGAAGGATATCCCTATTTTACATCGAAAACGATTGCCGTGACCGAGTATTTTTTTGCCGTATATCCGAGTTTCTTGCCGAATGCGCCCGCCGTGTAGCTCTGCGGCGCCACCGCCTCACCCGACGAACGGTTGACGGCTTTCATATCGTCGTTCTGCAACGCCGTCACGCGCGCCGTGCCCTTTAACCGCGCGTTGGATACGGCTACGTTCACGTTAATATCCTCGCCGCTCGCGTTTACGATTTTGAGCACGATATCGCCGTCGGCATTCAGACTTGCCGTATAATACAGCTTTGAAATATTCTCTTTTCTGCCGTTGTGCCCCGCTAATTCATAGGTTTCCGCAAAGCCGTCGGCATAGGCAATGCTCTGATTTTTTAAGAGATATTTGCCCTGATTGCGCATGAAGAGCTGTTGCACATAATAATTCGTCGTACGCACGATCTCGGTATTCGTGAAATACATCATGTCGACGTTCCACTGCCGCGACCCGTTCAAGCTCGCAAACATCGGCGCGTACGCCGCCAACTTAATGATATCGCCGTTGCGTTCGTACGCCGTCATCATCGCCGCCTCGGAAAGCGCCGTGATCCAACTGTTCGTCCATTCCTCTTTCGGGCCGTAACTCGAACCGCCCGAAGAGTACGAATTTGCCGAATATTCGCCCACGAACACATTATAATAGTTGTAACCGTCTTCCTCGGGACGGGCGTACCCGTCGTACATTTCCGTATTTTTGAAGAAATCGAGGAAGTTCATATAATAATGTTGATCGTGAATGCCGTACTCGGCAACCGTATCGATGACGGGCGACTGCGAATTCAAATAACTCAGTGCGGCGCGCTGCGCCATTCCCGTCGAAGAGGACGAAACCGCCGTGTTTTGGCAGTCGCCCAGCGTCATAGCATTGCCGACGATAAGTTCGACTTCACCATACAGCGCGTTTTCGCCCTTCGCTTGCGCAAACGCTTCGAGGAATTTCTGATAATACGTTTCGTAATAATTGCCGTACTGTTCGTTTCCGATACCGAGGTATTTCAGCCCGAACGGCGCGGGATGCCCCATATCGGTGCGGATCCGCGCCCAACGCGCCTCGTTTTCGTCGGCGGAATCCACGCTGCCGTTCGCAAAGCAAACCAAATCGAGCGCGTCCTGAATATAATCGGCGATCTTATTGCCGTGCCTGCCTGCAAGCGCGTGCGCCGATTTTCCCCAGGCGTTCTGCAAACCGCCCTGATCGCTCAACCCGCAACTGATGACGGGAACGGGGCTTGCGCCTAATTTTTCACACAGCAGGAAATAATCGTAAAATCCGATGCCGTATTCCATTTCGTAATAGTTGTTTCCGCCCTGCCAGATATCGGTGTTGGCGCGGCGCGTGATCTGCTCGCCGTACGTCGTAACCGTTTTCGTGTTTCCCTCGTCGTTCAAGGTATATTCGAAAGCGGGAACGTCATCGCCCGTGGATTCGCGCGTACGCGCCACCGCTCCGATCGAGTTTTTCCAATCGTACGCCGTTCCCTCGTCAACACCCTCGATAACGCAGCCGCCCGGAAAACGAATAAATTTGGGCGAAAGCTGTTCGATTGCCTCGTAAACGTAATTTTTTATACCGAGCGCGGCATCCTGCGTTTCGAGTTTCACCCCGTCGAGCGCAAGCCTGCATGCACCCGATACGGATAATTCGAAGTACAGCCCTTCGGTGCCCGTCGCTTCCGCCGTGAGCATTTTCTGATATTTGACCCAACCGTCGCCCTGCACGGCGATTGTTCCGCTCGCATACGTCTTTTGCCCGTCTTTCACGGCAAGTTTCAGTTCGGCGAGCGCGCCGCCGTCGTTGCGGATAAAGGCGGAAAAAAGATATTGCGTTCCTTCTTTCACCGCCATAGCGGGATCGTCATATCCCGCGTTGATGAGTTTTCCGCCGTCTGCAGGGGTCGTAAACACCGCATAACCGCCGTTGACGTATTGATTTTGATAATCTTTATAGAGCGTGCCGAGCGGACCGTCGCTTTGATTTTCCTTCACCGCGAGCGACGCACCGTCCTCCGCACGCCAACCGTAATGATTTGCCGTCACGCTCGCGTTATTGCGCTTGCCCTGCGGCGTTTCAAACGAATGATTGACGAGCAGATTATCGTCGAGCGCATACGATGCGTAATTGATATCTTCGAGAAATACGCCGAACAGCGTATCGGATAGATTATAACGCGCACTCTTTTTATCGGTTTTCGCGTCGACCGAGATGGTCGCGTCGGGCGCGTCGAACGCCTTTGCTTCCCGATCGAACGAAACCGGTTCCGTACCGCAAGCCGCCATACTCAACACCATTGCCAACGAGATCGCACCCGTTGCACAGGCTACCGCCTTTTTCTTCATTCTTCCTCCCCCCGATTTCGGATTCCGAACCAATTTTTTCCTGCGCGCATATTATAACACGGAAATCCTAAGGTTGCAACAGTTTTATTGAAAATTTTTTCAACTATTTTAGATTTTATTAAATTACAAGAAAAACAAGGGAAAATCATTAAAAAAATTACACAAAATAACAGCAATTCTACCGTGAGTAGAGTTCATTTATCGTTTAGTAGAGTTTCATTGCGTGGCGATAGAAACAATAAAACGATTACGAGAGGACAAACGTAAATCAATAGGGTGTAAAATACGCCGACCCGTGGTAAAATAAGAGCGTAAAGGCAAAGCCCTTTCGGAGGTATGTTATTATGAATCAATTCGAAATATTTACCGATTCCGCTGCGAACCTGCCCGACGAGGTCAGACTGGCACGCAATATCAATGTGATTCCCTACATCTGCAATATTGACGGCGAGGACGTTTCCTGCTTGGAAGAAGGCGTTCCCTTCGCCGAAACCGCCCGTAAATTCTACGAAAGAATGCGCGGCGGCGCGGAAGCGAAAACGTCGCTCATCGGACAAGAGCGCATCTGCAACGCACTCACCCCTTTCCTCGAAGAAGGCAAGGACATCGTGTTCGTGACGATCGCCTCGGGTATCAGCGGCACGCATCAGCAAGCGCTGAACGCACAAAAAGAACTTTGCGCCAAATACCCCAAACGTAAAATTTACGTCATCGACAGCGCGAACGCCTCGCTCGGCGAAGGTTTGCTCGTTCTGCGCATCGCCGATTTGCGCGACATGGGCGAGAGCGCCGAAAGCTGCTACGAATGGGGCGTGAACAACGCTTATAAAGTAAACAGCTACCTTACCGTGGAAGATCTCAAATATTTGAGAAAAGGCGGCAGAATTTCGAAAACGCTTGCCCTTGCGGGAAGTCTGCTCAACATTAAGCCGCTCATCAAAGCCGACGGCAGCAAACCCGCCAAGCTGACGTTTTTCTCAAAAACGCGCGGCAGAAGAAAGGCGCTTTCCTCTCTCGTCGAATATTTCGACGCGCAGGTCGTCCGCCCCGAAGGACAGACGGTTGCAATCGCGCACGGCGATTGCGAAGAAGAGGCGCTCGAACTTGCCAACACCTTAAAAGAACACGGCGCGCACGACGTCATCGTGGAATATTATGATATGTGCACGGGCACGCACGTCGGCCCCGGCACGATTGCCATTTTCTTCTTCGGCAAAGACCGCCGCGCGGAAGCGCCCGCAGCAGAAACGGCCCCATCGCTCAACCGCGCCCCAAAAACAAGTAACGTATAAAAAAGAGCCGAACGCAAATGCGCACTTCCCATAGGGAATTAAAAAACTAAATTATTAAGAGTTATACTTT
>CAJUSA010000016.1 GCA_910589015.1 uncultured Christensenellaceae bacterium
CCACGACAAATAACGGAATACCGAAATCTTGTGTCCTTTTCGGGTTTCCACCACGCTTAAAGTGTACAGCCACTTTATACCCGATACGCAAGATACGGCACTTAACGCGCTGAATAATATTACGGCATAGAAAAACGACCGAGAATTTATCTCGGTCGTCCACATGTGGTGTTCCCGCCGGGAGTCGAACCCGAAATTTGCCCTTAGGAGGGGCATGTTATCTCCATTTAACTACGGAAACATTGTATTTATCATATCGTATTTCCCCCGAAAAAGCAACTGTTTTGCGAAAATTTTACAATTTAATCCGTTGCGTTCGCTTTCTTTCACAAAAATAAAATTGACTTTTTTTGAAAATTCTGGTAAAATTCCACTGTTTGAGGAACGGAGGACGGTATTGAAAGAGCGCAAGAAAAAAAGTAAGTGGGTAAAGCGCAGACACGCAAGAGTGTTTGCTTTTTTGCGCGTAATCATGCGCCCGTTTTGCAGGCTGCGCTACGGGTTTACCGCCGAACGCTGTGATTTGCCTTCCGGTCCGTATCTCATTGTTTCCAACCATCAGGCAACGATGGATCAGTTTTTTTTATCGTTATCGTTTCGTTTCCCCATTTATTTTATCGCTTCCGACGATCTGTTTAACTTAAAAGTATCGCCGCTTATCGAATATCTTGTGGCACCTATTCCGAAGAGTAAATCGTTTGCCGATATTTCGGCGATGATGAACGTGTTCCGCGTTATAAAAGAGGGCGGCGTCGTCGGCGTATGCCCCGAAGGCAACCGTACGATTTCGGGCGGACAGTGGGAAATGGGCGATGCGATCGCTAAACTTGCCAAGGGGCTGAAAGTGCCGCTTGTGATCCATAACGTCTGCGGCGGATACGGCACCGATCCCCGTTGGGGACACAATGTGCGGAAGGGGCGGATGCGCGGCTTCGTGCGGCGCGTCGTTTCGCCCGAAGAGCTTGCCGCACTGTCCGTAGAAGAAGTTTTTTCGCTCATTAAAGCCGAATTGACGGTGGACGACACGCAGTCGGGCGTTGCGTTCCGCAGCAGAAAGCGGGCGGAATATATTGAACGTGCGCTCTATCTGTGTCCCGTTTGCGGCGGTATTTCAACGATTGTTTCCCGAAAAGATCGGTTCCGATGCCGTAACTGCAATACTTCCTCGGTTTATACGCCGTATCTGCATTTATCACCGCCCGTACGGCAGTACGACCGCATTTACGAATGGTTCGAATGGGAACGGGAAGAGATCGTGAACAGAGTGCTCTCAGGCGAGAGCGTATCGGACAAGGGCATCCTCTTCCGTGAGAGCGTGAAGTTTCAGAAGAAGAAAAAACTGGCGGGCGACTGCGTGGCGATCGACGCGCACAATCTGACGGTGTCGCATAAACACGGACAAAGCGTATATCCGCTTGACGCGATTACCGCCGTGACCATGGTGGGGAAAAAGAAATTCAACTTTTACTATGAAGGAAAAATCTTACAGGTAAAGGGAAACAAGCGCTTTTGCGCAATCAAATATGTGCATGTTTTTGACGGCTTACGGCAAAGACGGAGTACGGAAGGAGTAACGGAATGAATTATACAAATTTGGGCGTATGGACCGCCCTTATGGTCATCGCGGTGCTGTTGTTGAGTTTATTGCTCGGCAATATTCTGCGGCATTTTATTCCCGCGTTGAAAAAATCGCTGATTCCCGTTTCGGTGTTGGGTGGCTTGTTGCTTCTGATTATTTCGACGGTCACATATTATTGCGCAGGCGATTACTTTTTCAATCTGCCGCTGTTCGGCGGAAACGGCGGCGGCGAACGCATGAGCGGCATGAACGTGCTCGAAGTCATCACTTACCACTGCCTCGGCGTTGGATTCGTTGCCACGGGTCTGCGTTCCTCGAAAAAGAAATTCGGGAAAAAGCGTGCGGGCGAAATATTCGATTCGGGGCTTGTCACCGTCAACGGTTACCTCGTGCAGGCGTTTGTCGGGCTGGCGATCACGCTGGTCGGGGCGTATTTGTTGCATACCGACGGGCTGATTTCCGCGGCGGGCATTCTGCTGGCGTTCGGGTTCGGGCAGGGCACGGGGCAGGCGCTCAATTACGGCAATATATTCGAGAAGGATTACGGCTTTACGGGGGGGGGTAATTTCGGGTTGACGATCGCCGCGCTCGGGTTCCTCGCCGCTTGTATCGTCGGCGTCATTTACATCAACGTCATGCGCCGCAAAGGGCAGATCAAAATCGTAGAACGCGAGAAGGGCAACAGCCTTTCCGATTACGAGGACGAAAACGAAATTTCCATTGTATCTTCGATGGATAAACTCACCGTGCAGGTGGCGATCGTGCTTGCGATTTACGCCGCGTCGTTCGGTATCATGTACGGGCTTTCCGCGCTGATTCCCTCGCTTGCGAACACGCTGTTCGGGTTTAATTTCTTCATCGGCGTGTTGCTGACGCTTCCCGTGAAAGCGGTGCTCAACAAACTCTACGAAAAGAAGATCATCAAAAAGCAGATCATCAATAATTTCATGATGGATCGTATCGGCGGATTTGCTTTCGATCTCATGATCGTGGCGGGCGTGGCGGCCATTCAAATTCCGTTACTTGCTTCCTACTGGGGCTTGTTGTTGATCTTAGCGGCCGCGGGTGCGCTTGTCACGGTGTTTTATGTGAATTTCGTCTGCAAACGGCAGTTCGGGGCGTACCGTCATGAACAGTTTCTGGCGTTTTTCGGTATGCTGACGGGCACGGCGAGCACGGGCATGATCTTGCTGCGCGAGATCGACGGAACGTACCGCACCCCTGCAAGCGAAAATCTTGTTTATCAGAACGTTCCCGCGATGGTGTTCGGGTTCCCGCTCATGTTTTTGGCGACTTACGCGCCGACGAGCGATCTTGCCGCGCTCATTACTTGCCTGATCGTTGGGGCGGCGTTTGTGGTATTGAATCTTGTGCTGTTCCGTAACCGGATTTTCAAGCGAAAGTCCGTTGCGGAAGGGGCGGCGGAAAGCGACGGCGCCGAAGAAGGCGCAGCCGGCGCGGAAGAGGCGGAAAGCGCGCCCGACGAACCGAAAACCGAATAACAAAAAAGAACCCGCAATTTCGGGTTCTTTTTTATGAGAATGCGGCAGGGATTCCTCGACTTCGCTCGGAATGACAGGGGGCAATGACGGAATGAATGACAGAGGGGCGAGGACGAAAAAGCGGAAGGGTCAATGACAGAGGGGCGAGGACGGAAGGGGGAATGAAAGAAAGATTTGTTGCCCTAAGCGAACGGTCGGACGAAACAGAACTGTTACCATGAGCGAACGGTCGGACGAAACAGAACTGTCACCCTGAGAATAGCATACCTGTCACCCTGTGCACACGAAATATAACTGTCACCCTGAGCGCAGTCGAAGGGTCTGTTGTTTCAATACTGCCAAAGCCTTTCGGCGTCGAATCCGAAAACTTGTACGACTTCGAAATAACCGCTGTTGGCGATATCCTGTGAAGAGACGATCGCGCCGCCGTTCGCGTCGATATCGATGCCGAAATTTTTATAAGCCTGCCATACGAGGTGACTGCAATGCGTGGCGCGCGGGCGTTCGCCCTGATCCTTTTTTTCGAAAATGCCGACCGTGAGCGAGTAAGGAATATCGTTCAGCGTTTTTACGGCGGCAACGGCGACTTTGGCGGGATCGATTTGCCCGCGGTATTCGTCTTTGAGGCGCAGTAGCAAAAAAGCGGCGCATTCTCGAAACCAGTCCGCGCCATTGTAGTTGATTGCACTGTTTACGCCGACGGTGACCGATTCGATCACGCTGCCGCTTTGCGCGTCGACGACGAGCGCGGCATGTCCGTGCCGCCAACCGAACGAATGACAGGACGAAGAGAGTAAAATATCGCCGTTTTCGAGCGGGACGAGGGGAACGTAACGGGGCGAGCCGTTTTCCGATGCCGCCAGATCGCGCAGCGTGATCGGACTGATTGTTTCGTGTAAGGGCGGGTAGTCGGCAAAGAAAGCGTCTTGAAAGGCGAGCGCGGCATTCACAAAATCTTCCCGCTTGGGATATTTTTGTTCCAGCCGTGCAAACCCTCGGGCGGAAATGCCTGTCTGGCGGTATAAACGGAAGTTGTCCTCGTCGGTGCGGCGCTCTTTTTGAAGAACTTCCGCGATGTCTTCGCGCGCGTGGGAAGGGGCGGCGTGCGCCGAGCCTTCGCATGCGAGGTTGGCGCCGAGCAACGCCGCGATAATCGCCGCGAAAAAGAAGAAGACGGCGAGCAGGATATAACACGTTCTCAACGCTTTTTTTGATCGGTTCTGTTCCATAAAAAATCCGTTCCGCAAGCGGAACGGAAATTATTATACTCAAAAAATGCGCGGCTGTCAAGAAGGGGCGCTCTATCCCTGCGATTTTCTGCGCGCAAGCACTTCGCCCGTTTCGGCGTCGAGCAAAAGAGAGAGCGTGCCGCCCTTCCGATCGATGATCCCGACGTAATAATAATTGCTTTCCCGACGCAGAAGGCGCACATAAAATTCGCCCGCAAAGCCGTCGTCGCCTGTCATCAGGTCGATTTGTTCGCGTTCGGCTTTGACGGCGCAGCCGAGCGCGTCGCGCACGGACAGGGTATCGGGCGTTTTGACGGAAGTCGCCGTCAGCTCGGTTTCCGCGCCGTCGGTGAGCACGCGCAGCGAAACGCTGCCCTCATAAAAGGTTTCCACACTTTGAGAGAAGAAAAAATCGCCTGCGTAAGTGCGGAACGTCATCTCGCCGCCGATCGAATTTTCGCCCGTGACGTAAACCTCGCACGCGGCAGGGGCGAGTTCGCCCGTAAGCGAAATTTCCACGACGCGGGTGAGCGGGCAGGGGATTCCGTCGGATATATAGGGATATTCGCGTTCGACGCACGAGAGGGTGACGTTGAAGTTTTCGGCTTGCGCGATGAAGATATCGGTTTTCGCTTCCGAAACGTAGGCGTTATAGTCGCGTTTTCCGCAACCGGAAAGCATGGGCAGCAACAAAAGGGGAATGAGAATGATAAGACGGCGTTTTTTCATGTTTCTATGTTTATGAAAATACCCGTTAATTCATGACTTTTTTGTTTTATACGGTTGCTTTTTTTTTTCGGGTATGCTAAAATAGATAAAATATTCCAACAGGAAATATGCGGGAAGGCGTGCGACTATGAGGAAACTGGTCGTAAAAACTTCATTCATTACGCTCGGAGTATGCTTGATTTTGCTGCTCTCGCTTTTTGGCGTACTCTCGTTGTGCGTTCCTTACGAAATGTCGAAATTTACGGCAAACCTCGGTCTTTACACTCTGAGCGGGGATTATGCCTATCAGGAATACGAACGTTCGGGCGATATAAAGTATCTCGCCCGTTCTTTTGAGATCGCGGCAGAACGCGGCGGGGCGCGCAAAGCGGAAAGCCGTTTTGCGGGTCTCATAGCGCACGAGGATTTCGAGACTTATTGCGCCGAACGCGACGAACAGATGGCGCAGTTGGAAACGCCCCCTTATAAATATAAGGATTATGTTTACGGACGCGGCGCGCGCGCGAAATACCGCCTTGCCAAAACCGAGGACGAAAAAGAAATCGTGTGCGCGTTTGCGATCGAATATACCGAAGATTCATTCCCTGCGGGCAACCCCGTCATGACGCTTGCCGTTGAGGGGGCGTCGAAGCAGGACGGCGCGCTGTGCGCCATGTTGCTCGAAAAATTACAAAACGGCGGGCGCAATTTTGCGGATAACGCCGATTATACAAGTATCGTAAAAATTTTGGAGGAATTCAAAAATGAGTAAAATCGTGAAAGAGGGGCTTACGTTCGACGACGTATTGTTGATTCCGCAGGCATCGGAAGTGCTGCCTTCCGACGTCGATCTCAGAACGAAACTGACGGACAGTATTCTTTTGAATATTCCCATCATTTCCGCGGCGATGGATACCGTTACCGAAAGCCGTCTTGCGATCGCCATGGCGCGAGAGGGCGGCATGGGCATCATCCATAAAAATATGTCGGTCGAAGAGCAAGCCAAAGAGGTCGATAAGGTAAAACGGTCGGAACACGGCGTTATTACCGATCCTTTCTATCTCGAACCCGACAACCTCGTCCGCGACGCCGTGTCGCTCATGGAACGCTACCGTATCAGCGGCGTGCCGATCACGAAAAACGGCAAACTCGTCGGCATTCTCACCAACCGCGATCTGCGTTTCGAAACCAACTATGAACAACCGATCAGCAATGTGATGACGAAGGATAATCTTGTTACCGCGCCCGTCGGAACCTCGCTCGAGGACGCGCAGAAGATCCTCGGCAAGCACAGAATCGAGAAACTGCCCATTGTCGACGGAAAGGGTTTCCTCAAAGGCTTGATCACGATCAAAGATATCGAAAAGAGCATTCAGTACCCTAATTCCGCACGCGATAAAAACGGCAGACTGCTTGCCGGCGCGGCGGTGGGTACGTCGCCCAACACGATGGAACGCGTCGCTGCGCTCGTCGAGGCAAAGGTCGACGTCATTTCCATCGATACGGCGCACGGGCATTCCAAATTCGTGTTGCAATATGTGGAAAAAATCAAAAAGGCGTATCCCGATCTGCCGCTCATCGCGGGCAACGTGGCGACGGCGGGCGCGACCAAGGCGCTCATCGAGGCAGGCGCGGACGTCGTGAAGGTGGGGATCGGCCCCGGTTCGATTTGCACCACGCGCGTGGTGGCGGGGATCGGCGTGCCGCAGCTCACGGCGGTGATGGATTGCGCCGAACAGGCGGACAAGCTGGGTAAGCGCGTCATTGCCGACGGCGGCATCAAATATTCGGGCGACATCGTAAAAGCCCTTGCGGCGGGCGGCAGCGCCGTCATGATCGGTTCGATGCTCGCGGGCACGACCGAAAGCCCCGGCGAGATCGAACTCTATCAGGGCAGAAGTTTCAAAGTGTACCGCGGTATGGGTTCGCTTTCCGCCATGGCGGCAGGCTCGAAAGACCGTTATTTTCAGGAAAACAACAAGAAGTTCGTTCCCGAGGGCGTGGAAGGCAGGGTGCCTTACCGCGGATCGGTTTCCGAGATCATCTATCAGATGAAGGGCGGTTTGCGTTCGGGCATGGGCTATTGCGGCAAGGGCACGATCGAAGATCTGCGCCTGCATTCCGAGTTCGTGCGCATTACCAACGCGGGGCTTTTGGAAAGCCACCCGCACGATATTTCGATCAGCAAAGAAGCGCCGAATTATTCGGTCAGAAATTAACAACCTTTTGCGGCGTTGCAAAACGTCACCCTGAGCGAAGCCGAAGGGTCTCACCCTTATGAAAGCGATGAGATTTTTCGACTTCGTTCGTTTTACTCACTACGCTCAAAATGACAAAACGGAAAGGAGTTATTCATGCAACACGAAAGAGTTCTGGTGCTCGACTTCGGCGGGCAATACAATCAGTTGATCGCGCGCCGCGTGCGCGATCTCAAGGTCTATTGCGACCTCAAACCCTGCGATATGACCATCGAAGAGATCAAGGCGTATGATCCCATCGGCATCATCTTCACGGGCGGCCCGAACAGCGTTTACGGCGAGGGTGCGCCGCTTGTCGACAAAGCAATTTTTTCGCTCGGCATTCCCGTTCTCGGTATCTGCTACGGCGCGCAGCTCATTCCCTATCTTTTCGGCGGCAAGGTCGAACATGCCGAAACGAGCGAATACGGCAAACGCGAATTTTCGTTCGTGAAAGACAGTCCGCTTTCCAAGGATATTCCGCAGACGAGCGTTTGCTGGATGAGCCATACCGACCGCGTGACTGCACTCCCCGCGGGATTCGAGGTGCTCGCTGCCACGCAGTCGTGCCCGTTCACGGCGTTCGGCGATCTGAAAAAGAAGATTTACGGCGTGCAGTTCCACCCCGAAGTCGTCCATTCGGAATACGGCAACAAACTGCTCGAAAACTTTTTATACGAAGTGTGCGGCGCGCACGGCGACTGGACGATGAAGGGCTTTGTCGCAGAACAGGTGCAAAAAATCAAGGATCGCGTGGGCGATAAGAAGGTGCTTTGCGCCATGTCGGGCGGGGTCGATTCCGCCGTTGCCGCCACGCTTGTGCACCGCGCGGTGGGCAAAAATCTTATCTGCGTGTTTGTCGATCACGGTCTGCACCGCAAAAACGAACCCGAAGAAGTCATGCAGGTATTCCGCGACGGGTTGGGCATGAATCTTGTGAAAGCCGACGCCGCCGAACTGTTTCTTTCTAAATTAAAAGGCGTGACCGATCCCGAGAAAAAACGCAAAATCATCGGCGAAGAATTTATTCGCGTATTCGAGAAGGAATCGAAAAAGATCGGCGCGGTCGACTTCTTGGTGCAGGGTACGATCTACCCCGACGTCATCGAGAGCGGAAAGGGCAAGAGTGCGGTGATCAAGAGCCATCACAACGTGGGCGGTCTGCCCGACGTGGTGGATTTTAAGGATATTATCGAGCCGCTGCGCGATCTCTTCAAAGACGAGGTGCGCCGCGTCGGTACGGAACTTGGGCTTGCCGATTCGATCGTCTGGCGCCAACCCTGCCCCGGTCCCGCGCTGGCGATCCGCATTATGGGTGAAGTGACCGAAGAAAAACTTGCAACGCTGCGCGACGCCGATTATATCTTCCGCGAAGAGATCGCGCAAGCGGGCTTACAGCGCGATATCTGGCAGTATTTCGCCGTGATTACCGACAGCAAGACGGTGGGCGTGCAGGGCGATTTCAGAACGTATGAAAACGTGATCGCGCTTCGCGCCGTGACGAGCGTCGACGCGATGACCGCCGACTGGGCGCGCATACCCTTCGACGTTCTCGAGCGTATTTCCACGCGTATCACCAACGAGGTCAAACACGCCAACCGGATCGTGTACGATATTACTTCCAAACCGCCTGCGACCATCGAATGGGAATAACTCAAAATACAGGGCTTCGGTCCTGTATTTTGTTAAGGAAAATAATATGAATAAGATTACTGAAAAAAATTATTGCGCTGTGGACGTCGCGAAATTCGTGTTTGCGGTGCTCGTCGTTTCCATTCATCTTTTCGGAAACGCCTTCAAAGGAATGGCGCAGGACGGCGCGCCGCCCACGGGGAACGGGAATTTATTCGTTCTTTTCGGATTTCCGCTCTATTATCTGTTTGCGCGCTTGGCGGTTCCCTTTTTCTTCCTTGCGTCGGGTTATTTTCTCTTCGGCAAGATCGAGCGCCGCCCGAACGAGGCGGGGACAATCGTACGGGGCTATTGCGCGCGGATCTTAAAACTCTTTGCCTTCTGGCTTGTTGTTTCCATTCCGATCATCGTCGATAAATATTTTATCGACCGTTCGGTTTATGCTACGGCAAAAGAGGGCGCACTTGCCTTCGGACTTAAAATTCTGACGGGGGGGGGTGTACGGGGGGTCGTGGTATCTGATCGCGTCGGTCTTATCTGCGCTGCTCGTCTACGCTATGGCGAAGCGCTCGTTTGCCGCTAATGCCGTTCTTGCCGCGCTGTTCTATACGGTTGCCTGTCTTTCGTCAAGTTATTATCGTCTTTTATCCTTTCTTCCCGATTTTCCCGTTTTTCGCGGCATATGCGCGGCGGGGGATTTTCTCAACCGCTATGCGCCGCCGTATCTGAGTTTTCTCAACGGTTATGTATTTTTCTTCCTCGGCAGAATTTTTGCACGCAAAGAATATGTGCTGTTCCGCAAAATCCGCATCGTTCTTCTCGTATTGTGCTTTCTATGCGCATATGCCGAGCTGTTTTGCACGACTTATTTTGCACTCAACGTTGCAACCGATTGTTATTTTATGCTCGTGCCGCTTGCCGCAGTCGTCTTTTTAAGTATAAAATCGATGAATCTGAAACCGCGTGCGGTTTATCTGCGCCTGCGCCGATGGAGTGCTTTTCTCTATTTATACCATTTTGTATTTCTTCATGTGTTTTACCGCCTCGTTTATGCGTTCGGGTGGTCGTTCTTTATCGCAAATCCGTTCGCGACGGTTCTCGTATACGCGGTGATCGTCTTTTCGGCGGAAATTGCCTGTCGGGCGCTGGTTTTACTAAGTGCCAAAAAGGGGCTTGCCTTCTTAAAATACTGCATATAGGGTATGATTTTTTCCCAAGAACACCAAATATCGTTAAAATACTTGCTTAAAACCACTAAATGTGGTATAATCCCGTATGGATATTTTGTTTTGAATTTTTACGGATCGAGGTGTTTATGGCGAATCATTACGATGCGAACGATATAACCGTACTCGAAGGGCTTGACGCGGTGCGTCTGCGCCCCGGTATGTATATCGGTTCGACGGGGCAAAGCGGGCTTCACCATATTCTCTGGGAAATCGTCGATAACGCGATCGACGAGGCTTCCAACGGCTTTGCGGACAAGATCGACGTGCGCATTCACAAAGACGGCAGCGTTTCGGTTGAGGACAACGGGCGCGGCATTCCCACCGATATTCACCCGAAGATGAAGGTTTCGGCGGTGCAGGTGGTGTTTACGCAACTGCACGCGGGCGGCAAGTTCGACGAGCATAATTATTCCTTCTCGGGCGGCCTGCACGGCGTGGGCGCGTCGGTCACGAACGCGCTTTCCGAGTGGCTCAAAGTCGAAGTTTACAAGGGCGGCAAGACCTATTTCATGGAATTTCATTCCTTTTACAACGAGGAAAAGAAGAAATTCGAATCGGGGATTCCCGTTGCGCCCCTCAAAGATACGGGCAAGAAAACCGACAAGCACGGCACGCGTATTCAGTTCCTGCCCGATAAAAACGTCTTTTCGACTACCGAAATTCAGCTTTCCAAGGTTTCGCACCGCTTAAAGGAACTTGCCTTCCTCAACAAGGGGCTTACGATCACGCTGACCGACGAGCGCATCACGAAGAACGAGTTCGAGGCGGGCAGCGGCAACGACGACGCCATGCAGCTCGATCTCATGGGCGCGACCGAGCCGTATTCCGTGACCTACTGTTACGAGGGCGGCATTGCCGATTTTGCAAGTTATCTCAATGCGGACAAGACGGCGCTCTATCCCAAACCGCTCTATTATTCGGGCGAACGCGACGGGATTCTCGTCGAATTTGCCGTGCAACACACCAAAGAGTACAGCGAGAATTTGTTCTCGTTCGTCAATAACATACCCACGCCCGAGGGGGGATTCCACGAAATGGGATTCCGCGCTGGGCTGACGCGCGTGCTCAACGACTATGCGCGCGACAACAAGCTGCTCAAAGAAAAAGAGGCGAATTTCCTCGGCGACGACTTCCGCGAAGGACTGACCGCCGTGCTTTCCATCAAAATGAAGAACGTGCAGTTCGAGGGGCAGACGAAAACCAAACTCGGCAACCCCGAGGCGCGTTCGCCCGTGGAAGGCTGTACGGTCGAGGGACTTAAATCGCTTGCGAACGAGGCGAAGAATAAAAAATCGTTTGACGAGATCATCAAAAAAGCGCACGACGCGGCGCGGGTGCGTATTGCCGCCCGTCAGGCAAAGGAAACGGCGCGCGCGAAGAACAGCATTGACAATTTGACGCTCGTGGGCAAACTTGCCGCCTGTTCGGGTAAGAAAGCCGAACTCAACGAACTGTTTATCGTCGAGGGCGATTCGGCGGGCGGTACGGCAAAGCAGGCGCGCGTCCGTCAGTTTCAGTCTATTCTGCCCCTGCGCGGCAAACCGCTCAACGTCGAGAAAAAGCGGCTCGATCAGGTGCTTGCGAACGAAGAGATCCGCACGATGATCTCGGCGCTCGGCGCGGGGATCGGCAACGATTTCAACCTCGATAAACTCAACTACCACAAGGTCATCATTCTTTCCGACGCCGATCAGGACGGGTTCCATATCCGCTGCATTCTCTTGACGTTTTTCTTCCGTTATATGCGTCCGCTTGTCAACGCGGGACACGTTTACATCGGCATGCCGCCGCTCTATAAAGTGTATCGGGCGAATAATTCGGTCGTGGAATACGCTTACGACGACGATGAATTGCAGGAAAAGATCGAAAAAGTGGGCAGGGGTTATCTTATCCAGCGCTATAAGGGGCTGGGCGAGATGAGCGCCGAACAGCTTTGGGAAACCACGCTCGATCCCATGCGCCGCAATCTGACGCAGGTGACGATCGAGGACGCCGTGGCGGCGGATAACGTGATATCCATGCTCATGGGCGACAAGGTGGACGGCAGAAAAGAATTCCTGAATCTGAACGCAAATTTCAACAAACAGGACGCCTTCATGGGGCGGGTCAAACTGAAGAAGGAGAACGGCGATGAAGAAGAATGAGGTTGCAAAGGAAGAACCGCAGGGCACTTTGTTCGTCACGCCGCTCGAAGAGGTCATGCCCGCGGCGATGCTGCCTTACGCAGAATTCGTCATTATGGACAGAGCGTTGCCGCGCGTCGAAGACGGGCTTAAACCCGTGCAGCGGCGCATTCTGTATACCATGTACGAAATGGGGCTGCTGCCCGATAAGCCGCATAAAAAGTCGGCGCGTATTGTCGGCGACTGCATGGGTAAATATCACCCGCACGGCGACAGTTCGGTTTACGACGCCATGGTGCGCATGGCGCAGGATTTCAACATGGGCAGAACGCTCGTCAACGGGCACGGCAACTTCGGTTCGGTCGACGGCGACCCCGCCGCCGCCATGCGTTACACCGAGGCGCGGCTCGAACCGCTCGCCCTCGAACTTTTGCGCGATCTCGAAAAGAATACCGTTCCTTTTTCGCTCAACTTCGACGATTCCTTAAAAGAACCCGATATGCTGCCGGGGCGCTTCCCCAACCTGCTTGTCAACGGGGCGTCGGGTATCGCCGTCGGGCTTGCGACCAATATACCGCCGCACAATCTTTCGGAAGTGATCGACGGCGTGATTGCCTTTATCGACCGCCCGACCATCAAGCTCGACGAGATCATGAAATATATCCCCGCGCCCGACTTCCCTACGGGCGGGTATATCGTTGCAAACGAGATCAAGCAGGCGTATGCGACGGGCAAGGGCAGAATTATCATTCGCGCCAAGATCCGCGTCGAAGAGGGTGAGGGTGAAAAACGCAACATCGTCATTTACGAACTTCCTTATCAGGTGAATAAATCCAACCTGTTGCGCAAGATCGCCGAACTGCGCGAGGAAAAGAAAGACGAATTCGAAGGCGTTTTGCGCATTACCGACGAATCCGACCGCGCGGGCATGCGCGCCGTCATCGAAATCAACAACAATTGCGACGTCAACAAGGTCATGAAACTGCTTTATAAGTATACCGATCTCGAAACGTCGTTCGCACTCAACATGGTGGCGATCGCGGGCGGCAAGCCGCAGACGCTGGGGCTTTTGAGCATTGTTCGCTATTATGCCGCCTATCAGCGCGAAGTGGTGCTGCGCCGCACGAAGTTCGAGCTTGCGCAGGCGAAAGAGCGCTGCCACATTTTAGAGGGGCTCATCATAGCGGTGCGCAATATCGACGAAGTCGTGAAGATCATCAAGACGGCGGAATCGACGGCGGACGCGCGCGAAAAACTCAAAAAACGCTTTGAACTTTCCGACCGTCAGGCGCAGGCGATCCTTGATCTGCGTCTTGCGCGGCTCACGCGGCTCGAAGTATTCAAACTCGAAGAAGAGCTCAAAGCGCTTAAAATCCGTATCGAGGAACTGACGGCGATCGTCAACAGCGTGCGCAAGCAGGACGAAGTCGTCAAAGAAGAGCTACTCGAAATCAAAAAGAAATATCAACGTCCGCGCCGCAGCGATCTTGTGTATACGCTCGAAGAGGCGGGACCGCAGCGCGACGACGTGCGCGCACCGGGTTTTGCGAGTATCGTGGCGATCAGCGCCGAGGGCAAACTCAAATGTATGCCCGAAAAGAACTTCAACATGTCGAACAAGGCGGTGGGCGAAAAGACCAAGAAATCGGCGGTGTGCGTATGGACGGGCAGAATGCTTTCCGACGAGCAGCTTCTGATCTTTTCGGACAGGGGCAACGCTTACCGCGTACACGCCGATAAATTCGGCTGTAAGTTCAACGAACAGGGCTACACGCTCAGCGAGCTGTTCGAGGACGCGGAAAAGGGCGAACGCCCCGTCGCCGTGTTCCGCGACGGCATCACGGAAGGCGACGTGCTCTTCATTACCGAGCGCGGTATGCTCAAAAAGACGGCGTGGACGGAATACATCGTGCCCAAAAATTGTTTTCAGGCAATCCGCCTCAACGAGGGTGACAAGGTGCTTGCCGTGCAGAGCGATGCGCGCGATGAGGATGCGACGGTATTCTTCGTCACGAAAAAGGGCATGTGTCTTAATGCGAAAAAAGACGATATTCCCTTGCAGGGACGCGTTGCGGGCGGCGTGAAGGGGATCAACCTGAACGACGGCGACGGCGTTATATGGGCGTCGCAGGTCGATTGCGAAGAGGGCGAAGTGGTTACGGCGTTCACCGACGGCAGATATAAGCGCGTGATCGTGGGCACGATCGCGCCGTTGCCGCGTTACCGCAAGGGCGTGCAGATTGCCTCGCTCAAAAACGCGGAAGTCTTGTTTGCCGAATACGTCACGGTGCCTTACGCGCTTGCCGTGCTTAAAGAGGACGGCGTGTTTACCGAGATTACGACCGAAGATATCCCCATCGACGCGACGAACACGCGCGGCAGAACACTCAAAGGCGTGAAGTGGACGGCAAAAGAAGTTTATGCCCTCAAATACCGCGAGTTGGACGAGTAGATGCCAAAATATGGATATCGCGTGAAAAGTGTGTGAAAGTAGAAGTTTTACTTATACTATCTATAATCAAAGCTGATTGTAAAAATGTTGATTGCCTTGTCGAAAAAGTTGATTAAGGCAATCTTTTATGTTATAATTGTATTGTGTGTTTTCATGATCTTTTGAAATTTGCACATAATTTGTACTTAGGGAGCGGGAATGAAGAAGTTTATTCGGAAAAATATATTGCGGAGTTGTTCGGTCGCCATGGCGGCCTGTCTGATTGCGGGCGTCGCGTTTGCCGCGACGGGTAAAGAGGACCTTTCTTCGGGCTCGGCGTCGACTGCCGCGCCGTCGGGTCTGACCGACGTAACGGGTAAATACGATACGAGCGCGCTCAGACAGGAATACCTCAATCAGGACGTTGTTTCGGCGAATCCCGTCGATAAAAATCAGGAATACTGGTTCATCGTCGATTTGGGCGGCGAGAGTCTGATGGAATCGTTTAACCGCACCGATAAATATCCCACGTTTGCCGCATATCTGAATTCGCAGGAAGGCAGAACGCGCCAGAGCGAACTTGCTTACGCGCAGCGCAAAGTGCTTTCCGCACTCGACAGAAAGGGCATTTCTTACGAAAAGAAATACGCCTATACCGAACTCATGAGCGGGCTTGCGCTCAGATTGAAATTGAAAGACGTTGCCGCGGTCAAAAAGGTCGGCGGCGTAGCGGGCGTGTACGTTTCCGAATCGTACGCCGTTCCCGCCGTCGCCGTATCGAACAACGCAAACGTTTATTCGACGGGCATCTATAATACGGAAGAGGCGCCCAACCACGGCGCGGGTTCGGTGATCGCGGTGCTCGATACCGGTCTCGATTACACGCACGCCGCGTTCGGCACGATGCCCGCGGGCACGCTCGGGCTGAACAGCAACGACGTGGCGGCGAAACTTCCCACGCTTGAATCGTATAAGCGCATGTCGTCGCTCACGCTTTCCGACGTGTATTACAACGATAAAATTCCCTATGCTTACGACTATGCGGACGACGATACCAACGTCTATCCTTCCTATTCCACCCACGGCACGCACGTTGCGGGCATCATTGCAGGCAAGGACGACGCGACTACGGTAAACGAAGAGGGCGATACGTTCGTCGGCGTTTCCCCCGACGCACAGCTCGTCATCTGCAAGGTGTTCACCGACGACCTCGAGGCAAAAGCGATCGGCGGGGCGAACAGCGTCGACATTCTTGCGGCGCTTACCGACTGCGTAAAACTCGGCGTCGACGTCATCAACATGAGTTTGGGTACGTCGGCGGGCTTTTCCGACGAAACGGGCGTGGAATCGGGCGGTTATTTGATTTCCGAAGTCTATAAATCGATCGAAAACGCGGGCATCAGCCTTGTTGTCGCGGCGAGCAACGATTACAGCTCGGGTTTCGGCGGCGCATACGGCACCAACCTCACTTCCAACCCCGACAGCGGTACGATCGGTTCGCCTTCGACCTATCCTTATTCGCTTTCGGTCGCGTCGATCAACGGCGTACCCGCGAATTACTTTATCGCCAACAAAAAAGAGGGCGTTTCCGAGGACGAGCAGGACGTCGTCTTCCTGACCGAGGCAAACGACGCGAACGGAAAAAAATACGATTTCCTTGATAAACTGTATCTTTCCGCGGGCGTGACTACGACGGACGCGCAGGGAAACACCGTGCCCGACAAAACCAAAGACTTAACGCTCAAATATGTTGTCGTCGGCGGCGTAGGGCGCACGTCGAACTATACCAATTCGGTGAAAAATGCGCTTAAAGACGGCAGAACGATCGCTCTCGTCAAGCGCGGCGACATCAATTTTGCGGAAAAAGTGCAAAACGCCATGGCGAACGGCGCGATCGGCTGTATTATCTATAATAATGTATCGGGTACGATCCGCATGTCGCTCGGCGAAGTCAACGATCCCATTCCCACCTGCTCGGTGAGCATGGACGCGGGCAATCTGCTTTTGAACGGTGTAACGGGCAACACGGGCACCGTCACCTTTAACTACGGCTATGCCGCAGGGCCGTTCATGTCTGATTTCTCGAGTTGGGGGCCCACTCCGAGCCTTGAACTTAAACCCGAGATCACGGCGCACGGCGGCGAGATCACGAGCGCCGTTCCCGGCGGTTACGAAACGCTTTCGGGCACGAGCATGGCGGCGCCCAACATGTCGGGTGCGATCGCCATTCTGCGCAATTATGTGCACGAAACCTATCCCGAATTGACGGGGAAAGCGCTTACCAACCGCGTTTATCAGCTTCTGATGAGCACGGCAACCATGGCGCGCAACGAGGAAAATAACCCGTATTCCCCCCGTAAACAGGGCGCAGGGCTTGCGGGCATCAACGAGGCGATCAAAACGCAGGCTTACCTTACGACCGACGACGAAAAGGGCAACGAGCAGGATAAGCCGAAAATCGAACTCGGCGACGACAAAAAGAAAACGGGCGTTTACGAAATTCCCTTCGATATTCACAATATTTCGAGCCGCGTCAAGACGTACCGTCCCGATGTGTATGTGATGACCGAATCGCTTTCCACCGACTTGAAGACGGTCGCGGAAAAGGCGTATATGCTCGATAATTGCAAAATCGAAATCACGGCGGGAGGCAACGCCGTAGCCGAAGGCGGCGCAATCAGTGTTCCCGCAGGCGGCGAAGTGCACGTCGTCGTGAAGATCACGCTCGACGCAGGCGCACGCGAATATCTTGACAAGACCTTTGCAAACGGCATGTTCCTCGAAGGTTACGTCCGTCTTATCGATAACGACGCGGACGGCGTCGAGCTGGGCATTCCCTATCTCGGTTTCTACGGCGATTGGAATCAGGCGCCGCTTTTCGACTGGTCGGTTTACGAAGTCGCGGAAAGCGAGGCGGACAGAACGGTCGAAGAAGAGGATAAAAAGAAGGCATCGGCGTCTTCTTCGCGCCCGCTCGGGCTTTACAACGACGGTGATTTTATCATCGGTCTGGGCGCCTATCTCTATGATTTCGGCCCGACCGATAAAGAGATCGTCGCTTCTGACGAGCGCGCCGCGGTGTCGTGTTACGATATGGACGGCAGAAGAACGGTTTACGAATTTTATATGATCTACGCGGGGCTTCTGCGCGGAGCCAAAACGCTCAACGTGACGATTGCGGACAGTGCGACGGGCGAAGTCGTGTATAACGTCGTCGAAAAGAACGTGCGCAAATCGTATGCCGCGGGCGGTTCGAACATCGGTTCTGCGCTGTCGTTCAACATCAATCCGAGCGAATGGGGCATGGCGAACAACAAGCAGTACACCGTCACTTTGCGCGGTACGCTCGATTACGGCGACGGCGTCGCGCTCAATAACGACAGCTTCTCGTTCAACTTCACCGTCGATACCGAATCGCCCGTGATTACCGATTATCGTATCCGTTACGAAGAGTATCAGGAAAACGACGAAACCAAATATCGCATTTACCTCGATACCGACGTTTACGACAACCATTATGCCATGGCGATGTTGCCGTGCTACCTCAATCCCGGCGCGGACGGACAAAACGCTTTGACGCTTCTTACCGATAATCCCGTTCCTATTTATTCCACGAAAGGCGGCACGACGACGGTAAGTCTTGAAATCACCGATTATTACGATATCTTTATCAAGGGTGCGCAGGAAAAACGGCTTTTCATCAGCGTGCAGGACTATGCGCTCAACGAATCGCTCTATCAGGTCAATTATCTCGAGGCGACGGATTATCCCGAATCGGTGACGATCAAGACCGACGATAAACTCAAAGAGGCGGATGCAAGCAACGAAGGGTTCGTAATCTATAACCTTTCGCTTACGCAGTACGAGCGTTATAAGCTCAATATTTCGACGTTCCCCGACAGCACTGCTGCGGTCGCACTGGAAATGACGGATTACGATCCGAATATTCTCAGCTGCAATGAGGGCGAAATTTACGCCGTTGCGGAAAGCGGCACCTATACCGTCAATCTGCGCGACGGCAACGATCGCGTCAAAGCGCGCATCCGCGTGACGATCACCCGCGGCAATCTGCAAAAGCCCATTATCGAAGATATCATGTTCGATCCCGTGTCCGATTCGGGGCTGGCGGTCGTACCGCTCAACGGCTCGAATCTGACGCTGTCGCTCAACCCGAACACGACGACGCAGCTCACGCCGCACGTTCTGCCCTGGTATACGCAGGCGCTTTACACCCCCGAATACGAATGGAGTTCGACCAACGAGCGTGTGCTCACGGTCGACGGGCAGGGCAAGGTGACGACGCTGCGCACGGGTACGGCTTACGTCCGCGTGTCGGTGAAGGGCACGCCGACGACCAAAACCATCCGTGTGACGGTGGAAAAGGAACTCGACGTTCGCAACAATATCCTCATGCACTACTATGGCGGCGAGGAATACGTCATTCCCGATAATCTCAATATTATCAGCATCTACGAAGAGGCGTTCCAATACAACACGACGCTCAGAAAACTGACGCTGCCCATTTCGATTACGCAGATCCCCGAGGAATGTTTTAAGGGCTGCATCAATCTGCGCGAGATTGTCATTCCGGCGAATTGCTCGCTCATCATGAAAGATGCGTTCAAGGATTGCGTTTTGCTCGAAACCGTTACGTTGCTTTACGATGAGGATAAATTCACGAAAGAGGACATGACGGGCGTGCTCTCGGTGGCAAGAAGCGCATTCGAAGGCTGTACGTCGCTCAAAACCATATATAATCCCGAACGGATCACCTCGGCGTTCGCCCGCGCGTTTGCGGGGTGCACGGCGCTCGAAGAGATCAATATCCGCGGCATGCGTATTGCGGGCGAGTCGGTGTTCGAAGGCTGTACTTCGCTTAAAAAGGTGACGATGAGTTCACTTACCGACGCGGCGAATGCGATGTTCCGCGGCTGTACGGCGCTCAACGAAGTGGAATACATGGCGAATAAGGTTGCGCCGTACATGTTCTACGGTTGCACTGCGCTCGACAGCATCACGTTCCCTGCGGAAGTACTGTCGGAAATCTGCGAATACGCCTTCTATAACACGGGCTTTACGTCGTTTACGTTGCCCGGCGGCACCTACGGCATCGGCGCAAAGGCGTTCGGCGGTTGTGCAAATCTGACTCAGGTGAACCTGAACGCCAACGCGAATATTTCGACGAACGGGGCGGCGCCCTTCGCGGGCAGCGATAAGTTCGTAGCGTTTGCGCAGACGGCGGAAAATTCCACGCATAAAGTGCGCGACGGAATCCTCTATAATTCCGACTTTTCCAAACTGCTTATCGTTCCTGCGGGCAAAACGTTCACGGGCAATACCTATGTTCTCGGCAACGAAGTAACCGAAATTGCCGCGGGTGCGTTCAGCGGCTCGAAGATCAAAACGATCGATCTGAATCGCGTTTCCGTGCTCGGCGCGTATGCGTTCTCGGAAAGCGCGCTGACTACGGTCGACGTATCGAAAATCGAAATTCTTCCCGAAGGCGTGTTCTACGGTTGCCGCGCGTTACGCGCAACGTCGGCAAATCCCGCGGTGATCACGACCGACAGTGCGGGCAACAGTGCGATCAAGGAAATCGGCGCTTATGCTTTTGCAAACTGCTCGATGCTGCGCCAGCGTTTCATACTGCCGAGTGCGGTGAAGATCGGCGCACATGCGTTTGAAGAAACACCCGTTCAGTATATTGCCGGCAACGAGATCGAAGAAATCGGCGAGTATGCTTTTGCGGGCTCCAACCTGCAATCTTCTGCCAACAACGGCGTGATCGCGTTTCCTGCGGCGCGCAAGATCGGCGCGTATGCCTTCTCGCAAGTGGGCACCGGTTTCACCGAAGTCGTGTTCGGCGCGGTGGAAGAGATGGGCGCTTATGCGTTCAGCGGCAACTATTTGCAGAAAGTCACGTTCGGTGAAGGAACGAAGGAAATCGGCGATTTCGCGTTCGTGCACGTCGGATCGCTCGGCTTGATCAATCAGAATAACTACCTTACCGAAGTGGTCGTTCCTTCGTCGGTGGAACGGATCGGCATTTACGCCTTTTACAACATGCCCAAACTGAAAGACGTCTCGCTCGATCTTTCGAACGTGAAAACGGTGGGCGGCTACGCGTTCTACAACGACGCAAATATCCGTTCGCTCGATCTTACCTCGGCGGAAATCATCGAACCTTATGCGTTGGCTTACACGGGTCTGACCGACGCGACGCTGACGAATACGAAGGTGATCGGTAATTTTGCGTTTGCAAACGTGCCGCTTGAAAACCTTTCCATTCCCGCGGCGGAACGCATTTACGGTTACGCTTTCTACAATACGCGGCTTGTTACGGTGGAAATTCCCGCAACGCTTAACACGCTTACCTTCGAGGAAGAGTGGATCCTCATCAACGATTTCGGCGATCCCGATTCCCGCGAGGGCATGATGATGCCTTCGCTCGGCGGCGGTGCGTTCACCTCGATCCCCACGCTCGAGAGCATCACGGTGGCGGAGGGCAACCCTGTATACTTTGCCGAGGACGGCGTGCTTTATGCCCGCACGGATCGCGGACAGTTTATCCTCAAACAGTATCCCGCGAACAAATCGGCAACCGAATACCGTGTGAAAGACGGCACGGTGCGCATTGACGAGGCGGCGTTCTATAACGTAAACCGCACGAAAACACGCGATTATCTTGCCAAAGTCACCTTCCCTTCCACGGTGAAGTCGATCGGTGCGGCGGCGTTCTTCGTGGCGACCTCGTCGAAAACGAGCATGGTTTCCGAATATGTGTTCGAAGGCGTCGAAGCGCCCGTTCTCGAAACGTTTGTCGATACGCAGGTCGCAAATTATAACGGATTGGGCTATCTGTACGGCGACCGCAACAACGCTTATGTGCAGGGTATCTATTACTCCAACTTTGTGCAGTACGTCAAGTTCTTCGACAACAACCCGAGCTACGACTGGCTCACCATTCACCGCCCCGCAAACGGCAGGGGATACGACAGTTATATCTGGAAACTTTACTTCAAGAATGCGGTCATGACCGATTTGGCGATGGACGACGCATCGCTCGCCTTCACGGGTATGGTCAACTCGCTCAAAACGGTGGAAACGCTGACTTCCGAGCTTGCAGCGACAGCAAATAAATTGGATTTCCTGCGTGAATACAGCGAACAGAGCGTGCAACCCGTGCGTGCGGCGTATAACGCGATCACGCTTGCCGATCAGCGCAGTCTGCTGCAAGACGTTTATAAAAAGCTGCTCGCCGTCGAGGCGTTCCTGCGCGAAGAGCGCGGCAAGCTCGGCGATACGGTTGCGATCGTCGGCATCAACGTGACCAGCCCGATGAAGATCGTGTATTACGTCGGGGAAGAATTCGACGACACGGGCATCACGGTCGAGGCGGTTTATGCCGACAAGTCGGTCGTGCCGCTTGAAAAGAGCGATTACACGATTTCGGGTTACAACTCGCCGCTCACGCTTACCGACAATCAGGTCGTCATCACCTACGGCAGCTTTACGGCGCCGGTCGGGTTCAGCGTGATCGAGCGTCCCGTAGTGATTCCGCCCGAAGAAATCCCCCCCGAGGAAGAACCGAAGAAGGGGTGCCGTTCGCAGCAGGCGGGTATCTCCGTCGCGGCGGCGGTCGCCGTGCTCGGCGCGGCGGTATGCGCTACGGTTGCGTGGAAACGCAGGGAAGAAAGATAGCCTGCGCACCGTTGCCGTAAAAACATTGACAAACGCTTTGTAAAAATTTATAATAGAAAGAGCGGATCATGCAGGGAGTACGAAATTGAAGAAAAAACTGATACAAATTGCATTGGCGGTTCTTTGCGTGCTGACGGTTTCGCTCGCCGCGGCGGGCTGTACGGGCGGCAATCGGGGGAAGAAGTACGATTACCTCGTCACGTTCAACTATAACGTGGGCACGTTGCAGGAAAGCCCCGTGGAAGAGCGTTACCTCGGCGTTAAGGAAAATTCGCTGATCCCCCTGAAACCGGGCGACACGAATTTCCCCGGCACGAACATACAGGGGTATTACGCCGCTTCGTGGCATCTGCCCCAAACGAATGCCGACGGTACGCTGAAAATGGGCGACGATAACCGCGTGCTGTTGGGCGCCGCATGGGATTTTGCCACGCAACGCGTGGAAAAGGACATCACGCTTTACGCCGAGCTTAAACCTTACAGCCGACTGATCATAAAGGGCGGCGATAACGACGTGGAACTGCGCAGCGAAAACTTTACTTCGGGTTCCGCGCCGCGCCCCGACGTGCTGCAACCGACGAAACAAGGTTGGACCTTCTACGAATATTTCGAGGACGAGCAGTGTACGATACCCTTCGCTTGGCCCTATAACTTCGACGAAGAGGTGAAAATCGTTTACGCGAAGTTTATCGAAGGCGACTGGACGATGGTGCGCACGGCGGAAGAGTTCAACGGCGCGCTCGACGCGGCGAAAAAGAAAGCGATTTATCTTTGCAACACGATCGACTTTACGGGCGTCGAATGGAAGCCCAACCGCGCGTTCGGGCTGGAAATCAACGGCAACGGTTTTGCGGTGCAAAATATCGCGTGCAACTTTGATTTTTCGCGCGCGTCAAGCAGAATGCTTGCGCTCTTCGGTTCGCTCAACGGTGCGAACGTGCACGATATCACGTTTGAAAACGTTACGTTCCGCGCGAGGATCGTTAACGAAGAACCGTCGCGCGCATACGCCATAGCGTCGTTTGCGACGGCGATGAACGGGGATACGACGCTGAGCAAGGTGAAAATAACGGGTTCGTGCACGGTCACGAAAAACAACGTGATCTATGCCGATCCCGAAATCTGCAAGGTGTGCGTGAACGAGGCAACTCTGGATCCTGCGCTGTTTGCGGGGATCGACGTTACGGAATTTTCCGTGATACAGCCGGAATAAAAAAGAATAAGGAGAAGTTCCATGAAGAATAAAAAGAAAAGTATTTTTGCGCTTGCCGTAGCGGCGTGCCTTTCGGTATCGCTGCTCATCACGGCGGGGTGCGGCGGAAAGAAACCCGACATCGGCGGCAACGAGGACGACCTCGATCCGTTGAGCGTGAACGCCCGCCACGCGCTCGTTTTGAGCACGAACGATCCCGACGGCGTGTTCAATCCTTTTTTCTCGACGTCGCTGGTTGACAGCAGTATGCTTTCCATGACGCAGATCGGCATGCTCGCAACCGATAAAAAGGGCAATATCGTCTGCGGACAGGACGAGCCGACCGTTGCCGAGGACTATTCCGTCAACACCGAAAAAGAGAACGGTGAAGAGATCACGACCTATCAGTTCATCATCAAGAACGACGTGCGCTTTTCCGACGGCGTGCCGCTCACGATCAAGGACGTACTCTTTAACCTTTACGTTTACCTCGATCCCGCTTACACGGGCTCTTCCACCATTTATTCCACGAATATCGTCGGGCTGAACGAATACCGCACGCAGAATCCGCAGGCGACCGCAGGTTCGGCGGCGAACTTCGAAACGGCGCGTCAGAATGAGGCGTTAGAGCGCATCGACCGTCTTATCGATTTCGTATACTATGTCAGCCCGAATACGCCGGAATACAGCCGCCCCGATTACGATCAGGGTTTGAGCGCGGCGCAGATCAAAGAGGTCGAAGCGGACTTTAACGCCGTTTCGGAAGTGTTCCGCAAGGAACTCGAAAGCGACTGGAACGCCGTTTCGGCAAGTATGGACAGCTACATTCGCGACAACGGTTTCACGCAGGCATGGCAGGTATTCCTCGTCAAAGACGGCAACCTCAATCTTTATAAGAAAAATCCCGGTTCGCAGACGCCCGTGAAGGACGAAAACGGCAACTTTACGTTCGATCCGGACTGCGAAGAAACGTTATCCTGCCTCAAAGAGATGAACGAATATCTCGAAGAAAAGGGCGTTACGGAAAGCAGTGCAAATTACGAAGAAACGGTAAAAGAATGGGCGATCGGTTATGTGTTCGATTCTAAACTCGGCACGTCGACCGAAGAGCAGAACGGCGCCTATTCTACCAGCGGTTCGGCGATGGAAGAAGTGCTTTCTTACTGGGCGTCCGCGTCGACCGTGCTCACCAACTGGACGGCGGAGGCGACCACCGCTTATTTCGAACAGAACGGCGGCAAAGTGCCCAACATTTCGGGTATCCGCGCGCTCAAAGGCGGCGCGTTCAAAGCGAGCAGCGATTCTTCCAAGAAGAAGTATTCCAACGATTACGACATGTTGCAAATCAAGATCAGGGGGATCGATCCCAAAGCGATCTATAACTTTGCCTTCATGGTCGCGCCGTTGCACTATTATTCCGCCGACAATTATATCGATCAGAACGGCAACAAATACGATTGCATCAAGGATTTCGATCCGGCGAAAAACAATTTCGGCGTGGTGATGGGCGACAGCAACTTCTTCACCAAAGTGCTCAACGACGAGCAGAAGGGCGGTATTCCTGTTGGCGCGGGCGTCTACCGCGCAACCAACGCGGCAGGCGACGACAATCCGACGCGTACGGGCAGCAGAGGGTTCTGGGATAACAACATCGTCTATTTCAAGCGCAACAACTACTTCACCTCGGTCGGCTCGGGGATTGAGAACGCCAAGATCAAACTGCTGCGTTATCAGGTGGTTCCTTCCGATCAGATCATCACGAACCTGAAAACGAAGGCGATCTACTTCGGCGAACCCAATGCCACGCAGGACAACATCAAAGCGCTTGACGCCGACGGCGTTTCGCACGTCGAGGTCGATACCAACGGTTACGGCTATGTGGGCATCAACTCGCGTTTCGTGCCCAACATCACCGTGCGCCGCGCCATCATGAAGGCGATGGACCGCAACTCGATCGTTCAGAACTACTATCAGGGCGGTCTTGCCGAAGTCATCGAGCGCCCGATGTCGACGACCAACTGGGCGTATCCGACGGGCGCCGGCGTGTATGTTTCGAAAAAGAGCAGTTACGATACGGCTTCGACGATTCCTTATTCCTATGATTCGACGGGTACGGTCATTCAGCAAATGCTCGATTCGTTGCTCGAATCGAACGGCGGTTCGTACTATGTTGGTTCCGACGGTATTTACACCAACGGTACCGATAAGCTTGATTACACGCTCACCATTGCAGGCGGCACGTCCGACCACCCCGCCTATGCCATGTTTATCAATGCGGCGAGAATTCTGAACAATTTGTGCCACGGCATTCACGTCAAGGTCGAAACTTCTTCGCAGGCGCTCAGCGATCTGACGACGGGTAAATTGCAGATCTGGGCGGCTGCCTGGACGTCGACCGTCGACCCCGATATGTATCAGGTTTACCATAAAGATTCGCGCGCGGCAAGTACGCTCAACTGGGGCTACGACTATATCAAACGCGACGCCGACCTTTACAAATACGAGCAGTCGCTTGTCAATGAACTGAGCACGCTGATCGATAACGCCCGCAAGACCAACGATCAGGGCACGCGTAAAACCATTTATGCGAGCGCGCTCGATATGGTCATGGAACTTGCGGTGGAACTGCCCACCTATCAGCGTAAGGATATGTTTGCCTTCCGCGGCGATATTATCGACGCGAACACCATGCAGCACAACGAGCAGGGCAAGGAAGAAACGCTTACGCCTTACAACGGCCCGCTTTCCCGCATCTGGGAAGTTGACTACACGCAGTCGTTCAAAGATGCGAACTACGGCAAGTAAGAATACTCACGGGAAAAGGCGGGGCGGCTCGTCTTTTCCTCATAAATTGCAGCAAGGAGAAGGGTCATGCTGGACACCTTAAAGTACATTGCGAAACGACTTTTGATGGCAGTATTCATTCTGTTCGGCGTTTCGGTCATCATTTACGCGCTTTCGCGCATGATGCCCACCGACTACGTCGATACGCAATACGCCTCCGCCGTGACGCAGGGCACGATGTCGCAAGAGGACGTCGACCGTATCAAGGAAATTTACGGGCTTTCCATGCCCGATGCGTTCCTCGGCGTGAAGATCGGCGGCAAGGGCGAATTTGCCGATAAAAAGTTCACGAAAAACACCAAAGCCGATACTTACGACCGCGCCATGAAGGACTACGACGCTTATACGGCAAGCGGCAACGATGCGCGCGCCGCCTCGGCGCTCGTGGAATACTACGGCGGGCAGTACGATATGGGTAAATACCGCGTATTCCTCGATAAACGCAACGTTTACGGCCCCGACGGCACGACGATCGTCGACGTCGTTCCCGACGGCTACCGCATTTGCGAAATCGTGCAGAGGGGCGTTGAAATCAAAGATAACGACTCCGGCGACAGTACCGACGAGGATGAAGAGGACAACAAGCTCGTCGTGATCATCGAAGAGGCGATCCCGCACGAAACGGGTAGCTGGGAACTCGACGGAAAGAATCTCAAATTCACGACTTCGGTCGAGGTGAACGGCGTGCCGCAGGAAAATACTTACGGCGTCGTGTTCACTTACCGCGTGGCGAATTTCTGGGATAAAGCGGGCACCGTGCTCGGCAATTACTTCGTCTGGCTCGGCAACCTGTTAAAGGGCGATTTAGGCATGTCGTTCAAATACAAACAGCCCGTCGGGCAGGTCATCGCGCAGAACATGGGCGTTTCGTTCATGATCGCGTTTATCGCGACGATCTTCCAGTTCCTCATTGCCATTCCGCTCGGCATCAAAGCCGCAACCAGCCAGTACGGCGTGGTGGACTACACGGTTACGGTGCTCACGATGATCGGTATTTCGTTGCCCACGTTCTTTTTGGGCGCGTTGCTCATTCGTCTTTTCGCGCACCAGCTCGGCTGGTTCCCCGCGACCGGTCTTGTTTCGGGCAATGCGACTGTGCCCGTATTCTTCGATATGCTGCACCACATGATTCTGCCCATGTTCGTGCTCGTCATTCTTTCGGTCGGGTCGCTCATGCGTTACACCCGTACCAACACGCTCGAAGTGCTCAACGCCGACTACATCCGTACGGCGCGCGCAAAGGGGCTTTCCGAACGCAGTGTTATTTATAAGCATGCGTTCCGCAACACCATGATCCCGCTCGTCACATTGCTTGCGGGCACGATCCCTTCGCTGTTCGGCGGCGCTATGATCACCGAAACGGTGTTCGGGATCCCCGGCATCGGTAAAATGGCTTACGACGCGCTTGTCGTTGCCGACGTTCCCTTTATCATGGGTTATAACATGTTTATCGCCATCATGACGGTGCTCGGCACGCTATTGAGCGATCTTTTGTATGCGGTAGTCGATCCGCGCGTGAAACTGAGTAAGTGAGGAGGGCGGCATGAGTAAAAATACCAACGATCAGGAAAAACAAATTCCCGTTTCGGCGGAACCTGCCGCCGAAACACAACCCGTGCAGGAAGAGGAAGTTTCCGCAATCGAAGCGGCCTCGATGCGCACGCTCAGCCCCGCGCGTATCGTTTTGAAGCGCTTTTTCCGTTCCAAACTTTCGGTTACGGGGTTGATCATCCTCGTCTTGCTTTTCCTGTTTTCCTTTTTGGGGCCGGCGTTCCGCTTTCTTCCCTGCGTCTGGGGCGAACAGGAACAGGACGTCGACCACCCCGTCGTGGAAGAGTATGTGAAAGAGGTCGAAACGCAGGTAGACGGCGAAACGGTCATCGTTTACGTCGTGACCTACTCGGCAAGAACGGTTTACCTGCCTTCCTCGCCCACGCACTGGCTGGGCACCGACGATCTGGGTTTCGACGTGTTCTCGCGCCTGATGTACGGCGGCAGGATCTCGCTGACGGTAGGGTTCGTCGTCATTATACTGGAAACTTTGCTCGGCGTTCTGCTCGGAGGCTTGGCGGGGTACTTCGGCAAATGGGTCGATCAACTTATCATGCGTATCGTCGACGTTTTTCAATGCGTGCCGACGATGCCCATGCTCATGATCGCGGGCGTGGCGCTGCGCGAATTGCACATCGAAGGGCCGCCTGCGCTGTATATCCTCATGGCGATGCTGACGCTCTTCGGCTGGGCGGGTACGGCGCGGTTGGTGCGCGGACAGATTCTCTCGCTGCGCGAACAGGATTTCATGATATCCGCCGAGGCAAGCGGTCTGCCCGTGTGGCGTAAAATCTTCAAACACCTCATTCCCAACGTCATTCCGCAGCTTATCGTCACCATGACGCTGGGCTTGGGCAGTATAATTCTGACCGAGGCGACGCTCGGGTATCTCAACATCGGTCTTCCCAAGGCGTACGCTACCTGGGGCAACATGATCAGCGGCGCGGCAAACAACACGATTTTAACGAAATACCCCAACTTATGGATCGCGCCCGGCATCTGCATTGTGCTTGCCGTGCTTGCATTCAACTTCATAGGCGACGGACTTCGGGATGCGTTCGACCCGAAATCGAGGAGGTAAGCCGTGAGCGAAGAAGAAAACAAAAAGGTAGAGCAGGAATCGTTACCCGAAGAACAGCCTGCCCAAACACCTTCCGAAAAACCGAAGTTTTCCTTAAAAACGTGGATCGCGGATAAGGTTGTTCTCGTCAGGGGCAAGCTCTTTGGCGACAAGACAAAAAACGGAAGTTATATTTCGGGCAAGGAATCGCGCGATATCGCAAAGCGCAACCGCAAGACCATTCGGGAATTGCAAAAACAGCGCGCCTCTTACAAGCGCGAGGATTACCTCACGCAGATGAAAGACGACAAGAATATCGTCGAATTTGAAGATCTGCACACATATTTCTTTTCCGATAACGGCGTCGTCAAAGCCGTGAACGGCGTTACGTTCTCCATTCCGCAGGGTTCTACCGTCGGCGTTGTCGGCGAGAGCGGTTGCGGCAAATCGGTGACGAGCCTTTCGCTCATGCAGCTCGTGCAAGGCCCGATGGGGCAGATCGTGAGCGGCAGCATTCGCTTCCGTACCACGGCGCGCACGCAGGTCGGCACGGAATATATGATGACCGAAAAAAAGGACGAGCAGGGGCGCACCGTCGTAGACGAAGAGGGCAAGCCCGTGCTTGAACGCGTGCTCGATAAGCGCGGCAAGCCCCGTCTGCTTAAAAAGTACGAAGAAAAAGAGGAAGTCGTCGACATTGCCAAAATGCCCGTTTCCGCCATGACTTCGATCCGCGGACGAGAGATCGCCATGATCTTTCAAGAGCCGATGACCTCGCTCAACCCCGTTTTTACGATCGGCTATCAGCTCGACGAGGTGTCGTTGTTGCACACTAACGGCGCCACGAAGGAATCGGCTAAGGCGCGCAGTATCGAAATGCTCGAGCTTGTCGGCATCGCGATGCCCGAACACGTTTATAAATCGTATCCGCACCAGCTATCGGGCGGTATGCGTCAGCGCGTTATGATCGCCATGGCGCTTTGCTGTAATCCAAAACTGATCATTGCGGACGAGCCGACCACGGCGCTCGACGTTACCATTCAGGCGCAGATCCTCGAATTACTGCGCGATATCAAAAAGAAAATCAACGGTTCGATCATGCTGATCACGCACGATTTGGGCGTGATCGCGGAAATGGTCGATTACGTCGTCGTCATGTATGCGGGGCGGATTGTCGAAATGGGCACGGTGCAGGAAATTTTCAAAAATCCGTTGCACCCTTACACCATCGGCTTGCAGAAGAGCAAACCCGTCGTGCGGCGCAAGGTAGACAGGCTGTATTCCATTCCCGGAAACGTGCCCAACCCCATCAATATGCCCTCGACCTGTTACTTTATCGACCGTTGCAATATGCGTTGCGAAAAATGCAAGGGCGATTTCCCCGCTTATGTGCAGGTATCCCCGACGCATAAAGTTGCCTGCCACCTTTACGGCGAGAAGGAGAAAGTATGAAGAATGACGTGCAGGGAACGTCCGTTCCCGCGGTAGAGGAAACGCCTGCCGAAAGCAATACGGTCGTCCGTCCGCCGCTTTTGCAGGTAAAAAATCTGAAAAAGTACTTCACAATCAAAAAGACGCTGAAAAAAGAAAACTGCGTTTACCTCAAAGCCGTCGACGGCGTTTCGTTTCAGGTCGATTACGGCAAAACGGTGGGGATCGTAGGCGAATCAGGTTGCGGAAAAACAACGATGGGGCGAACCGTTTTGCGACTTTACGACGTGACCGACGGCGAAATTTTATTCGAAGGGCAGGATATCGCCCGCCTTAAAGGCGAGCAACTGCGCAAGATCCGCCCGAATTTTCAGATGATCTTTCAGGATCCGTATGCGTCGCTTTCACCCCGCCTGACCGTGGGCGAACTGATCGGCGAGGCGGTGCGCGTGCACAAGATCGTGCCGCCCTCGGAATATAAGGATTACATTCTCGACGTCATGAGAAAATGCGGGTTACAGACGCATTATTTCGAACGCTATCCCCACGAATTCTCGGGCGGACAGCGGCAGCGTATCTGTATCGCAAAGGCGTTGGCGCTCAAACCCAAACTTGTTATTTGCGACGAACCCGTCTCCGCGCTCGACGTTTCCATTCAGGCGCAGGTCATCAACCTGTTCAAGGATTTGCAGGAACGCGACAACCTTGCCTATATTTTCATTTCGCACGATCTTTCCGTCGTCGAGCATATTTCCGACGAAGTGGGCGTCATGTATTTGGGGAACATGGTGGAATACGGCAAAAAAGAGGATCTGTTCGATCATCCCATGCACCCTTACACGCAGGCGTTGTTCTCTGCGGTGCCCGTGCCCGATCCCGATTACAAGATGAACCGCGTCATCCTGCAGGGCGACATTCCCTCGCCTGCCAATCCGCCTTCGGGGTGCAAATTCCACACCCGTTGCAGCAAGTGCATGCCTGTGTGCAAGGCGGTGGAACCCGTGTATAAAGATTACGGAAACGGACACTGCGTGGCGTGCCACCTGTATCCGCAGGAATGAGCGTGAAAAAGAAAAAGGAAGAGTGGGTCGACGACGGCAGAACGATTTCACCCATGACGGGGGAAGAAATTCCTTCGATGAGCCGTGCGTTTTTTCCGGGGCACGAACGCAAACGCAATCGAAAAAAGGGAAAGAGCGATATCACGCGCAAAGAGCGCAACGCGATGATCCGCGCGTTCTTTATCGTAATGTTGCCGCGTTTACTCATCGTGCTGGGTTGTTTCGCGCTCGTCGGGCTGCTGATGTATTTTTGGTTGATATAAAAAAATCCCTGTTGAAACAGGGATTTTTTTTATTTCGATTCGATATTTTTGATCATCAACCGAATGATTTCTTCGTCGGTTTCGCGCATGCCTTTGCGGGCAAGGTCGCCCACGTTTTCGATCGTACTCTCGACGCATTGTTCGAGAATGCCGTCGCCGCCGTGGAATTGCGATCCGTGCCGACACATTTCCATGCCCACAAGTCCCGCCTCGACGGCAGAGGCGATCTTTGCCGCACAGCTTGATTTTGCGCCGTCGCAAACGATTCCCGAATCGATCGCCAGCGCATTGACGAGGGTACGCGCGATTTCTTCGTAACCGCCGCCGTACAGATAACATACGCCCGCGCCCGCACCGCAGCCCGCGCTCACGGCGCCGCAGAATGCCGAAAGTCTGCCGATTCCCGATTTCAGATGCACGGTGATAAGATCGGAAAGGGCGAGTGCGCGCAACAGTTTTTCGTGCGGAACGCCCAAATGTTCGGCGTAAACAATGACGGGTAGCGAGGCGGTCATGCCCTGATTGCCGCTGCCCGACACGATGACGACGGGCAGAGAGCACCCGTTCATGCGCGCGTCGCTGCCTGCCGCCGCCGTCGCTTTCGCGCGGTTATGCACGTCGTTCCCGAATGCGGCAAGCAGAACTTTGCCGATCCGCGCGCCGTAGTCGTTATTGAGTCCTTCTCGGGCAATTGCCGTATTGTAAGCGATCTGCCGTTCGAGCACTTCTTTTATGTCGTCGGGGTCGACTTCGTTTGCAAACGTAACGATATTTTCTACGCTCAGTCCTTTATAAACGCAGCAGTCTTCCTCGGGTGTTTCGCAGTCGAAGAGCACTTTGCCGTTCCGTTCGATTTTCACAACGTTGGTATGATGACCCGCGATCCGCACGAACGCCTCGCCGCAAGGGGCGAACGCCCGCACCCCGATATCGAAAATGCACCCCGTGTGCGCCTGTGTAACGGTTATTTTCGTGCGGCTGCAATAAGCCTGAATGCGCGCTTTATCCTGTTCGCTCACGCGCGAGAGGACTTCGAGTTTTTTGTCGCTTTCGCCCGCCACGATGCCTGCGGCAGCCGCGGCGGCAATGCCGCGCAGACCGCCCGTGTTGGGCACGACGACGCTCTTCACGTTTTTGAGTATGTTTCCGCTCACCGAAATTTCCACGCGTTCGGGCACGTCAGTGAGCGTTTTTCGCGCGAGTGCGGCGCAGTAGGCAACGGCGATCGGTTCGGTGCAGCCCATGGCGGGCAACAGTTCGTTTTCGAGAATGGCGATATAGTTTTCGTAAAGCGTTTTTTCCATGGTTTTTCTTCCGTAGGGGATAGTATCAGCATACCTCTTTTTTCGGGATTTGTCAAGGGTTCGCAAAAAGGAAGGGGAATTTTGTCAAACATAATTACTTGACGGTGCGGGATAGGTGTGTTATAATACAAGCGAGAAAACTTACTTAGAAGATTTTTTGCATTGCTATGTTTTCATCATGCCGCAGGAGGGCGTTATGACTGATGGAACAATCAAAAACGTGCGGTTTTGGTACGGTATTTTTTTAAGCGTGTTTACCGTCGCGTTGGGCGTGGCGTTTCTTGCCGCAGTGAGCGATATCTATTTCGGCGCCGAAGAGGGCGCGCAGATTTTTACGCGCGAGAATATGAACGCGCATATGTTCCCCTGTCTTATCGTATTTTGCGTCTGGGTGGCGGCAGTGGTCGCGGGGTTTGTGCTCTCGGTCGTCATGCCGATAAAAGAGAGGAAAAAATATAAACAAGCGCCCGAAAAGACCTTTGCGCGGCTCAGAGCGCGTATGCCGCAGGGCGAAGGGGACGAATACCGCAAAAATCTGGCGCACGTCGTAAAGTCGGAAAAAATCCGCTTAATTGTATGGTGCGCGTGCGCGGTGATCTGCGTGGCGCTCGGGGTCACGGTGCTCTGTTATGTGTTCGATCCCGCGCATTTCGAAACGACCGAATTCAATAGCGCCGTATTAAATATGGCAAAGTTGGCGTTGCCGTGCATTGCCGTCGGGTTTTTGTGTTGCATTGCGGCGGCGATCGTCGAACGCGAGAGCGCGAAACGGGCGTTGCCTTATCTGAAAAACATGATCGCCGCAGGCGGAAAACCGCTTGCGCGGCAACAAGAGAGCGCGGCGGCGTTGCAACAATACGAGGGGCGCGTCATTCTCGGCGTGAGGATCGCCGTGGCGGCAATCGGCGTTGCGTTGCTTATTTGGGGTATTTTTAACGGCGGCGCGGACGACGTTTTCATTAAGGCAATCAATATCTGTACCGAATGTATCGGGCTCGGTTAATCCATGAAGAAATTTTTTACAAAAATAAAAGATTGGTTCAAACGTCATAAGCCTTCCAAGCGTAAACTCATTCAGGTTTACGCCGCTTTGCTGTACAATGCCAACATAAAAGGGTTTATAACGGGTAATATCTATCAGGGTGCGACGAAGTTCATGTGCGTGCCGGGATTGAATTGCTATTCCTGCCCCGGGGCGGTGGGGGCTTGTCCTTTGGGCGCGTTGCAAAACGCCTTAGCAGCGTCGGGAACGCGCGCGCCTGCCTATGTGTTCGGCATTATCATTCTGCTGGGGTTGATCTTGGGACGCACGGTTTGCGGATTTTTATGCCCCGTCGGGCTCGGGCAAGAGCTGTTATATAAAATAAGAACGCCTAAACTCAAAAAGAGCAAGTTTACTTATATTTTGTCTTATTTTAAATATATTGTTTTAGTCGTGCTTGTCGTTGCGATTCCGCTGATGTTCGGCAAGTCGGGTTCCGCCGTACCCGGTTTTTGTAAATACATCTGTCCTGCCGGTACGTTCGGCGGTGCGCTTGCGCTCATCGTCAACCCGAATAACGACGGATTCCTTACCATGCTCGGTTCGCTTTTTACCTGGAAGTTTGCCGTGCTTGTCGTATTTATGGCCGCAAGCGTGTTTATCTTCCGTATCTTCTGCCGTTTCTTCTGTCCGCTCGGCGCGATATACGGATTTTTCAGCAAGATCGCATTACTCGGCGTCAAGCTCGATAAGAACAAATGCACCGATTGCGGGTTGTGCGTCAACGCATGCAAGATGGATATCAAACGCGTGGGCGATCACGAATGTATTCAGTGCGGCGAATGTATTGCCGTATGCCCGACAAAAGCGATCAGCTGGAAGGGGCAAAAGCTGTTTGTGCACGAGAACGCGGTGGGCGCGTCTGCTGAAGAAAAACCGCTTGCGGCGTTTATGAAAGAGGAAACTGCCGTATCGCAAGAGCCGATTGCAAACGGCGCGGCAGCGGAACTTGCGGTTGCTTCCACGCAGCCTTCGGCAGAGAACGTTTCCGCGGTGCGGGCAAAACAGCAAAAACGTAATTTCTGGTTACAGCTATCGGCATGGATCGCCGCGCTTGCCTTGCTTGCCGGCGCGCTCGTTTATTATAATTTTATTGATAAGAACGATGTTTCCGCCGTACAGGTCGGCGATGTCTGTCCTACGTTCACCGTACAGACGTACGGCGAGGATAACGGGGAATACAAACTGACAGAACGCACCTATTCGCCTGCCGATTCGCTCGGGAAAGTAACGGTAATCAATTTCTGGGCGACCTGGTGCGGCCCGTGCGTTGCGGAATTGCCTTATTTCGAGCAGATCCAGAATGCCTATCCCGATGAGGTGCAGGTAGTGGCGATTCAGGGAAAAGCCGATCGCGACGTCGTCAATTTTATTACCGTAGAAAAGCAGTGGGGCGAGTATTCTCTTTTGTTCGCGCAAGATATCGTAAGGGGCGCAACGTGTGAGGTTTATAAACTTTTAGGCGGTTCGTCGACTTTTCCTTACACGGTCGTTCTGAACAAAGAGGGAGTTATCGTTTATCATTCTTCGCAGTCGCTGACATATGAAAAACTCGACAATATCATTGCGCCGTATTTGGGCTGATCACGAAAGATATAAGAACGGCATGATGGAACATTGCATGAAAGTACATGATTTTTTAAACTGCAATGCGACGAGCAACGGCGAAGAATTTTTAACTTAAATAAAACAGTTTCATAAAATCAATAAATCATAAATCCCCTTAATACGACATAGGTATAAGTATCTTTTGTCGAAAAAAGGGGATTTTCATGTGGAAAAATATCGAAGAACGGGCAATCCATTGCGGGGAATATATTGTTAAAACAGGCTGTACGGTGCGCGCGTGCGCCGACGCCCTCGGCTCAAGCAAATCTACCGTACATAAAGACGTGACTGAGCGGTTATATTATCTCGATGCGGCATTATGGGAAAAAGTTCAGAAAGTGCTTGGAATCAATTTGCAGGAACGGCATTTGCGCGGCGGAAACGCCACTCGCTTAAAATACGAGAAAAAACGCGATTGCGGGAAAAATTAAGACAAAAAGGGCGCAAACGTGAGGTGCGTCATCTTTCCTAAAAATTCTTAAAAAAAGTTTGAAATACCGCCCTCAAAATCATGACATTATCCATTCGTTGTGCTATAATAGCGCAAGGTATTCGGAATTTGGAAGAGGATGCGGAAACATGAAAGATTTAACCAAAGGAAATCCGTACAAAACGATTCTTCTTTTTGCGTTGCCGATTTTTATCGGATGCGTCTTTCAGCAACTTTATAACATGGCGGATACGGTCATCGTAAGTCATACGGTGAACGCCGAAGCATTTACGGGCGTGGGACTGACGGGCTCGGTATCCTTTTTGATTCTGGGGTTTGCAAACGGACTGACCTCGGGCTTTTCCGTGCGGATCGCGCAGCGGTTCGGCGCAAACGATCAGGACGGCGTGCGCCGTGCGATCGCCATGAGTTATTTGCTTTCGATTATTATGAGCGTAGCGATCACTGCCGCCGCCGTGCCCATCACCGGCCCTGTTCTGCGGCTGATGAACATTTCCGAGCAGTGTTATCCCTATGCTTACGCCTATCTCTTTGTCATCTTTTGCGGGATTTCCGCGTCGGTTTTCTATAATATCATGGCGGGCGTGTTGCGTGCATTGGGCGATTCCCGCACGCCGCTCTATTGTCTTGTTGGGGCGGCGCTTCTGAACGTGGGGTTGGATTTTGCCCTGATCGTCGGTTGCAAAATGCTCTATCACGGCGCGGCGCTTGCAACCGTGCTTTCGCAGGTGGCGGCGGGCGCGGCGTCCTTGCTCTATATTCTCATTCGCTACCCCGAATACCGCTTGAAAAAATCCGATTGGAAATGGGACTGGAAATTAGCTGGCGGACACATCGCCGTCGGGCTGCCCATGGCGTTGCAGTTTTCGATCACCGCGATCGGCTGTATCTTTCAGCAGACCGCGCTCAACGGCGTAGCGAAGATTTACGTCGGGGCGGATACGGGTTACGTTGCGGCGTCGAAGATCGATAATCTTGCCGCGCAGAGTTTTAACGCACTCGGCACGGCGATCGCCACCTATGCGGGGCAGAACAGCGGCGCGGGTGAAATCAACCGAATACGAAAGGGGGCGCAGGTGGGCATGGTGTATACGCTTGTCAGCGCCGCAATCGGATTTGCGTTCAGCGTGGGATTGCACCGTCCGCTCATGAATCTCTTTCTCGATCGAAACGATCCGCTCGTCGCGGCGCATTACGATGAAATACTTTCCTACGGACTGCGGTTTCTCATCTATCAGAGCGCGTTTTATCTTGCGCTCGGCACGATCTTCGTCTACCGCAATACTTTGCAGGGAATGGGCAAAAGCGTCATTACGATGTTTGCGGGCGTTGCAGAACTGGGCGGCAGGGCGCTGACTTCTTTCGTGTTCGTGAAGGTGTGGGGGTATACGGGCTTTTGTCTTTCCAACCCCGTTGCCTGGATCGCGGCGGATCTGCTGCTTGTAACGGCGTATATCGTCATCATGCACCGCATGAAAAAACCCGCCGAAAAAGCCGAACCCAAACATAAAATGAAAAAACATGCCGACGACGAAAACCTTTCGCAGGCGGCATAATCTACGATATTTCGAGAGGTAAGTTTGCAATGACAGAGAAAGCGTTGGTCGTAATTGACCTTCAAAATGACATTACAAAAAATTATAAAGAAATAATCGGCAATGTAAACGCCGCGATCGACTGGGGCGATGGAAAATAAAATACATATCGTCTATATAAAGCACAACAACTTATCGGCAGGAACCCGAACGTTTAAGCCCGATACGCGCGGCGCGGAATTGGTTCCCGATATGAAAATCGTGTCGGAAAATATCTTTGTGAAAAGTAAGGGGAATGCCTTGACAAGTGAAGCATTTGCCGCTTTTATCAGCGAGAACGGCATTCGTGAATTTTATATAGCAGGGGCGGACGCTGTCGCTTGTGTCAAATCGACTTGCTATAATATGGCGAAGAACGGTTACAGGGTTCACGTTTTGTCCGACTGTATTACAAGTTACGATAAGAAAAAAATTCCCGAAATGTTAGCCTACTACGAGCGGAACGGTTGCAGCGTTGAAACATTAGGATAGGGAAAATTTCATGCGGAATTTATAGCTGCTTTGATAAAAAAGGCTCTCGAAACATTGTCCGAGAGCTTTTTTCCTTGATTTTATTTCCTGTTTACTTTTTCTTTTTATTGTTTTTCCATTCCTCTTCTTCTTCCGCGCTGACGTAGTCGAATTCGATGCGTTCGTTACGGCTGCCGAGTTCTTTCACGAATTCGTCGTACCAGTCTTCGCGCACGACAATCACCATGTATTTGGTTTTGAAATCGTCGAAATAAACGGTCAGTTTATTCGATTTTTTGAATACCCTTGCCGAAAAAATCTTTTTGATTTCGTATTTCGATTTGACGAAACCGAATTGCAGGATCAATTCTTTATCGGTTAAAATATACTGCGATTTGACGAGCATGGAAACGATCAAAACGGCAAGGAATCCCGCTACGAAGTAGAGCAGGAAGAATTTCAGCCAGTCGTAGACCGAGGTAAGGTCGGTACGGATAAAATCGGCAAGCTGCCAGCTTGTCAGTCCGATGCAGGCGGCGCAGAGCGCAAGCCCCACGATCATAACCGTGAGAAGCAAGGGGGAAAAGCGGAAACGGAATACCGTTCTTTTTCCCTGTTCGTTGTTTGTCAACTGTTCCATGCCGATAGTATAACCGATTGCGCGCAAAAAAGCAAATTTTATCACAACTTTGCTTGAAAAAAATCGTCAAATGCTTTATAATGATAGAAACGAACGCAAAAGGACGGAACGGATATGGTGAAATTGATCAAATCGGGTGCGTACTACCTCGAAGGGAAGATCGTCAAAGAGGCGCACGCCTTTATGACTTCGGAAAAAAAGGAAAAGGCGGTGAACGGCACGATCGCCCGTTCGATCCTGCGTGCCCACGGAACCGAACAGGACGGAACGCTGAAATTAAAGTTCGACGAACTGACTTCGCACGATATTACTTACGTCGGCATTATCCAGACGGCGAAGGCAAGCGGGCTTGAAAAATTCCCCGTTCCTTATACGCTCACCAACTGCCATAATTCGCTCTGCGCCGTGGGCGGAACGATCAATGAGGACGACCACCTCTTCGGGCTTTCCGCCGCGAAAAAATACGGCGGAAATTATGTTCCCGCGCATCTTGCCGTCATTCACCAGTATATGCGCGAATGCGCGGCGGGCTGCGGAAAAATGATCCTCGGTTCCGATTCCCACACGCGCTACGGCGCGCTCGGCACGCTCGCGGTCGGCGAGGGCGGCGGCGAGATCGTCAAACAGCTTTTGGGGCAGACTTACGACGTCGCCCGTCCCGAGATCGTCGCCGTCTATCTCAAAGGCAAACTCAGAAAGGGCGTCGGGCCGCAGGACGTCGCGCTTGCCCTCATCGGCGCGACCTTCAAGAGCGGCTTTCTCAAAAATAAAATTCTCGAATTTATCGGCCCCGGCATTGCGTCGCTCTCGATGGATTACCGCATTGGGATCGACGTCATGACGACCGAAACGACCTGCCTTTCTTCGGTTTGGGAAACCGACGAAAAGACGCACGAATACCTGCGCGCGCACGGCAGAGAGGGCGACTATAAAAAACTGACCGCCGCGCAGCCCGCCTATTACGACGGCGCGGTGACCATCGATCTTTCGCGCGTCGAGCCGATGATCGCCCTGCCGTTCCATCCTTCCAACGTGTATACGCTCAAAGATTTTTTAAGCCGTCCCGAAGAGCTGTTGCGCAAGGTCGAAGAACAAGGCGCGAAGATAAAGGGCGGCGAGTTCAATCTCGTCGATAAGATCAAAGACGGCAAGGTGTACGTCGATCAGGCGGTGATTGCAGGCTGTGCGGGCGGCGGATACGAAAATATCTGCGAGGCGGCGGAAATTCTGCGCGATAAGAACATCGGTGCGGACGCGTTCACGCTGAGCGTTTATCCCGCGTCGCAACCCGTATATAAATGTCTGGCGGAAGGGGGGTATCTTTCCATGCTTGCCGAGCAGGGCGCGATCGTCAAAACGGCGTTCTGCGGGCCGTGTTTCGGCGCGGGCGACGTCCCTGCAAATAACTGCCTTTCGATCCGCCACACCACGCGTAACTTCGAGAACCGCGAGGGCAGTAAACCTGCCGACGGACAGCTTGCGGCGGTGGCGCTCATGGACGCGCGCTCGATCGCGGCAACGGCGGCGAACGGCGGTGTTCTGACGTCCGCGCTCGGTTTCGATTACGCGAAGCGTTTCAAGAAATATAAATTTGACGGGAAAATTTACGCAAACCGCGTTTATCACGGCGCGCTTGCGCCCGATTCTTCGGCGCAGCTCGTTTACGGCCCCAACATTGCCGATTGGCCCGAACAGATCGCTCTCGGCAAACATCTTCTCATGAAAGTTGCCTCGGTTCTCACCGATCCCGTCACCACGACCGACGAGCTTATCCCTTCGGGCGAAACCTCTTCGTACCGTTCCAACCCCGAAAAACTTTCGCAGTTTGCATTGTCGCGCAAGGATCCCGAATACGTCGCGCGCGCCAAAGCCGTACGCGAAGAAGAGCGTATCCGCCGCGAGAGCGGCTCTCTTCCCGCAAGCGTGACGGCGGGGCTCAAAGATTTTACGCCTGCGGAAGGCACGGTGTACGGCAGCGTCGTCGTATCCAACAAACCGGGCGACGGTTCGGCACGCGAGCAGGCGGCGTCGTGTCAGCGTGTGCTGGGCGGCGTGGCGAATATCTGCAAGGAATACGCAACGAAACGCTATTTATCCAACCTCATCAACTGGGGCATCGTGCCCTTCCTCTGCGCGAAGCCCGATTTCAAAACGGGCGATTATCTCTATGTCGCCGACCTCGCCGGGGCGATCAAGGGCGGGGAAACGCGCGTCGTCGCCAAAGTCATTTCCAAGGGAAAGACGCGCGACGTCGTGCTCGAGTTACCCGTTCTCACGAAGGAAGAAAAGGAAATTCTGCTTTCGGGATGTCTTATTAACTATAACAGGGTTGGTCGTTGAAATGACGTTTTCCGAAATCAGTAAAATCGTCGACCTGTCGCCTTATCCGCGCCCTAAGGTGCTGAACGCGGAACAAAAGGCGGAATCCTGCGAAAAGCTGTTGCGCTTTCTCTTGCGCGAACGGGGCATGATCGCCGCCTTTTCGGCTACCTACGAAAAAAAGCGTTCGCTTGTGCGCGGGTATATGAACGAGCGCGCCGCGTTGCCCGTTCCCGCCGATCTTCTCGCGTTGCAGGACGAACTGTTCTGGACGGAAAGCGTCGAACGCGGCATGGTCGAAGTCGATTCGATTGCGTTCAACGAACAGGGGATCGGGCATTATCAGGGCGATATCGTGCGCGTTGCGGCAGACGCGATCGTCAACGCCGCGAATTCATCGCTGTTGGGCTGTTTCCGCGCGGGGCACGTCTGTATCGATAACGTGATTCATTCCGCCGCGGGCATGCAGCTGCGCGACGACTGCGCCAAGATCATCGCCGCACAACAGAGCGAAGAACACTGCGGCGACGCAAAAATCACGCGCGCTTACAATCTTCCCGCAAAATATGTGTTGCACACCGTCGGGCCGCTCGTCCTGCGCGAGGCAACGCAGGCGGATCGCGCGGCGTTGCGTTCGTGTTATCTTTCCTGCCTCGATCTGTGCGAAGAGGCGGGGATACAGTCGGTCGCATTCTGTTGCGTTTCCACGGGAGTGTTCAATTTTCCGCGCGAAGAGGCGGCGGAAATCGCCACGGGCGCGGTTCTGAACTGGAAATTGCGCCGTCCCGAAAACAAACTCAAAGTCATTTTCAATACCTATCTCGACGCCGACGCAAAAATATACGACGACATTCTGCGCATGATGTAAGCGCGTTTTCCCCCAAAGTTCAATAACAGATAATTTGGCATATTTCGACAGAATATGCCTTTTTTCATGCCGTTTTAGCCTTTATAATAGCGGATATGGTCGTCTATTGGGAATACGCGTTTGCCGAGAATTTTTTGATCGACGGGCTGTTGCTGTTGCTTGCTCTGCTGTGCACGCGCGGAAAAATCAGCGTCTGGCGGCTGTTACTCGCAAGCGGTCTGGGCGCGGCGCAAGCCGTCGTTTTTCCGCTTTTGCACCTTCCCGTTTGGGCAAGCTATTTTGTGAAAGTTCTCTTCGGTTTTGCGCTTTGCCTGATTGTCGCGCCCAAAGGCGTGAAGGCTTTTTTTCTGACGGGCGGCGCGTTTTTCGCGCTGACGTTTGCTTACGGCGGCATGCTCACCGCGGCGTATTCCTTTTTCAACGTCGAATACGTCGAAGGGAACGGCTACATCGTCGAACAGGCGCCCGTTGCGCTCGTGGTATGCGGCGCGTTGGCGTTTTCCGTTGCCGTCGTGCTCGGTGCGCGCGCATTTTATACATACCGCAAGCTCAAACGCAGTTTATGTCCGTGCGTTCTGCACAAAGACGGGCGGGAAATATCGGTCACGGGCTTTTACGACAGCGGCAATCTGCTCACCTATAAGGGGCAGCCCGTGTGCGTGGTATCGGCGGCGGTCGTGTTCGCGCTCTTCGGCAGGGGGGCAAAGAGCGTGGGGCGGATCACGGTGAAAACGGTGAACGGCAGCCGCGACGCGCCCGTGTTTTTGTGCGGCGGCATCGAAGTCGGAAGTTGCCGTTACGAAAATGCCTATCTCACCGTCGGGCAGGTTTCGGGGAAAAATTATCAAATCATTTTACATAATTCATATATAGGAGAACCGAATGAAACTTTTAAGCCTATTGCAAGCCTGGTTAAAAAAGACGGCGGGAACGGATAACGTCGTTCATTATCTGTGCGGAAGCGAGGCGCTGCCGTTGCCGCTTTCGGGCGAAGAGGAAGCGGAACTGTTGCATAAACTCGACGCGGGCGAGGACGCCGAGAGCGTCAAAGCGCAGCTCATCGAACACAATCTGCGGCTCGTCGTTTACATATCGCGCAAGTTCGAAAATACGGGCGTCGAACAGGACGACCTTATTTCGATCGGAACGATCGGGCTGATCAAGGCGATCGGTTCCTTCCGCAGCGATAAGAATATCAAGCTGGCGACGTACGCCTCGCGTTGCATCGAGAATGAAATTCTCATGTATCTGCGCCGCACGGCAAAGCTTAAAAGCGAGGTTTCGTTCGATGAACCGCTCAATACCGATTTCGAGGGGAACGAGCTGCTGTTGTCCGACGTGCTCGGAACGGACAGCGAAACGGTATACGGCGGGGTTGAGAGCAGCGTCGAAAAAGAACTGCTCAAAGACGCCCTCGCCAAACTTCCCGACCGCGAACGCCGAATTATGTATATGCGGTTCGGGCTGGGCGGCGGCGAGGAAATGACGCAGAAAGACGTTGCCGATAAGCTCGGTATTTCGCAAAGTTATATTTCACGCTTGGAAAAAAAGATCATCGAACGGTTGAAAAAAGAAATTTCCAAATTAGTATAGAATTTTAGTGCCTGTGCGCATAAAAAGGGTATAAGTCGCGCATGCTTGTAGTCCGCGGTATACATAGGAGGAAAGAATATGTTACAGAAAGTAGTCATATGCGGAGTGGATACCACGGGACTTCCCCGCCTTACGGCGAAGGAAAACGAAGAACTGATGGAAAAACTGAAAGCGGGCGATATGAAGGCGCGCGAAAAATTTATCGTGGGCAATATGCGGCTCGTGCTTTCGCTCGTGAAACGGTTCTGGGCGAAAAAAGCCAACGCAGACGACGTGTTTCAAGCGGGTTGCGTGGGGCTTATTAAAGCAATCGACAATTTCAATTTAGATTTTAACGTAAAATTTTCCACCTACGCCGTGCCAATAATGTTAGTACTGCGAAACAGACAAAAGGAGCTTAAAATGACAAGAA
>CAJUSA010000017.1 GCA_910589015.1 uncultured Christensenellaceae bacterium
GCGCCGGTAGGACCGGTTACACCCGTAGCGCCGTCGGCGCCTGTGGCGCCCGTTGCCCCCGTGGGACCCGTTACGCCGTTGGCACCCGTCGCACCCGTAGCGCCTGTCGTGCCCGTTATGCCGTTGGCACCCGTCGCGCCCGTGGGCCCGATCGGACCGGTTGCGCCCGTGGCGCCGCGCGGTCCGGTGGGGCCGGTGATTCCCGTTCCGCACTGGATGATCTTGTATTTTTTGCGCACGCACATGCATGGGCAGCAGCCGCAAAAGGCGCAGCGATTGTCAAATTCCATATTGTTTCCTCCTGAATGAAACAGACGCGGAAACGCCTGTTTTTTTGTAAATATGAATCACACAAAAAATGCATTCTGTAAAATACATATTCTATTAAATAATATAAAATTTTTGCGTATTTTGTTACGTTTGAAAAAGCGAAAGGTTGCCCGTAAGGATCGGAAAATTTTTGTAAAAAAGCCGATGAAACGGTTGACAGAAGGGGGGGGGTATTATGGTAGAATGGTGCTGAGAAGCGGTTTTACGCCGTAAATTTTGCAAAAGAGAGGTTTCATATGAAAGAAAAAATGCAATATGATGCGCTCAAACGCATCAAATGCAACAAAAGCAAGGTGTTGCAGCTTGTGTTCGGCGCGCTGGCGTGCGTGTTCTGCTGTTTGTGGCTTTGTTGCCCGAAATATGCCACGGGCGGCTGGGTGGTGTTCCACGGTCCGTTCGAATTCCGCGACGCTTTCGACGGATTTGCCGAAGGTAATGCTTGGCCGTGTTTGCAGATGATTTGCATGTTGCTTTTTCTTGCCTTTACCGTGTGCTTTTTCGTATTCGGCGCACGCGCAAGCAAGGAAGCCAAGAGGGCTTACGAAGAGTTTCTGTCGCACCGAGAGGAATACGAAAACCAACCCGATCTTTCCGAAAATAACAAATACTATCGCGCCATGCTCAAAGATTATGTAAAAGTCAATTCGTTTTTCGATGAAAAAAAGGGGAAGGTGCGCTTTTTGTACCGCACCATGACGCGGTTCTTGCGCTATCCGCTTATCGTGTGCGGTTTATTGGTGCCCGCCTGTATTCTCGGATATGCCCTTCTGAGCGCACATTCCGAAGTTCCTGCGGCAACGGCGGTTGCGTTCGGCTTTGCCGCCGCGCTTTCCTGTGCGGCGTTCGCCTTTTATTTTCTCGTCGTGCAGCATCGTTCGGGTTGTTTTGCGCGTTATGCGGCAAACGTCACGGCGGCGCAGTTGCGATCCGACGATTATGCGTTTGACGCCGTTTTCATGGATCGGATTGCTGCCGACGAAAAGCTCAAACGCCGCGCCGAAAAAATGCAGGCGGCGGGGCAGAAGGGCATGTTTGCCTATCTCTTTTCCGATGCGGTTACGGCGGTGTTGCTCGGCGGCATGTCGGTGTATCTCATCGTGATCGTGTTTTTCGTCGCGCTCGTCGTGTCGATCGTCAGCCCCGGCCGCGGCAATGCGCCCGCAAGCGGAACGATGACGCGCCCGACCCGCCGTTTGGTGCTTTACGGTGCGGGGCCGAACGAACGTTACGAAACCGACGGCTACGGTTATGTGTTTAAGCATGGCGTAAGAACTTCTTTCCGCATTAACGGAACGGAAATTCTCAACGAGCGCGGCGATCGCGTCGAAACGGCGGGTTGGTTGCGCGAAGGCTCGCATACCGTCGATTACGCAAACGGATACGAGGGGGAAACGCCGTTTTTGCGGTGGGATCTCGAATAAAAGTATGAAAAAAACGCCGATTCCGAAGGCTCGGAATCGGCGTTTTATTATGCGGTCTTGTCGTTTTCTTTTGTCCTGCTTTCACTCAGTTTGGAATACAGCATGGCAAAGTCGGTTTTCGTCGGCGTTTTCAGATCGAGGTAATGCTTTGCAAACAGACTCAGGTAGAGTTTGCGGCAAGTCAGCAGCGTTTTATGGTTGAGGTGCGTTTCCTGCGAAAGCGCGCCCGTCGTTTTATAACGGTAAAAGTCTTTGAGATAAATCAACGTGAGAATCTGGCTATGCGCGATTCCGTACAGATATTCTTCGTCCGTAAAATGATTGAGTATGTAGAAAAAGGTCGCGTTTATTTTGTCGTCGTCTGCGTTTTGCAATTCCCGAACAATGAGTGATTCCAACGATTTTATCTGTTTCGTGTGCATAACTACATTATAACGCATGAAAGAATATTAAAATTTCCAAAAATTGGAAATTTTGAAGTTTTATATATGTTATAATAGGGTTGCATAAGAAAAATTTATGGATGAGAGAATGGGAAGAACGGCGGAAGAGGTTTTGGAGTACATGAAAGAATTGCTTGAAGTGTATCTGGCGGAATTGAACGGGTATGAGGAAAACGCGTTTGCTTACGGCGAAAAGACGGCGTATGTGGAATGTTTGGAAGTCATACAGCTTTGGGAAAAGGCGCAGACGTTCGGGCTGGATTACGATATCGAACAACGGTATCCGATCTGAGTGCGCCTGAAAACAATTGAATTTTCCGAAAAACACTTGCCAAATTAGCGGGAAGGCGGTATAATGGCATTATCCGAGCGGACTACGCGGCCGCGGCGTATCTTGAATACGATGAGGAAAGTCCGGGCATCATAGGGCAGGACGCCTGATAACGTCAGGTGAAGGCGACTTTAAGGAAAGTGCAACAGAAATAAACCGCCGCAGTTTTTGCGGTAAGGATGGAAAGGCGAGGTAAGAGCTCACCGACGGGACGGTAACGCCCCGTGCCATGTAAACCCCGTCCGATGCAAGTTTGGGTTATTCTCACATAGGGCTGCCCGTCCGAGGATAACCGTGAATAACGCTAGAGCCTATCGGCGACGGTAGGCGTAGATAAATGACCGCGCACGACAGAACCCGGCTTACAGGTCCGTCTCGGAAACTTTGAATATCAAGCCCGTAGAGGCGATGAAAGTCGTGCAGCGGGCATTTATCTCATAGAAAGGGATCCCGAAAAAAGACGCAGTATTTTTTTGGGAAGAGGAGTAGCAAACGGAGTGCGGTTGCCGTTTGCGGAGGAAACGGCGGGAAACGGAGTTTGCGCCGACGAGAGCGCGCACGACAGAACCCGGCTTACAGGTCCGTCTCGGAAACTTGAAAATTCCGCCCGTTCGGGCATAAAAAAAGCGTTACCTTTCGGAACGCTTTTTTCTTATAAGTCGAGTTTCAGATCGCCGTATTTGATGACTTTGCATTTGCGGAAGAGTTCGGAAAAGCCCAGCGTGAGCGCGGCGGGCAGAATAAAACAGAAGAGCGCCACCCACAGCACCGTCAGCCAGGGGTTGCAACCCTGCGCGCCGATCATTTCGAATAACATATCAATGGGACCGACCAAACCCGCCGTACCCATACCGCTGCCCGATTTTGTGGCAAACAGTCCGAGCGTGCCCGTGCCGTTGGGCAGGAACATGCAGATCACGCCGAGAATTGCCGAGGATATAATCGGCGGCACGAAGAGCACGGGTTTTTTGAATATGTTGGGGATCTGCAACATAGAAGTGCCCAATCCCTGCGCCGCAAGTCCGCCCCATTTGTTTTCGCGGAAACTCATCACGGCAAAGCCCACCATCTGGCAGCAGCAACCCACGACCGCCGCACCCGCCGCGATGCCCGAAAGGTTGATCGAAATGCCGATTGCCGCCGAAGAAATGGGCAGAGTGAGGCAGACGCCCATGACGACCGCCACGATCAGTCCCGTGATCGCCGCCGAAATCTGCGAGAGGTTTGCCGCCCAGGCGATAAAGTCGCCGAGCGCGCCCAGCGCAAGCGATACGGGGTAACCCAGCCCGATACCCGCAACCGACCCCGCGAGCAGTCCCACGAGGGGCGTGACGAGAATATCGAGCTTGGTTTTTCCGCTCACGAGCGAGGCGAGCGTCATGGCGGTCATCGCGCCGATAAACGCGCCCATGGGGTCGCCGGGACCCGCTATGACGAGGGAAAACGCCTGCCCGTTTGTCAGAGCAGTCTGGATTGCCGCAATTATATTTTTCGCGTACGAGCCGACCATGCCCGCGGCGACCGCTGAGGCGACGACGAGAGGGGCGGATTTTTTCATCTTCAAACAGATCCCCGCGCCGATCCCCGCACCCATGGCGATCTGCGCGATCTTGCCGAGCCCTTCCAAAATCAGGCCGAACCAGTTGGGCGCCGCCTTGTCGATCAGGCTGCCGATCTGCCAGATGATCGTGCCTGCGATCAAGGTGGCGAATAAGCCGAGCGCCATGCCGCTCATGCCGTCGATAAAGATGTAATTCATCAGCCATTTGAACCGCTGCAAGCCGCTCGTACATTCCGTAAATTTCATTTCGGAAAGTTTTTTGTGCACGGGCGCAAGCTGCGTGCCGCTTTCGCGTTCGGGTTGTTCGGTTGCCGCGGGCGCGGTTTCTGGAACTTTTTCTTCTTCGTTTTCCATACTGCATACCTCTGATATAAAAAATAACGGAGCCGCGCGGCTCCGTTAGCATTTTGTGTTTGAACGTTGTTTTTACCGAGCCGCACGTCCTACGCTTCACTATGTTGTTGCGGTCATCATACAACTATTTTTTTATTCTGTCAAGCAAATGCAAGTACATTTGTAAAAAAAGCGAAAAGAAATCGGGATTCCTCGGCTGCGCTCGGAATGACAAAGGGGCGCAGAATGACAGAGTGCGCGGAACAACAGAGGGGCTCGGCAGTGCGCGACATAACAAAGTGCGAGGAATGCAAAGGGACTCGGAATAACCGCTGTCATTCCGAGCTTGTCGAGGAATCTGAAACGGTTTTATTTTACGGTGACGGTATCGCCTTTGAAACAAACGTCACATTCGTAAAAAGTAAGCAGTCCCTGTTCGAGCGCGGCGTAGTCGTCTTTCGAGAAGGTTTCCACGGCGGAGTGCATGGCAAGCTGTGCCAGCCCGATATCGCACGAGGGCACGCCCACCTGCGCGAGACTGATCGCCCCGAGCGTACTGCCGCTGCGCATATCCGAACGGTTGTAAAAATGCTGATACTTTACATTCACTTTATCGAAAATAGACTGCACGACGGCGCATGTGAGCGCGTCGGTCGTATAAGCACGGTCGGCATGCGATTTGATCACGATTCCGCCGCCGAGCACGGGGCGGTTTGTCGGGTCGCATTTTTCGGGACGGTTAGGGTGCACGGCATGCGCGTTGTCGAGCGAGAGCAGGAACGAGGAAGAAAGGGCGCGCGCAAAATCTTCTTTACCTTCCTTGCGGCTTTCGGCAATGCGTTCGAGCGTCGTGCGTAAAAAGTCGCTGCCCGCGCCTTGCAGCGTGCGGCTGCCGACCTCTTCGCTGTCGAAACAGGCGCACACGTTCACGGCGGAAGGCTTGGCGGATACGATCGCCCGTAACGAAGAATAAACGCTTGTAAGATTATCCGCGCGCGGCGTGCCGATCAGTTCGCCGTTCGCGCCGCAGAAAAAGGGCGTCTGCGCGCAGGCAAGATATAAATCGTAAGCGACGGTATTTTCGGGCAAAGCGAGCGCGCCTTCGCCCACCGCATAGAGGGGAAGAAGATCGGTCTGCGGGTTGGGCGCAAAGTTGCTGTTGACTTCGCGGTTCATGTGCACCGCCACGGACGGAACGACGAGGGTATATCCGCCCGTATAAAGACGGCTTTCGAGCGCGCCGTTTTTCTTTTTCCCGACCGTGCGCCCCGCGATCCGAAGAGGTCGGTCGAAAAAGCTATACCATATTCCGCCGCCGTACGGTTCGGTGTTGAGGCGGGTGTACCCGTCCGAGAGCATGACGGGGTTGTTTTTGAGTTTCAGGCAGGGCGAATCGGTGTGGCTGGCGACGATGCGGTAGCCGTGTTTTTCGCCGACGGTAAAGGCGATGAGCGCGCTTCCGCCGCGCACGACAAAGTATTTTCCGCCCGCTTTTATTTCCCATTTTTCACTTTCGTGCAAGCGCGTGAAACCGTGATCGGTCAAGAGTTTTTGCGCGTTATTCACGGCATGGTAGGGGGTGTAAGAGGTTTCAAGGAATTGCAGTAATCCGTTCATAATTTGCATTATAACACAGCGCACGCTTTTCTGTCAAGCCGAAAAAATCGCCCGTATCTCTTGTAAAATATCTTTTTCCGTGATATAATGAAGAACGGCGCGCGGGGTTGCCGCGCGAAAGGAAGGGCTGCGTATGTGGTTCAACGAATGCGTGTTTTATCAGATCTATCCGCTCGGCGCGTGCGGCGCGGAACGCGAGAACGATTTTAAGGAAGTGCGGCACAGGCTGGGCGCAATCGAACAGGAAATTCCCCGCTTAAAGCAGCTCGGCGTAGGCGCGGTGCTCTTCAATCCGCTGTTCGAGAGCGAGCGGCACGGGTACGATACCGTCGATTTTTATAAGGTCGACAGGCGGTTGGGCACGAACGAAGATCTCAAACGGCTGATTACAATCTTCCATGAAAACGACATAAAAGTTGTGTTTGACGGCGTGTTTCACCATGCGGGCAGGGCGTTCCCGCCCTTTTCGGAAGTGCTTGCAAAGCGCGAGGGCACCGATTACCGCTTCTGGTTCAATATCGATTTTTACGGCAATTCCCCTTATAACGACGGACTCGATTACGAGAATTGGGAAGGGCATGCGGAATTGGTGAAACTGCGGCTCGAAAACGCCGATTTGCAGCGTTATCTCTTGGACGCCGTGCGATATTGGGTGAACGAATGGGGGATCGACGGCCTGCGGCTCGACGTGTGCTACAGTTTGCCGCCGTGGTTTATGGAAATGTTGCGCCGCACCGTCAACGAAATCAAATCCGATTTCTTTATAGTGGGCGAAGTCATTCATATCGGTAACTTCGCGCAACACGTCTGCCCCGAACGGCTCGACAGCGTGACGAATTACGAGTGCTACAAGGGCATGATTTCGGCGTTCAACAGCTACAATCTGTTCGAGATCGAGCATTCGCTTACGCGTTTGTTTTCGGCGCAGCCCTGGGCGCTTTATACGGACAAATCTTTAATGAACTTTGTCGACAATCACGACGTAGAACGCGCCGCCACCGCGCTCAAAGAAAAGCGCAATCTGCTCAATTTGTATACGCTGCTCTTTACCATGCCCGGCATTCCGTGCGTGTATTACGGTTCGGAATACGGCGCGGAAGGCGACAAGTCGGATAACGATTATAAGCTGCGCCCGCCCTTTTCCGCAATCGATAAAAACGCGCACGGCGATCTGTATGCGCATATCGCAAAGCTGTGTTCGGTGCGAAAAAACAGCCGCGCGCTCGCGTACGGATCGTATTGCAAGGCAACATTGCAAAATACGAATTTTTCCTTCGTGCGCGAAACGGACGGCGAAAGAATTATCGTTGCGGTCAATATCGGCGAATACGATTGCACGGTGCGCGTCGAAGAGGCGGAAGGAACGGACCTTTTAACGGGGCAGGTGCGCAACCTCAACGATATTTATCTGCCGCCGCATTCGGCTTGTATTTACCGAAGAAATTGAGTTGCAATTTTTACGCGGGTGTGATAGAATAAACAAAAAGAATTGCGGAGAAAGATCATGATCGATTTATCGTGTGTCAAACAAGCCGACCCCGAACTTTATGCGGCAATGGAAAAAGAGCTTGCCCGCCAGCGCGGCAACCTCGAACTCATTGCAAGCGAAAATATCGTTTCGTCCGCCGTCATGGCGGCAATGGGCAGCCATCTTACCAACAAATACGCCGAGGGATACCCCGGCAAGCGCTATTACGGCGGTTGCGAATTTGTCGACGTCGCCGAGGAGCTGGCGCGCGATCGGCTCAAAAAACTCTTCGGGTGCGATCATTGCAACGTGCAGCCCCACAGCGGCGCGCAGGCGAACTTCGCGGTATACTTCGCCATGCTCAAACCGGGCGATACGATTATGGGCATGAATCTTTCGCACGGCGGGCATCTTACCCACGGCTCGCCCGTCAACGTTTCGGGAACGTATTTCAACATCGTGCCCTACGGGGTGTCCGAAACGAGCGAAACCATCGATTACGACGAGATGGAAAAAATCGCGTTATCGTGTAAACCGAAACTCATCGTATCGGGCGCCAGCGCCTATCCGCGTACCATCGATTTTGCTCGTATCCGCGCGATCTGCGACAAGGCGGGCGCGCTCATGATGGTCGATATCGCCCATATCGCGGGGCTTGTGGCGGCGGGCGTGCACCCTTCGCCCGTGCCGTATGCCGATTTCGTGACGACCACGACGCATAAAACGTTGCGCGGCCCGCGCGGCGGCGCCATCATGTGCAAAGAACAGTATGCAAAGGCGATCGACAAAGCCATCTTCCCCGGCACGCAGGGCGGACCTTTGATGCATGTGATCGCGGCGAAGGCGGTCGCCTTTCAAGAGGCGCTCACGCCCGCGTTCAAGGAATATCAGAAACAGATCGTCAGGAATGCGGCGGCAATGGCGGATACGTTCGCGCAACAGGGTGTGCGGCTCGTTTCGGGCGGCACCGACAATCATCTCATGCTTGTCGATCTGCGTAAAGAGAACATGACGGGCAAAGAGCTCGAAGCGCTGCTTGACCGCGCGCATATCACCGTAAACAAAAATACCATACCGTTCGAAACGGCGTCGCCGTTCGTAACGAGCGGCGTGCGGATCGGCACGCCCGCAATCACCTCGCGCGGCATGAAGGAAGAAGAATCGAGAGAAGTCGCCCGCCTTGTTACCGAAGTCATTCGGGGCGGAGAGGGGGCGGTAGCGGGCGTTTCGAAAAAAGTCGCCGCGCTCTGCGAAAAATTCCCCATTTACAAGAACGATATTTTATAAGCGTAAACGCATGAAAAAAACGCGCCCTTGCGGGGCGCGTTTTTTGGTGCGTTGTTTTTACATGCCGATAATCACGGATCCGACGGCTAACCAGACGATTCCCCAAATGACGAGCGTCACGATGCTGATGATCAAACCCGCCAGCGCAAGCCCGTTGAGCGAATGCTTTTCGCGTTTAGCATAGCCGATTGCGCTTAAAACAAGTCCGATGATCGAGGCGATACAAAAATAAACGCTCAGCCACAGCGATAAAAGGCTTAAAACAAATCCCGCGATTCCCAAACCGTTCACGGGTTTCTTTTCGGTTTGTTCGAGTGCCTTTTGTGCCACGCCGCAGTGCGGACAGACTACCGCTTTGTCGTCGATCTCTTTGCCGCAATTGTTACAAAACATCTCACATTTCCTCCAAATAGTACAAATATCTTGTACTTTTTTCTTTATAATACAAGAAAGTTGTACTTTTGTCAAGAGATATGACAACCAAAATCGCAGAAAATATCAGATTTTACCGGAAACAGCTCGGTTTGACGCAGGAAGAGCTTGCTCATTTGCTGTGCGGAAAAAAGAGTCTTGTTTCCAACTACGAAAACGGTTACAGCACGCCCGACGTGTATACATTATGCCGTCTTGCCGAAATTTTCGGCGTTACGCTTGACGAATTGGTGGAATGGAAGGGGGAATAGCCCTTCCCGTTAAAACTTTTATAAAAACTTTTGCGTAAAGGCTTGTCTTTTTCCGCGGAATGTTGTAAAATGGTTTTTGGTTAAAAATGTAAAAAATTCAGGAGGAAACTTTAACATGGCAAAAAAGTATTGTTACCTTTTCACCGAAGGTAACGCGAAAATGCGCGAAATTCTCGGCGGCAAGGGCGCGAACCTTGCGGAAATGACCAACATCGGTCTTCCCGTTCCCCAGGGTTTCACGATTTCGACCGAGGCTTGCACGCAGTATTACGAGGACGGCAGACAGATCAATCCTTCGATCCAGGCCGAAATCATGGAATACATCGACAAGATGGAAAAAATCACGGGCAAGAAGTTCGGCGACAAAGAGAACCCCCTGCTCGTTTCCGTCCGTTCGGGTGCGAGAGCGTCGATGCCCGGCATGATGGACACCATTCTCAACCTCGGTCTGAACGAGACGGTCGTCAATACCATTGCGACGAAATCGAACAACCCCCGTTGGGCGTGGGACTGCTACAGAAGATTTATCCAGATGTTCTCCGACGTCGTTATGGAAGTCGGTAAAAAATACTTTGAAAAGCTCATCGACGAGATGAAAGAGAAGAAGGGCGTGACGCAGGACGTCGATCTGACGGCGGACGATCTGAAAGATCTTGCGATGCAGTTCAAAAAAGAGTACAAAAAGCAGCTCAAAAAGGACTTCCCCGACGATCCCAAGGAGCAGCTTTTCGAGGCGATCAAAGCGGTGTTCCGTTCGTGGGACAACCCCCGCGCGAATATCTACCGTATGGACCACGATATCCCTTATTCGTGGGGTACGGCGGTCAACGTGCAGATGATGGCGTTCGGCAACATGGGCGACAACTGCGGTACGGGCGTTGCGTTCACGCGTAATCCCGCGACGGGTGAAAAAGGTCTTATGGGTGAATTCCTCACCAACGCACAGGGCGAAGACGTCGTTGCAGGCGTCCGCACGCCGATGCCCATCGCCAAAATGGCGGAAATCTTCCCCGAAGTGTACAAGCAATTCCTCGAAGTCTGCAAAACGCTTGAAAACCACTACCGCGACATGCAGGATATGGAATTCACCGTCGAGAACGAGAAACTCTATATGTTGCAGACGCGTAACGGTAAACGCACGGCTGCCGCGGCGATTAAGATCGCATGCGACCTCATCGACGAAGGCATGATCACCGAGCAGGAAGCGCTTATGCAGATCGACGCGAAGTCGCTCGACATGCTTCTTCACCCGCAGTTCGATCCCAAAGCGCTCAAAGAGGCGGATAAGAAGAACGTTGTCGGAAAGGGTATTGCGGCTTCCCCCGGTGCGGCGGCAGGTCAGATCGTCTTCACGGCGGAAGACGCCGTGATCGAAGGCAAGAAGGGCAAGAAGGTCGTGCTCGTCCGTCTTGAAACTTCCCCCGAAGATATCGAGGGCATGAAATACGCGCAGGGCATTCTCACCGTGCGCGGCGGGCAGACTTCGCACGCGGCAGTCGTTGCGCGCGGCATGGGTACCTGCTGCGTTTCGGGCTGCGGCGACATCAAAATGGACGAAGAGAACAAGCAGTTCACCCTTGCGGGTAAAGTGTATCACGAGGGCGACGGCATTTCCCTCGACGGTTCGACGGGTAACATCTACGATTGCCTCATCCCCACCGTTCCCGCCGATCCCAACAGCGGCTACTTCGGCAGAATTATGGAACTTGCCGACAAATACAAGGCAATGGGCGTGAGAACCAACGCCGATACGCCGAAAGATGCGAAACAGGCGGCTGCGTTCGGCGCGCAGGGTATCGGTCTGTGCCGTACCGAGCACATGTTCTTCGGGGAAGGCAGAATTGATAAATTCCGCGAAATGATCTGCTCGGAAACGGTGGAAGAACGCGAAAAGGCGCTCGACAAGATCGAGCCGATGCAGCAGGCTGACTTCGAAGGCTTGTTCGAGGCGCTCGGCGGTTATCCCGTAACCATTCGTTTCCTCGACCCGCCCCTTCACGAGTTCGTTCCCACGGACGAGGCGGATATCGCGGCGCTCGCCAAATCGCAGGGCAAATCGGTTGCGCAGATCAAACAGCTTATTTCCGATCTGCACGAGTTCAACCCCATGATGGGTCACCGCGGCTGCCGTCTTACGGTAACCTATCCCGAAATTGCCGTTATGCAGACCAAAGCCGTCATCAAAGCGGCGATCGCGGTTAAGAAAAAGCACAAGGATTGGAACATTGTTCCCGAAATCATGATTCCGCTCACGGGCGAAGTGAAAGAGCTGAAATACGTGAAGGATATCGTTGTGAAAACGGCGGACGAAGTGATTGCGAAGGCGAAATCCGATCTGAAATACGAAGTCGGCACGATGATCGAAATTCCCCGTGCGGCGCTCACGGCGGACGAGATCGCCAAAGAGGCGGAATTCTTCTGCTTCGGCACGAACGACCTTACGCAGATGACCTTCGGGTTCTCGCGCGACGACGCCGGTAAATTCCTTCCTTCGTACTATGCAAACAAAATTTACGAGAGCGATCCGTTTGCCCGTCTTGATACGGTCGGCGTCGGCAAGCTCATGGATACGGCGGTCACGCTCGGCAAAAAGACCCGTCCTGAAATTCACTGCGGCATTTGCGGCGAACACGGCGGCGATCCTTCTTCGATCGAGTTCTGCCACAGCATCGGCTTGAATTACGTTTCCTGCTCGCCTTACCGTGTGCCCATCGCACGCCTTGCGGCCGCACAAGCCAACATTCGCCAGCCTCGTAATAAATAAGTCAAATTAGGCCGTTTTCGTTAGAAAACGGCCTTTTTATGCCCATTTTATGTAAAATTATTGCTAGTCTTGCATTTGTATGTATTGATAAAATAATCTTTTCGTGTAATAGAAAATTAGATTTTTTGCTTGCTATTACACTGATTTTCTGTAGTACCGCAGCTAGGTGGGTAATAAACAATTTAATAACTATTTATAAAGCCCTGCAATTAAGTATTTGCAGGGCTTTCACGTTCTCTTGATAGGGTGTATTTTAAGATAACCAATACAAGTAAAGGAGAACAAAAAATGAAAAATTATCAAACAAACAGCAACAGAAAAGTAGTGTTCTATGGACGGGTATCTACGGAACACGAAGCGCAAACTTATGCATTGTGTAATCAAATGCAATGGTATGAGGAATTAAAGAAAAATTATCCGAATTGGATTGTTATTGAAAGATACGTGGATGACGGTATTACCGGAACGCAGGCAAAGAAGCGTCCTGAATTTATGCGTATGATAGACGATGCAAAACTTGGAAAATTTGATTTAATAGTTACTCGAGAGGTTTCAAGATTTGCACGGAACACAATAGACTGTCTTGAAGTTACAAGGCAATTAAAAAATTATGGAGTAGAAGTATTTTTTGTACAGGAGGGAATATGGACTATGGAAAATGAAGGAGAAATGAATTTAACTATAAGGGCAATGGTTGCACAGGAAGAAAGTCGCAAGATGTCGGAAAGAATTAAAGCGGGACAAGCTATAAGCAGAAAGAACGGTGTTTTATACGGGAACGGAAATTTGCTTGGATATGATAGGGTAGGCGATACTTATGTAATCAATGAAGAGCAAGCGGAAACCGTGAGAATGATTTTTAATATGTACGAGTCGGGTTATGGACTTCAAATGATTAGGGATGAACTTATTAAAAGAGAAAGAAAAAATTCCAGCGGACTTGTCAAATGGGATAATACAAGAATATTGCGTTGCTTGCATAACTCTGCTTATAAGGGGGTTGTTGCTTATAATAAATCACATAGGAATAACTATCTTGAACAGAAAGTGATAGTCAACCGTGACGAGAATACATTTGAGTATGTTACTGCAAACTTTGAGCCGATAATTTTAGAAGAACAATGGGAACACTGCAAACTTATCAGAGAAAGTAAACGGCAGTTGTGTGTGGTGGTTAATGAGAACGGCACACTGAAAAAGCAATATTTTGGAGTACATAGTAGCGGAAATGTCTGGACAAAAAAGTTGAGATGCCGATGTGGTTCTTCTATGCGCATGGATAAATGGCGGCCGAAATTAAACGGTGAAAGACCTGTGGGGTATAAATGCTATAATCAGTTGAATAAGGGAGCAAATAAAATTACAGATAGAGAAGGCGAAGGCTTTTGCAATATGCGAGCTATTTGCGGGTGGAAACTTGAGATGATGGCAAAGGCAGTTTTTAGAAAGGTTTGGAAAGATAGCGAGCTATTAGCAAAATCCATTAAAATTTTTATGAACGAAACAGTTTTGGAACAGCAAGATATCGATAGAATAAGAAATGAATATAGATTGGAAATTAAAAAGTTTGCCGAAAAAGCTGAACGCTTAATCGAAATGCGGATGAACGGTGAAATAGACCGAGATACATATTTAAGATTTAAAGCAACTGTTGAGGCGGATAAAACACAAGCTGAACAGCAATTGCTTTATTATGAAAGTTTGCCGAGAGTTGCACAAGCACATCCGTTTTCAAAAGAAGAAATCAAAAAGCATTTGCTTGAATTTATTTCGCCAAACAATATTGACTTCGATGAAAATATTATAGATAAATTTGTAACGCAAATCAAAGTTGAAAGTGAAATCGATTTCTCTTGGTATTTACGTTTTGATCTAAAAGAAAACTATGATACGGAAAAGAGGCGTTATTGTACTTTAACTATTCCGTTCAAAGATGCCTTGAAATATAGAAATAACAGAAAACAACTCTTAAGGCAAAATCAATATAAAGAATTAGAAGTAAGAGTATATATTTGATCAATTATTAAAAGTGATGACCTAAATGCCACTGTGAATGCACTTGTAAAATCAAAAGAAACATAAATTTAATTTTCTATACCCAAATGCTTGACATTGTATCGTTGCAATGATATACTTTAATTAAAGTATCGTTGTGGTGATACTTTGGAGGTTGGTATGAAGAAAGAAATTTTACATGGGTCGGAGTTTATTATCAAAAAACCCGAGCTTAAGCTTGGGAAGACTACGAATGATTATGGACAAGGTTTTTATTGTACGACGCTTCCGGAAATGGCCAAGGAGTGGGCATGCAAAGATAATCATGATGGATTTATGAATTGTTATCTATTAGATGACGATAATTTGAAGTATCTGAATTTATTGGATGGAAAGCATACAGTTCTCAACTGGATAGCACTCTTGCTTCAACATCGCACTTTTACTATTCAGGATGAAATTGCAAGAGATGCAAGAGAATATATAATAAACAATTTTTCAATTGATACTTCTATCTATGATGTAATAATAGGATATAGGGCTGATGATTCATACTTTTCGTTTGCTCAGTCTTTTGTCAGCAATGCGCTACCGATGAGGAGTTTATCTCGTGCGTTACAGCTCGGGAAATTGGGAGAGCAGACCGTTTTAGTTTCCGAAAAGGCTTTTGAGAGAATTGCGTTTGTAGATGCTGTTCCCGTTGCGAAAGAGGAATATTATCCTAAATTTTTGGCAAGAGATACAGAAGCAAGAAGATCTTTTAGGGAAGATATAAAAAAAAAGAAACCTTATAGGGAAGATATTTTTGTAATGGATATATTGAGGGAGGAAATGAAGAATGACGATCCGCGCATTCAACGAATTATACTTGAATGATGCACAAACGAATTTAGCAAATGCGTTTGATTATGCGTTAAATAGCTGCAAACAATCGCCAGATGTTTTTGCTGAGATTTTTTCACGTTCCGACTATGCGAAGAAATTCGAATGCGGAGATCCTGCAATTGTGTCGGGTAAATCGGGGGTGGAATTAGTCAAGACAATATTAGCAAAGGTAAATATTGTTGACAGTTTTCCCGAACAGCAATTCAGTCAGGATCGAAGTCCAGAATATTGGACGGGTTGGGCGCTCGCATATTATCAGTGGTATAGCGCAAAACGCTTTAAGGATATTTTTGCTAGGATACCGCTTTCGCAAATAGTTTTGATGTACAAAGTTTTTCATGAAATGGATATTACGGCATTTGTAGAATCAATGGAAAAGCGTTATGACGAGGTTGAAGTTGAAACGAAGCTGCGCTCTTTACGTGAAGCAAGAGGACTGTCTCAAAGAGAACTGTCAAATATTTCCGGAGTCAAGCTTCGTTCTATTCAGCTTTTTGAACAGAAAGTAAATGATATTGATAAAGCACAAGCCCATACGCTTTATAAGTTGGCAAGAGTGCTTGGATGCACCATTGAAGATTTACTTGAAAATCCAGAACATATAATATAAATTTTAAATATTGAAGTGGTGTATGGACTTAAAATTTCATCTTTCTTTGTTAAAAAACAGGTTATTTGCTATGCCAAGTCAAAATATTCTTGTTCATATGTATATGTTTTAATCACAACAGCTGTCAAAGAATGTGTAAATAATTTATAAAACCATTGATTTAAGCACGGAAATATGTTATAATTCAATGCAAGGAGATAATGTCTTATGGATAGTTTAATTGTAACAAAATACATTCAATTTAAGTGCCGCGACATAGATGCATATATTTTTAAAATTAAGGTTAAAGATATTTTACCTTTATATTATGTTGCCGTGAGGGGAAGAGATAAAGAAGAAGGGGCAGTGCAGAGAGTATTAAATGCAAAGCGTATAAGCGATATTTCTAACTATGTTTTAAAGGGAAATATGTTTTTGAATACTTTTATTCTAAACTGGTCGAATTATGAGGTTCCGCTTGAAATTGGGAACAATATATTAATACCTAAAATTCCCAATTCCTTACAAGTTATAGATGGTCAGCATAGATTAGAAGGTATTAAACGCGCATGCGAATTGGACGCAAAATATGGAGAGAACGATATTATTGTTGTTTTAACGAACCGTTTAAAAACGACATTGGCGGCTGAGGTGTTTTTAAATATTAATTCAGAACAAAAGCAAGTGCCCAAGAGTCTTGTATTTGACCTGTTTGGTGAAATACGGGATGCGGAGTATAATATAAATCGCGCGCGAGAACTTTCTGAAAGAATGAATAATGATATAGATTCACCTTTTTACCAGACGGCAAAAATGCCTGGGACTATAAATAAGGGGAAAATTGATTTCTCTACGATGGTTTCTTCTCTAAAAGATTACTTGAAAGATGGTGGAATTTTTGAGCAATACGATCTTTTGGATTTTGAACTTCAGTATCGTGCATTATTAAACTATCACTGTGTGATTAGGAATGCTTATGGGGATAAGTGGATAGATAACGATAATCCATTTTTCACCAGTGCTGGTTATTTTGCTATGACAAAGTTTTTCGCTGATAAAATTATACAAGCGTGTGCTCTTAGTGGAACTTTTGAACAAGAGTATATTGGTAGTATTATGGATTTTAGTCAAGAAGATTTGTTGACTAGAAAAGATATAAAAAACCAGCAGGGAAAAGAACAACGGCAGTCTATCTATAATTACTTACTAGAGATTTTTACAAAAGGGATTAAACGTAAAAGTGGATATAAAGTATGATAGGAATAGGGTTCAGGAAAAGTTAGAAGCTCTTATTGATCCTAATTACAATCCGGTTGAAGAAGATAAACATAAAAGAAAAGCTTTTGTTTCAAAGGCGGAGGCTTACCAATTACGGTATTCGGATGAGGTGGTTTTAACGCCTTTGTTGATTGAAGATTCAAAAGACTATTTGTTTAATGGGCTATAGTGTGTTTGTGAAGCAATTAATAGATTGACAAGTAAAAACTTCTCATGGGCGGCGATAGAACTTTATTATTGTATTTATTATTTGTGTCGATATAAGTTACATAAAAATGGTTTTGCAATTTTTAGAGCCAATGGAATAATGTATTATCTTGATGTCAAAACATATAAAAGTCTTGAGCTAATTGATAGCGAAAAGAAGCGCATGACGACACATGACGGGACTATTAAGATTTATTGTAAGCTCCTAAATGGTTCAAATATAATAAGTAATAGCATAGATGGGAAGCAATCAATTGAGTGGTTGAAAGATGTTAGAGAAATTATTAATTACCGATCAGTTAGATTTTATGAACCATATGCGTTAAGCATATTTGATAAATTTTCTTCCAACGAGTTGATGTTAAAAAATTTACAGCTTATTGAAAATGATAGTTCATATGTCTTTCAGCCAGAATTTGCAGTGATTGGATTGCCAATTTATTTTATTCAAGAAATTAAGAGAGATGGCGCAGATTTCAAAAATTTATTAACTGAAGAACGAAAAAATCATTTGAAATCATTAATTTCTGAAGAATTTAAAGAAATTATTTTAAATCAAATATTAGAATTAATCTAATTTTTTAAGCATAAACTTAGAAAAGTTTATGCATTATTGGCTGATTTTGGCCTTTCTCAACTAGCTTAATGGCATTCGAACCTTATTAGAAGACGTTTTTCGGGCTAATACATATAATTTTGATAAGGAGTTCGTAATGGTTGTTAACGATATAAAGTGGGTGACCCCGAATGCCACACGTCCCCACAGGCGAATATCAAAAACCCGAGAAAGTAATTATATCGTAAATATCCACGATATTAGTAAAATAAGGCTTATTCCACAAAGGGATAAGTCTTATTTTATGTTAAATTATTCTTAACAGAAGAAAAAACACATGATTGACTTGCATTGATATTTATGATAAAATGAAATCCTTGATTGAAAGGTGGGAATATGATAAAATGCATCGTGAATACAAAATTAGTCGGTGTTTTCTTGTCGGCGATCTTGTTGCTGAACGTAATGATATGGGGATTCGCGGTGCCGAATGATAGAGGCGGGGTTCACGCCGCGCAACGTTCCGAAACAGTGTGCAAATACGAAGCCGAGAACGCGCAATCCGACGGGCAAAAGGTGCTAAGCGGTTTTGGCAATTTATCGTTTTCGGGTGAAGCGTACTTGCTTGAACCGGCAAAGAGCCTTACGTTCACGTTGGATATTGCGGATTCCGGTTTTTATCGAATACAGATTCGATTGCTGGGATATTTCGAGGGGCAGTTTCGGTTCGACGGGTCGAACGGCATTGTCATGTATGTGACGGTACCGATCGATTCTGCGGATATGTATACCATATCCGATAGCATGTATATCGAGCGCGGCGAGCATACTTTATCGTTCGTGTGTTCGGATACAAAGTCGTACTGTGTTGCGGACTACCTGACGGTTGAACGGTTGTCGGAGTGCGACGGTTCGTTGCTCGATGGTTCGCGGTTCGCTCTTTCCAATGCAGCCGCGTCGCCGAAAGCAAGACGGCTTTACGATTTTATAAAATCCAATTACGGCAACAATATCATAGCCGGTCAGAACACCGTAAGCGGTTATACCGATCCCGATTTTATGCGTATCAAAGAGAAGACGGGGAAGTTGCCGCTGATGATCGGATTGGATCTAATGGAATATTCGGGCGGATATATCGATTTTTACGACGGTTATCAAATCAATACGGATAGAACGATAGGATATGCGCAGGAATACGCGGCGCTCGGCGGAATCGTCGCCTTTCAATGGCATTGGGTGGCGCCGTCGGTGTTCCTGAATCGGGGCGTGACGCCCGATTACAGCGGGTGCAAATCGGATAACGTGAATAAAGAGCGTGTAAGAGCTGCGCTCAAAGCCAAGAACGGAAGCGATTACGAAAAGATTTTGAACGACATGGATCTTCTTGCTATCAAGCTGAAACGCCTTGCCGACGCCGACGTACCCGTTTTATTCCGACCGTTGCACGAGGGCAGCGGCGATTGGTTCTGGTGGGGTCTTGGGGATAAAGAGGACTATATTGCTTTGTGGCGTACCCTTTATATCAAGTTCACCGATGAATATAAACTTAACAATTTGATATGGGTGTGGAACGGACAAAACAAGGGCTGGTATCCCGGCGACGAATACGTCGACGTCGTGGGGGAAGACGTGTATATGCCCGCGAAAGATTATTCTGCCGACTCGCTCAAATTCGCACAAGGAACGGGGCACTCCGACGGCGCCAAACCCGTAGCCATGACCGAATGCGGCGTTCTTCCCGATATAGACGCCGCCATCGCAAGCAAAAGCATGTGGTCGTGGTTTTTGAATTGGACGTGGGTGCATACGATTCCGCATTCGGGCGATCAACAGTATGCTGAGGACGCGAACGGGAACGAAATTGCGGGTAGCGACGGCAGCAAATATCCGGTGCAGACCGAGCTCGACAAGTGGATGGAAGTGTATAACCACGAACATGTGCTCACTTTAGACGATTCGCCCTTCCATGTTCATGTGTTTAACGAAAATGCCGGCGTGTGCGACGTTTGCGGCGCCGCCGTCGGAATGGGCGACAAACCGTCCGGAACGCCGCCCGATGAAACGACGGGCGATCCGCCCGTCATTGCGCCTGAAAAGTCGAACGGCGGATGGATCGCTGCGGTTGCGGTGCTTTCGGTCTTACTTGCGGCTGCGGTAGCGGCGATAGTCGTTTTGCGCACAGTGCCGATCAAGAAATCGGGCAGACGGTAGTTTGGAATAATTCGCTCATCGCGGGAATACGCTTACATAGGTTAAAAGCTGACTTAATTTCGTAAAAAAACCTGCCATCTTTTGATGGCAGGTTTTTATTTTTCGGATAATTTTATATTTCTTTTTCAAAGACAGAAATTGCCGTCAGTTCCAGATTGCGTTGGGAACTGTCTTTGGTTCGTTTATAAACAGCCGCGGCAAGTACGTCGATAACGTAGAGCTGGCTGACTTTTGCGATCAGCGACCCCCCGTCGAGCGGCGTGTTTTTTGCCACGACATAGAGAGGGATATCGGCGTAAGCGCCGAGAGGGGATTTCAAATAGTTTGTTATGATAATGAGTTTCGTTCCCAGTTGCTTGGCTTTTTGGGCGATTTCGATCATATCTTTTGTGCTGCCGCTCACGGAAAAAAGGGTAAGCGCGTCGTCGGGGCCAAGCGTCGAGGTGGCGATCGTCTGAAAATGATTGTCGTTTAAGTGATAGACGTGAATGCCGAACCGCAGAAATTTATTGCGCATTTCCAAAGCAGCAATGCCGGAGTTTCCGCTTCCCAAACAATAAATTCGTTTGGCATTGAGAAGTATCGTAACCGCCTTCTCGATGTTTTCCTGATTGATCAGTTCGTATGTGGATTGCAGCGCCGTTGTCATACTGCTCAGGATCGTGAACGCAAAATCGTCGGAATTGCCCGTGTATTCGCTGCTCATGCTTTGCGCAAGCATCATTCGGAATTCCGAATAGCCTTTGAGTCCCAACTTTTTGCAGAAACGAAGAAGCGTTGATTCCGCCACTTTAGCGCAATTGGCAAATTCGGTGATCGATAGATAACTAAGATTATTGACATTATTATCGTTTAGAAAATTGATGATTGCCCGATCTTGTTTTGTCGTATTATTTTTGATTAGAGCAATACGATCGTAGATACCTTCCGCCATGCATAACTCCTGAAAATCGCCAAATGCTAATAGCATAATATCATTTTTTTTATTTGGTGTCAAGGGCAATTAAAAAAATCAGGACGCTTTTCAAGGTAAAATTTTTTCAATTGTGATAACTTTGTGAAAATTATGTAAATCTTGTGAAATTACCGAATATACGGTTGACAAGCTATAATAAATGGCATATACTTGTCACAAATAAATAATAAAAATGAAAATTAGCTGTCATTTCAACAATAAAGTGTCAATCATAATTCAAAATTATGAAATAAACCGTATCAAAACTTGTGCAAAGGAAGCAAATTATGAAAAGGATGACAATTTACGTAATTCACCATTCTCATACCGACGTGGGCTATACCGATACGCAAGAGAAGATGAAGGCGCATCATATCGGCTTTCTTCGGGAATTGCTCGATCTCATTGAGAAAGAACCGCGTTTCAAATGGAATTGCGAAAGTTACTGGTGTGTACAACAGTTTTTGCAGGATGCGACGCCGGAAGAAAAGGCGCGGTTCGCGGCGGGTGTGAAGGCGGGTAACATCGGCCTTTCGGGAAGTTATCTGAATTTGACCGATATTGCAAGCGAGCGTGTACTCAACGAAATGTTTGACGAATGCGTAAAAGAAAGGCGCGAACTCGGCATGGAATGCCGTTATGCCATGACGGCGGATATTAACGGTTACGGTTGGGGATTTGCCGACGTGTTATATAATCACGGCGTAAAAGGACTGCTGTCTTGCATCCACACGCATCACGGATATCATCCGCTCTTCCGTAAACAAGTTCCGTTTCGTTGGCGCACGCCGCAGGGGAATTCTTTGCTTGTGTGGAACGGGGAACATTATTTATTCGGCAACGAACTCGGTATTGCGCAGGCGTCTGAGTTTGAATATACCTTGCAGGACGGCTTGTCCTGGGCGGGGCTTACGCCTTATGAAAAAGCGCGTACGCGCATCAAAGCCTATGTGGACGGTTTGATTTCGCAGGGTTACGAATATGATTTCGTCACGGTTTCCGTGAGCGGAAACATGACGGACAATTCGCCTGCTTCGCTGAAAGTGTTGGAATTTATTGACCGGTATAACGCCGAAGGGGGCGATATTGAGTTGAAACTTGCCACGCTGGACGAATTTTTTGCCCGCGTCGAACAAATCGAAAATCTTCCCGAATATGCGGGTGATTGGACGGATTGGTGGGCGGACGGCGTAAGCTCGACGCCTGCGGACATGATTCAGTACCGTGCGGCTTCGCGTATGTATGACGTTGCGTGCAAGCTCGATCCCGACCGTAAGATCGGCGGCACGGAAAACTACCGTTCCGCACTCTATAATTTGATGTTTTATGCCGAGCATACCTGGGGTTATTCTTCTTCAATCACGGAACCCTGTCATGCGCAGGTAAATAATCTCGATCAATGGAAACGCTTATATGCCTTGAAGGCGAGCGAGTCGGCGACGATTGCCTGTGAACGCATCAATCGGCATTACGGCGAAACGCCTGTTTCGCTTCACCGCGAACTCAAATTCCGCGCCGTCAACCCCCATGATTTTGCGGTAACCGAAATGTTGGTGCAGGATTTGGAACATTTTTACGGGCACACCCATTTTGACGTAATCGACGAGGAAACCGGCGAAAGCGTTCCCTTCCAACTCAGCCGCTATTCCCGCGGTCCGGAAATGTGCATTCTGGTAAAACTTGCCCCCAAACAAGTCCGTACGTTCGTACTGAGAGAAAAGCCGAAAGCAATTCCGAGTGCAGGGCTGTGCGCCCGTTGCGGCATCGAGGGGATCGCCGATCTCAATCATGTGCTTACGGAGCAGGAAAACGATTACGCCTACACCGATGCAATCGAAAATGAGTATTTCCGCATCGAAATGAAACGGCCGTTCGGCGTAACGCGTGTTTACGACAAACGTCGCCGTCAGGAACTTCTTCGCGGCAACGCAACGGCGTTTCGTCCGATTTATGAAGTTACGCCGCGCGATTTGACCGAGGATTATCTTTGGGTGCGCCGCAACATGGGGCGGAACCGAAAAGCGGTGCGTACCGATCGTCATTTCGGCGAATTGAAAGATATTAAACTGCTAGAAAACGGCGCGTTGTATGCGCGGGTCGAATTGATTTACGATTTGAAAGGGACGAAGGAATGCAGTGTCGTTCTGACCGTGCATAAATACATGCCCCGCATTACGGCCGATTTGCGTATTCACAAGGAAAGCGTGCGCGAACCCGAAAACGTCTATCTGGAATTGCCCTTTGTGAAAGAGGGGGACGTGCTTTATATGGATAAGGCGGGCGCGGTATTCCGTCCGCGTATCGATCAGCTGCCCGGGACGTGCGTCGACTTCTACAATCTTCAAAACGGCGCCGCGTGTATCGGGAAAAAGGCAAGTGTGATCCTTGCCGCCCGCGATACGCCGCTGATGTCGATGGGAACGCTCGAGGCGCACCCGATCAAACTGATGGGCGAGAAGGCAGAGAACAACGATCTGCTCTATGCCTGGGTCATGAATAATTTCTGGGAAACCAACTTTAAGGCAGGGCTCGGCGGTTTTTATCAATTCCGTTATACTTTGCAAGTAACCGAGGAAACCGATCCGCAGGAAGTATTCCGCAGGGCGGAGAGCATCAACGAAGGGATCTTGACTTTTTATGTGTTCGAGGGGGACAAGCAGTGATCGCGCTTGGAATCGATTTGGGCGGCACGTCGGCAAAAATCGGCTTGGTGGAAGACGGAAATATCGTGGAATCGGTGCAGGTTCCCACGCGTGCCGACAGCGATTACGAAGGGATCGTGACCGATCTGACCGAGGCGGCAAAGAAGCTGGCGCTTCACCGTAAAGTTCAAAAGGTCGGCATCGGTTCGCCCGGCATTATCGATACGAAAACGGGCGTCGTTTGTTTTTCGAATAACATTCGTTGGAGCGACGCGCCGTTACGGGACGATATTTCAAAATCGCTCGGTTTGCCTGCCGAAATTGCGAACGACGCCAAGTGCGCGGCGCTCGGGGAAGCCGTTTACGGCGCAGGGAAAGGCGTTGACCGCGTGGCTATGCTGACGCTCGGTACAGGCGTCGGCGGCGGATTGGTAAAAAACGGAAAATTGGAACGCGGCTCGATCTACGAAGATGCGTCCGGAATATTCGGACATATGACTTTGGTTCCCAACGGCAGACCCTGTACTTGCGGTAGAAAAGGCTGTTTCGAGGCATACTGTTCCGCGACGGCGGTTTCGGAAAAAGCACAGCAGGTTCTCGGTATTTCTTCGGTAAAAGAAGTTTTCGAACGGGCAAAGAAAAAAGAGGTCAAAGCCGTTTGGCTGGTAGAAAATTTTGCGTCGTATCTTGCATCGGCCGTCGTGGGGCTTGCGAATATCTTGCGACCGCAGAGAATTGTGATCGGCGGCGGAATGTCGGCATCCGCGAAGTTGTTTTTACCGCAGGTGCAGGACGCGGTCAAGCGGGAAGTTTACGGGTTGGAATACGCCCCCGTCAACGTAGTAGTTGCGAAACTCGGAAATAAAGCCGGTATTATCGGCGCATCATTGTTATAAAAGGATATTTTATGAAAGGTTACGGAAATTACGATAAATACCCCGAATTGAAAATCGACGGGTTTGAAACATGGCAGGGTTATGCAAACATTGCCGACGAACTGCGGCGCCGTGCGAAAGGGAAAAAGCGGTTTGTCATCGTGTTCGACTGCTATCCCGAAGTCGATCAGGCGGAAGTGTGGAAGGGATTGTCTGCGCTCGGTGCCGAATGGTTTTTCTCGGACGACGCGATGATGGATCAAGCCGCTTATAACGCCATGATCTGTCCGTTTGTTACGGATGACCGCGTATTCGGCGTGATGAATACGCTTAAACTTACCGACGTTTTAGATGCGGATAAGGCAAACGATATGCGCGGCGAAATCGCTGCCCGAACGGGTTTGATTTGCGTGATCGGCGTAGGCGCTTCGCTTGTTGCGCAAGGCGATCTGCTTGTTTATCTCGATCTGGCGCGATGGGAAATTCAATGCCGGTTCGCAAAAGGGCTTCCGAATTGGCGGACGGAAAATTCCGACGCGGGCAAACTTGCGAAATTCAAGCAGGGATTTTTTGTCGAATGGCGCATGGCGGATCGTCACAAACGCACGCTCATGAACAGGGCAGACTATTTGCTCGATACGAATCGGGCAAACGACCCGAAAATGGTGAGCGGCGAGGGTTGGCGCGCGGGGCTGGAAAAGTTTGCGACCCGTCCGTTCCGTCTTGTTCCGTATTTCGCGCCCGAAGTCTGGGGCGGGCAGTGGATGAAAGAGGTTTGCGATCTCGACCGTTCCGCCGATAATTATGCCTGGGCATTCGACGGCGTTCCGGAAGAAAACAGCATTTATCTGCGCTTCGGGCAGACGAGGATCGAGGTACCTTCCATCGACGTTGTGTTCTACCGTCCCCGTCTGCTGTTGGGCGACAGAGTGCACGCGCGGTTCGGCGACGAATATCCGATCCGCTTCGACTTTCTCGATACGATGGGCGGTCAGAATCTATCGTTACAGGTGCATCCGCTTACGGAATATATTCAACATACGTTCGGCATGCACTACACGCAGGACGAAAGCTATTATATTCTCGACTGCGAAGAGGATACCTACGTTTATCTCGGGCTGAAAGAGGGCATTGATCAGGACGCGATGCTTGCCGATCTCGAACGGGCGCAGAAAGGCGGATTTGACTTCCCTGCGGAAAAATACGTCAACAAATGGCCCGTTAAGAAGCACGACCATTTCCTGATCCCGGGCGGCACGGTGCATTGTTCGGGAAAAGATACGATGGTGTTGGAAATTTCCGCTACGCCCTATATCTTCACCTTTAAGCTGTGGGATTGGGCGCGGCTTGGTTTGGACGGTTTACCCAGACCCGTACATATCCATCACGGGCGTAAGGTCATTCAGTGGGACAGAACGACCTCTTGGGTAAAAGAAAATCTGATCAACCGTTTCGAAACAATCGAAGAGCGCGAAGACTATCGCGAAGAGCACACGGGGTTGCATGAGCGGGAATTTATCGAAACGCGCCGTTGTCATATTCGGCGGAAAGAGCTTTACCGCACGAACGGTTCGGTGGTACAGGCGAACGTTGTCGACGGGCGCGGCGCAGTGATCGAAAGTCCGACGGGCGCGTTCGAGCCCTATGAAGTGCATTATGCCGAAACATACATTGTTCCGGAAAGCGTAAAAGAGTATACGATACGTCCGCTTGACGAAAGCGTTACCATCGTTCAGGCGTACGTTCGCGGATAAAAAATTTCGGAGGGGAAAGGATGAAAAAGATTTTAGCGGTATCGATGGCTGCGGCGCTTTGCGCGGGGGCGGTTGCGGGCTTTACGGGTTGCGGCGCGAATGGGAACGAAATTATGGTGTGGTGCGACGCGATCGCGTCGGATAAAGATACGCTTGATGAATTTGTTTCCTATTTCAACGCCAACAACGGAATGGGCTACACGATGAAATACAAGATGCAGGATAGCGTAACGGCATCGTTGGCGTCTGCGTCGATGGGCGGCGCGGCGCCCGATCTTGTGATCTGGCCGCGTTGGGAAACCATTTCCAAGACCAACCTCGTGCACGATCTTTCGGGAAAGATCGAAGAGGACGGGACGATCGATCTTGCCGACTATAACGAGGCGGCATGCCGCGAACTCACGGTGAAAAACGGCGTTTGGGGGATCCCGATCGATCTCGACGCCTGGGGGCTTTGGTGCAATATGGACCTGATGAGCGAGGATCAGATCCCCGCAACGTGGGACGAGCTGAAAAGCTCGACGCGGGCGCTTACGAGCGGCAGCGGCAACGATACGATCGTCGGGCTCGACGCTTATAATCTGCGCGGTCAGTTTTACAGCTTTACGTTGACAAACGGCGCAAAGCTCGTCGATACTTCTTCCGCGGTTCCGAAAATCAATATCGACGTGAGCGATACAAACTCCGAGTCCTATCAAAAGGCGGCGGAAATTATGGATCTGTTCATCGATCTCATGAAAACAACGGGGTGTCCCACCGATTATCATACCGACGATAAATTTATCGAGGGAAAAGTGGCTATGAAGTTCGGTCCGAGCAATTATAACGCTACGGTCGAAAAACTTCTCGGCGAGGAAATGAATCTTCGTTTTGTCGGTTATCCCGCAAAGAGTGCGACCGAAGGCGCCGTAAGCGGTATGCTCGGCGGGTATTCGCTTGCCGTGCCTAAAACGAAGAGCCTCGATAAGGGTTTCGACGTTATCAAATGGTGGCTCAAAGACGAAAATCTTCAAAAGTACTGTGAACTCTACAATCTGCTGCCTGCCAAAACCGTTTTGCAGGACGCGGCGTTCGTTTCCGAAAATCAAATTCTCACGACGATGAAATCGATGTTGCCTTCGTGCGACGTCCGTCCGATCGCGAAGGGGTATTCGAACGTGGAAACGACCTGGATTTTCAGCACAATCGATTCGCTGCGCGAGTATATCCGCACGAACAACGGCACGATCGTCGATTCTCTCACGGCTTTGACGCAGATTAAGCAAAAAGGTGACTCGCAATTCCAGCTCGAAGCGCTTCTTTAAGGGGGATTTCATGGAAAGAATTGCCGAAAAAAAGAAACATTCTCTGCAAAGCCGACTTGCATGGAAAGGGTTTTTCTTCGTGTTGCCCGCCTGCGTGTTCTTTACGCTGTTTACGCTTGTTCCTATTATAATGGCGATCGTGCTTGCTTTTGCGAAGTACGACGGGATCGGGGAAATCAACTGGGTCGGGTTTCAGAATTTTGCCAACATTTTCAAGTTCGACGACGTCTATAAAAAATCGTTTGTAAACGTTGCCTGGTATGCGTTGTTTGCCATTCCGCTCTCGGTTTTGTTGCCGCTTTTCTACGCCATGCTCATCAATGCCGACGTGCAGGGCGGGAAGGTGTTCCGTGCGATTTATTACATTCCGGGGCTTACGAGTACGGTGGCGGCGGCAACGGTGTTCCGTCTTGTTTTCAATCCCGATATCGGCGTGGTCAATTCCTTTTTGGGCTTGTTGGGAATCCGCGGGCCGCAATGGCTCGAATCGAGCAATACGGCGATGATCACGATCGTTTTTCTCACCATGTGGCAGGGGATCGGCGGAAACATGATCATTTACGCCGCCGCCTTGACGGGGATCTCGCCCGAGCTTTACGAGGCGGCGCGCATCGACGGAGCAAGCCGTCCGCGCATGTTTTTCAAAATTACGCTGCCCTTGCTCGCGCCGACGACCTTCTTCATTATCACGATGAGCATTATCGGCGCCTTCCAGCTCTACGATCAGGTGCTTGTCATGACCGACGGCGGCCCGGCAAATTCCACGGTGACGCCCGTGTATGTCATTTACAACCGCGCGTTCGGCACGAACTCGAACATGGGGTATGCGTCCGCGCAGGCAGTGCTGTTGTTTATCGTGATCGCGTTTGTTTCGACGATCACGCAAAAATTCGTGAAGGATCGCGCTTACTGAGAGGTGAAACATGGAAAAAACATTCATGAATCCCAAAAGATCGAAACTGATCAGGAAGATCGTGCTTACTGCGATTGCGGTGTTGCTTGCTTTGATTGCGCTTGCGCCGTATTATTGGTCGATCCTCATTTCGTTCCGCCCTCAGAGCGAAATATACACAAACCGTTCGTGGTTTTTTACCAGCTTTACGTTTGAACACTACAAGAACGTATTTGAAAACGTACCCATCTTTCAATACTTCTTCAACACGCTGTTTTTAACGCTTGTGAACGTGGTGACAAACCTTCTGTTTGCGTCCATGGCGGCTTACGGTTTTGAAAAACTGCGTTTCAGAGGCAGCAACGTAATTTTCAAAATCATGATGACGTCGATGATGCTGCCCGGTATTGCGACGACGGTTCCGACCTTTCTGTTGCTGCGTTCCTTCCCGCTTGTCGGCGGAAACGATATTTTAGGACGGGGCGGCTTCGGTTTTATCGGCACCTTCCTCGGCGTGCTGCTTCCCGGTACGGTGGGCGTTTACGGCGTGTTTTTCATGCGGCAGTTCCTGATACCTGCAAGCAGTGAATTTGCGGAAGCGGCGCGGATCGACGGCGCGGGCGAGTTCCGAATCTTTCTTCAAATTTATATGCCCATGCTTGTGCCCGCATTGCTTACGCTCGGTATCTTCTGTTTTCAGGGCGTCTGGAATTCGTACATGTGGCCCAATCTCATCTTGCAGGGGCATGAGGAACTGAGCGTGCTTACCATGGCGATCCGCAATTATTCGCTCGAAACAAACTTCCAATACGGCCCGATGATGGCAATGAGTATTCTGATGAGTATTCCCATCATCGTCGTGTTCTGCGCTATGCAAAAATACTTCATCAACGGCGTTGCCGTTGGCGGTATCAAAGGTTAAAAGGGGAATGATCCCTTAAAATATAGGATTTAGGAGGAATATTATGAAGGTTTTACACAAAAAGAGTCTGGCAGTCGCCATGACGGGAACGCTGGCTTGCGCGTGTCTGGTTTCGGGCGTCGGCTCCTTAAACGCAAACGCGGCAGATAACGTGTTTCAGCACGGTTTTCTCGAAGGACGCACCTACATTGCGGGCGTCACACAGGCGGAAGTCGTGCAGGCGTTTGAGACGGAAGGCGCGCGCTTACTTGCCGAGATGGAAGCGGCGGGTATGAAAGATCAGTTTCAGATCAAAAACCATCCTCTCGGAAACGGCTGGCCCAATGACGGCGCAAGCACATATTTCGTATCGGCGCACCTCGGGCTCGGAACGTTTGACGGCGATGCCGGTCTTTGGAATGCGGATTATGCGTTTATCGTATTCAACCCGCATACGAAAGAGGCGTACACCGTGCGCGGAGGCGCGGCAAACGCTTATGCGAATGCGTCGCATGGTTGGAGTAACCAGCTTGTTCATGCCGGCTATCCTACGGAAAATCAGTTTACGGTAGACGGTATCGACTATCAGAACTTCTCGCTCGGTTATGCCAAGGACGCAGAGTTTGTTTACGGCAAGAAGGTTGACGAAACGGGCGCGGAAAGCGATCTGACGGCGCATGACATTGCAACGAGCATGGTTATCCCCGTGTATCAGGATACGGTGAACGCAGCGCATATTACGGGGCTTTCCGTTGCGGACTACGAAGCAGCATACGAGGAATACTTCACGGGGAAAGACATCAACACGAACCCCATCACGCAGCATAATAACAACAAATACAGCCAGTGGCGCCAGTCTACGGCGGAGGGCGGCAACGTCGTTTACAACGCCAAACTCAAAAAGATGTATACCGTTACGAGCACCTTCCTTACGGCGTTCAATTCTTCCGAAGACTGGGGCGCGCCCGTCGGCGAACAGACCGTCATTGCGGAAAAAACCAATCAGTTGTTCACGAATGGCGTTGCGGTGATCGAAGAAGAAAAGGTGAAGTTCTATAAGGCCTCACACGTCGATCCCGAAACGGGCGACATCGTTTCCGATCTGGATTCGAACGCGGCGGGCAGAGTGAGCGCCGAAACCGAGGCGAAGCTTCCTTCGGGCGTAACGGCGGAAGCCGTTGCGGCTGCGGCGCAGGCGGTTTATGCGGATACGATGGGCAATGCGATCGAATTCATGCAGTTCTTCGAGGGAACCGACGTTCTCGTTCAGACCTTCGTCAAGGGCGAAGGGGCAACGGCGGAAACGACGAAAATTTATGTCGATACGACCAAGACGCCTTTATCGGCTGTCGTGCTCGACCATGACGCATTCGGAATTTATGAAAATCCCACCCGCTTTAATGAAGGTTTGCAACAGTATCCCGTCACGGGGGAAATGATTTTAGGTCCGGCGGTTTCGAACGTGTTCGAAGTCAACGGTACGAAGTATCAGAATTTCCTCTACGGCGCGATCGACCTTACGGCAACCAAGGCGGATAAGCAGGTTCTGCCCGGCGTAAACTACGCTGCCGACGGCACCCGCACCGTTCTCGATCTTTCCAAGCATATTACGATCAAATCGGATATCCGCATTCCCGACAGTTACGGCGTCGGTGCAGCCGATCTGCTTGCAAAATTCCGCGAAGCCTATAAAGCATATGCCGAACAGGGGATTGCGCTGGGTATGCCGAATATCGAAGGAATCGGCGCATGGGCGGCCGTTGCGGGCGGTCAGGAAAGCGGCACCAACGAATTTATCGACGGACAGGGCATGATCAAACTCGGTCTGCACATGACGGACAGCGGTGCGATCTGCTATTACGGCGTGACGGCAATGCTGGCGTATTCGCCCAAAGACGGCAACGTTTATATTATGAGCGATGCGGTGATCAGCAACATGGGAACGTATTACTGTTACTTCGGGGCGCCGACGAGCAATCTTACGGATACGACGCTCAATGCCGACGGTCAGGAAGTTTCGGTAAAAATTCAGAATTTCGAATTAGGCTATCTTGTGGTCATGGGCGATTCGGCAAGCATGATCAACGATAAGATCTGGGATTTCGATTTGCGCGGTCCCGTAAATCTCGACGGTTCGAAGATCCCCGGCACGGTTTATCCGGGCGAAAGCGGAACGAACCCCGACGACGGGAACAAACCGAACGATAAAGACGATACGAAGAAGGGTTGCGGTTCGGTCGGCGCGACGGGCGCAGGGCTGATTCTCGGCACCGCCGTAATTGCATGCGCGGCTACGGCGCTTATCGTGAAAAAACGCAAACAGGATTGAGGTGCTTTTCATGAAACACGTTAAAAAAATAGCGGCAATGGCAGCGGCGCTTATGCTTGGATTAACGGCGTTATGTGCTTGCGGCGAGGGGGGTAATCCTTCCGGCGGCGGCGAAAAGCCGGACATTCCCCCCGTCGAGCGCCCGACTTCGCAGGAAACGCTGGCGAAGAACATGGCGGGCACCATTTTCGATCAGTACGCCGTGCGCGGCGGCGAGGGCGAGAACGCTTATATCAATCTCAAAGAATATCACAATCAGAACCAGTCGGGTTTCCTTTGGTCGAATTTCTGCGGCGTGGGAATGCAGTACTATATGTGCAAGCTCTATCCCGACGACGCGGAACAGAAAGATATCTTTCAAAAGATGATGAACAACTTCAAATACTTCCGTCAGAGCAATCCCGACGGCAATGCGGCGGCAAATTCGGTGAAGTATCATTCGGGACGCGGAAGCAGCCCTTCTTCGGGGTACGGCGACTGTTTCTTCGACGATAATATCTGGGTCGCAAGAAATCTTATCCGCGCCTATGAAATATTGGAGGACGAATGGTATCTCGAGGAAGCCGTCCGCGTAAACAACTGGGTTCTGTCGGGCTGGAACAACGAACTTGGCGGGCTTGTGTGGAGCGAGCGCGGCTTGAGCGACGACGCCGAGGAACAACATTTGGAACGCGGACTCAGCGCCAACGCATGCAGTATTATCGTGAACGCGACGCTTGCAGAGTTTGCCGAAACGTCCGAGCAAAAAGCGTTTTATGCCGAGTGGGCGGATAAGTTCTATGCTTTCTGCAAGAAAATGCAGAACAAACCCGATAGCTACGATTATTGGAACGGGATCCATACGGTGATTAAAAACGGCGAACGTATCGACGGCGCGGTGAACCGCGTGCATTATGCTTACAATTCGGGCAGTATGATCTTAGCCGACTTCGCCATGTACGAGCTCACGGAAGATTCGGCAAAAAAAGCCGAATATATGGACGACGCGCTCGGCACGGCGGCCGCCGCAAAAAAGACGTTCAACCTCATTGATCCGGGCGCGATGAAATTCTATTATCAGGGCGATCCCTGGTTTGCGGCGATCTTGCACGAAGCATATTACGAACTGTACGATTACGATGCGGAACTTGCAAAGGGATATCTTAATTCTTTTACCGTGAACGTGGAAACGGCGTATAAGAACCGCGATCCCGAAACGGGGCTGTGCCCTTATCAGGCGACGGGTACGGTGACGTGGAACCGAAACGAGTCATACGTCATTCATCAGGTCGGTTTTGCCGAACAGGCTGTTTTAGCGGCGCTTTACAGCATTAAGTGAGGAAGGAAAAAAATTTGGTTTGATAGTGAGCGGCGGATTTTTCCGCCGCTCTGTTTCATGAAAAAGGGATAAAAAAACTCCGCTTTGCGGTGTTTTTTATTTTCGCACGGTATTTACAAACAGGGTATTCTGTGTTATAATCGAGCGGCAAGAAAAAACTCTTCCCGTTTTGGGAAGAGCGTACCGCACAATGCGATTTTGGTGATGAGGAAAATTCTTTATTTGAACTTGCCTTGTTGTTTTGTAAGTCTATTATAAACGATCGTGCGGGAATTGTCAAGAGAAAAAAATAAATTTAAGAGGTACATATGAAAAAATTTTATCTCGGAATGGACATCGGGACGAATTCGGTGGGTATGGCGTGCACGGACGGGGACTACCGTCTTTTGCGCGCCAAGGGCAAAGATTGCTGGGCGGTTCGGTTATTCGATGCCGGTACGACCGCCGAACAGCGGCGCGCATTTCGCACGGCGCGGCGGCGTCTGGATCGCAGAAAACAGCGTTTGGGTTTTTTACAGGCGTTGTTTGCACCCTATCTCGACGATAAAAATTTCTTTATCCGTTTGAATAACAGTCCGTATTATGCCGACGACAAGGCGGACGTGTTGGGCGGCGATAAGAACACGCTGTTTGCCGACGGCGCATATACCGATAAACACTATCATGAGCAATTCCCGACGATCTATCATCTGCGCAACGAATTGCAGAATCAACCTGTAGCCGATTTAAGGCTGTATTACCTCGCGTTGCACCATATCGTCAAATACCGCGGGCATTTCCTGTTTGTGGGCGGAATGGAAGAGGTGCGCGACGCAAATAAACTCTTCGGCGCACTTAATGCCTGCTGTGCGGAACGCTACGGCGATTTTGAAGCCGTTCCGTATTTTGACCTTGCGCGCATACCGCAAGCCAAGGCGTACCTTCTGGACGGCAATTACGGTGTGCAGGAAAAGCAACGCGCTCTCGAAGGTTTGTTCGGGAAAGACGCGCTCACGAAAGAGATCATAAAAGGGCTCTGCGGCGCAACGTTAGCGCCGAAAATCCTGTTCGGTGCGGAATACAAAGAAGAAAAGTCCTTTTCGTTTAAGAAACTGACCGACGAAGGGTTCGAAGCCATGCAGGCATCTTACGGCGACGATTTTGCTTTGCTGCAAGCTATTCGGGCGATATACAGTTATATCGTGTTTGAAAAACTGCTCGAAGGGCAGCCGAATATATCCTGCGCAATGATAAAAATATACGAGAATCACAAACGCGATCTGCGTACCCTCAAAGACTTTTTGCGCGCCAATGCAGACGAAGAAACCTACCGCCGCTTTTTTAAGAGTCCCAAAGAAAAGGCGAATTATGTAAGTTATGTAGGGTACACCAAAAAAGGCGGCGATAAAATCAAGGTCACGCCCTGCTGCGATGAAGATTTTTTTGCCGGGCTGAAAAAACTGCTCAACGGCTTGCAGAACGTCAAAGATGAGGGTACGAAGGAAGAAATCTTGCGCAAAGTCGAGGCGGGCAGTTTCCTGCCGAAGATTCTTCATTCCGATAACGGATTGTTTCCGCATCAGGTCAATGAGGACGAATTGAACCGCATTGTTGCGAACATGGTACGGGCGTTTCCTGCAACGCAGGCGATCGCCGACAAAATTCTGCCCTTGTTTTTGTTCCGCATTCCGTATTACGTCGGGCCGTTGACGGGGAAAAACAGTTGGGCGGTCCGGAAAGCGGAAAAGATTACGCCGTGGAACTTCGACGACGTTGTCGATCTGGCGCAGAGCAACGAACAGTTCATGCGCAATATGACGAATAAATGCACCTATCTGCATGCGGAAGACGTATTGCCGCAGACGTCGATCTGTTATCAGAAGTTCAACGTACTCAATCAGATCAATAAATTGCGCATCAACGATCGTCCCGTTTCCGTCGCGCTCAAAAAACGGCTGTTCGACGAATTGTTCCTGACGAAGAAACGGGTGACGGACAAAGCCGTTCTGGACTTCCTCGTGCGCAGCGGGGAAATTTCCGAGTCGGAAAAAAGCGGGGTGAAGATCACGGGAAAGGACGGCGAGATCAAAGCGAGCATGAGTTCGTATCTGCAACTGAAAGCAATTTTGGGCGACTTTGTCGACGAAGATCTTGCGCAGGACGGCGGCGTATGCGAAAATATCATTTTGTGGCATACGCTCAACACCGACAAGAAGATCGTGGAAAAACTCATTCTGAAAAGTTACGGCGGTCTTCCCGTCATTAAAGAACATATCAAGCAGTTAAAAGGACTTTCTTTTCAGAAATTCGGCAGGCTTTCGAAAAAGTTTTTAACCGAATTGCGCGTACAAAGCGGGGAAGCGTGTGGGCTGTCAGTGCTCGATCTGCTGTATGAAACGAACGAAAATCTGAACGAAATTCTCTTTCGCGAAGAATACGGATTCGAGGCGCTGATTCGGGCGGAAAACGGGGAAGAACGGACGGAAATTACTTACGAGGATGTGGAAAAGCTGTATGTTTCGCCTGTCGTGCGGCGCGGAATCTGGCAGGCGCTGTGTATGGCGGACGAATACGTGCAGGCGCTCGGCCGCGTGCCCGATAAGATTTTTATCGAGGTAACGCGTGATGACGATAAGAAGGGCGATCGGGGGCGCACACAGTCGCGTAAAAACAGACTGTTGGATTGTTATAAACGCTTACAGGGTTATGAAGAGGTTGCCGAAGAATTGCGCAAAGACGAAATTACCGATATGCGTTTGCGGCAAGAACGGCTTTACTTATATTTCCGCCAGTTGGGAAGATGCATGTATTCGGGCGAGCGGATCGATTTCGGGGAATTGAATACCAACCGTTACGACGTCGATCATATTCTGCCCCGTTGCTACATAAAGGACGACAGCCTCGATAACAAGGTGCTCGTTCTGCGTTCGAAAAATGCCGAAAAGCGCGATTTGTATCCCTTGCCGCAAGGATTTACGGCGCAACAACCGTTATGGAATCTGCTGTTGCAGAAGAATCTGATCGGCGACATCACCTATCAACGCCTGACGCGCATGGAACCGCTTGACGATCAGGATTACAACGATTTTATCAACCGTCAGAAGGTGATCACCGATCAAACGGTAAAAGCCGTCGCCGAACTCTTAAAACGTAAATATCCCGAAACCAGAATTGTATACAGCAAGGCAAAAAACGTATCCGATTTCAAGCAGAAATTCGATTTATTCAAATGCAGAGTCACAAACGATCTGCATCATGCGCGCGACGCCTATCTCAATATCGTCGTCGGAAATGTTTTTGATACCTGCTTTTCGACGCCGTGGGGCATGTATCGGCAGGCGGGGGACGAGTGGCGCCTGTATAATCTGAAAACCATGTTTTTGCGCGACGTTGCGGGCGCATGGGATAAGAATAACAGCCTTTCCGTCGCAAAACAAACCTTTTTTAGGTGTAGCATGGCGGTAACGCGTTACGCATATTGCGAAAAAGGTGAGTTCTATAAACAGACGGTATTTTCGCATCACGATACGGCAATCACCGCGCCCAGAAAGGGCAAGGGCGTGTTGAGTAACACCCAACGCTACGGCGGGTATAAATCGCAGAAGACGGCTTATTTTGCGATCGTGCAGGCACAGGACAAAAAGGGCAGATCAAGAAAAACCATCGAGGCGGTTCCCGGGCTTGTGCACGAACAATGCAAAGACGATCCCGAAGGGTTGAAGAATTATTTCGTAAAATGCGGCTTGAAAGAAGTAACGGTACTTGTGCCGAAAATAAAGTGTAAACAGTTGGTTTCTTATAACGGCACGCCCGTTTATATAACCGGGGTATCCGGTTCCAGCATCGTTATACAGAATGCGGTGCAGTTGTTTACGGATAACAAAACGGACGAATACGTCAAAGCATTGTCGGAATTTACCGAGCGGAATAAGGGAAAGACCGTCGAAAAGGACGAGGAAGTATACGTCGTCAAAACCAACCGTATGGGCGAAGTAAAATTGGCGATCGACCGCGAAAAAAATCTCGTGCTGTATGACATGCTGATGGATAAGCTTCGTCAAAAAATATACGGCGGATTATCGATTTGTTCCAGTTTTCTTGCCACCTTACGGAAGGGACGGGATAAGTTTAACGGATTGAAGGTTGTCGAACAAGTTCAGGTATTGTTAAATATCTTTGATTTTTTCCACTGTAATGCAAAAAATTCCGATTTGACCTTGATCGGCGCAGGGAAAAATGTAGGAAATTTTGCGTTCGGCAAAGACATAACGGACGATGATTTCCGTCTGATCGGGCAATCGCCTTGCGGGCTGGCTGTACGGGAACGGAAGATATAAGATGGGGTTTCGCATCGTAATCGTCAATTCGCGTTGTAAACTCGAAACTCGACTGAATTATCTTGTCGTGCGCGGCGAAAGCGAAAAGAAGATTTACATTCACGAGATCAACACGCTTATCGTACAGAGTACGGCGGTATCGCTTACCGCCGCGCTTTTGTCGGTCTTGATGGAACATCGCGTCAAGGTGATTTTTTGCGATGAAAAGTGTAATCCGCAGGCAGAGCTTGTTCCGTATTACGGCGCGCATAACACGTCGAAACGTTATAAATGGCAGTTCTCCCGATCGGAAGAAACAAAGGCGCAAATATGGCAGGTGATAATCCGACGGAAAATTTTCAATCAGGCGGATTTTTTGGAACAACTCGGTTTCGGAAAAGAGGCGGGCATGTTGCGCGGTTACGCGCAAGATGTGCAAGAAGGCGATGCGAGCAATCGGGAAGGACATGCCGCTAAGGTTTATTTTAACTGCATTTCTTCCCGAGGGTTCGTCGCGTCGGAACGGCGGATTTGTAAACGCATGCCTGAATTACGGTTACGCTGTTCTGCTCTCGGCATTTAATCGGGAAATTGTGGCGGCGGGGCTGTTGACGCAGTTGGGGATCTGGCACGATAACGAATTCAACGCTTTTAATTTTTCGTGTGATTTGCTTGAACCATTCCGCCCGATCGTCGACGAAACGGCTTTGACGATGGAAGCGGACGATAAGAATTTCAAACGCAAAATGGCGAATATCCTCAATTTCAGTGTGCTGATGGAAGGAAAAAACACAACTTTGGATCTTGCGATTCGCCGCCATGTGCGCAGCGTGCTTTCGGCGTTGGAAACGGACGACGTTTCACAGATCGTTTTTCCGGAAGAGATTAAGATAGAAAATGAATTTTAGATATATGAGATTGTTGTTATTTTTTGATTTACCGATGGAAACCTCGAAAAACAGGCACGATTACGCCGTTTTTCATAAATTTCTTATCAAAAGCGGGTTTATTATGATGCAGAAATCGGTTTATTCCAAATTAGTTGTAAACGGCGTGATCAGTCAGGCGGAAAAGGCGCGCGTCGGAAAAAATCTGCCGCCCGAGGGCATCGTGGAATTGTTGGAAATTACCGAAAATCAATTTTCGAAAATAGAATATCTGGTAGGAAAAAATCAGAGTACGGTGGAAGAAAGCATGAACAGGCTTGTAGAAATATGAAAATTTCTTGTGTGTATTTTGAAACGTCCATTGTTTTAGAGGATGATCATCCCTTCGTTTTATGCATTGAAAATCCGCATGAGTATTATAAGATGATCCGTGAGTTGACGCTTGCGCTCGGCGGCGAGCAATCGGAATTTACATTCTGGGAAAACGGGGTGCAGGTTCGTGCGGATAAGTCGGGCGAGATTCTGACCGATTTGTTTACGTTTGAATTAACGGATAAAAAAATCACGACGCTGTTATATAAGCATTTGCAGCAGAGTATTATGTCGGGATCGTTTTTGTTGCGTTATCAAGAAGTCAGCGCGGAAGTGGAACGGTTTCTTTCGGAACTATGTGCGGCAGAAAATTTTGCGTTGGATTATGAATCTGTTTCTGCGGAAGCGATATTAAAAGGGTGTTCGGTAAAACCTGCCCAAGATTACGATAGCTTACTTGAAAAAATTATATGCTATCTCAATCTATTCGCGCAGTTGAAGGGAATTTCGTTTTTCGTGTTTGTCGGATTAAAGAGCGTGCTGACCGATGACGAACTGAAATTGTTATACCGCCATTGTTCTTTGCATAAAATATCCCTTTTATTAATGGAAAACGGCAAGAAACGTTCTCTTCTTGCAAACGAAAGAGCTATAATTCTTACCAATGATTTGTGCGAATTAGTTGAAAATATCTTTGAAATGTGATAAAATCATTATGCGTAGATTTGGTTTTACAAAAACAACTGCACGGCGGTGCACGTTCTTATTCGCTCATTTGAGGTTTGAGAGCCTTGTTGTTTTGTAAGACTGTAAAATAGATACACGCCATCTTTCCCCACTGCTTTGGTTTGAGAGCCTTGTTGTTTTGTAAGACTGTAAAATTGCCAGAAATTATCAAGAAGTTTGCCGATCGTTTGAGAGCCTTGTTGTTTTGTAAGACTGTAAAATAACAAACGTGACCGACGTTGCCGTCGAATCGTTTGAGAGCCTTGTTGTTTTGTAAGACTGTAAAACAATTTCAAGAGAAGTACCGCGCGCACATGGGTTTGAGAGCCTTGTTGTTTTGCGACGAAATGTAATTTTATATTTTTGCGGGTTCATGGCAAGAAAGGATTGCGTTTTTTTGGCAAGTATGTTATAATGAATTGCTAAAAGGTGTTAAAAAAGTACAAAAATTTCTAAAATTTTGAAAAAAATTCGCTTTGATGTAATAACATCTAAAATCAGTAGTACGAAATACTTTATGCTGTTGAGAAATATGCCTTAAAATGTTGTAAAAAGCATACGAGGTATATGATGGATAAAAAGAAAATCGTGGCGCGGATCGACGAGTTGATGCGTGAAAAACACATCACAAGCTACGAATTGCGCGAAAACGCGGAAATATCCACAACGGTTTATCAGTGGCGTAAGAACGCGCAACGCGACAAAGAGCGGGTGCCTTCGTTGCGGTCGATTGAAAAGATATGCGATTATCTGGGTGTTTCGCTCGCATACTTTTTTTCTTTTGAGCACGACGATCAGACGGACGTGCAGAACAGCGAATTATATCGGGCAATCGTTTCGCTGACCGACGGTCAGAAGAACGCCGTGTGCGAGATTATAGAACAGTTTAACAAAGCCAACGAGAGAGAATAAGATTTTAATTACGAAAGATGAACGAAGTTTTTGATTTCCAGAATTTGATTGAACGTATGGGCAAACGCGAAGAAAAAGCGTTCGAAGAATTTTATGAACGCTTCGGCAAGTTGATGTATGCAATCGCGGTGCCGAGAACGACTTCGAAATTCGATGCGGAAGAAGTCGTCGACGATGCGCTCACGAAAGTTTGGAGAATGGCGCCGAAACTGAAAGTTGAAAATATCAATCCCGCGGGTTGGATTGCAACGTTGGTAAAGCGCATTGCGATCGATAAATACCGCCGCAACCAACGGATGAGCACCGACGAGCTTTTTATTATGCCGTATTACGATAAAGAGATCGATCGGATCATCGATAACGATACGTTCATGTACTTGATCGATCCGTTGAACGAAAGAGAGAAGGAAATTCTCATATACAAAAATATGG
>CAJUSA010000018.1 GCA_910589015.1 uncultured Christensenellaceae bacterium
CGGTGTTTTTTATGCCCTTCAAGAAGTTTTATAAAAATTTTCTAAAAAAATTCAAAAAAATTACTTGCAAACGCTTGACAAATTAACAGGCAATAATCTTTCAGCACTTGACAGATAAATTGCGATATAGTATAATAAACAAGACCATGTCTAACTATGCCCGTTCGGGCATTTAGAATAAAAGTCAAAAAACAATTTTCAAGGAGGCAAGTATGTGTAACATTGCATCGCTGCTCCTTGCCGTACCCACGGGTCTTGCCGTCGCATTATTTGTCGTATTGCCCATTATAGGGCTTGCGATCGGCGGCGCGGTCGCATGGGTCGTTCTGAAAAAAGTTTCCAAAAAGAAATCGGCACAGAAACTCGACGATACCGAAAAGCAGGTCGAGGAATTGCTGAAAAATGCCGAAAGCGAAAGCCAACGGTTGAAGAAGGAAGCGATTTTAGAGGCGCAGGAACAGGAAATCAGAAGAAGAAACGAATTCGAGCAGGAAATGAAAGAGAAACGCGCCGAACAGCAACGGCAGGAAGCGCGGCTTTCCCGTCAAGAGGACATGCTCGAAAAGAAAGAGAGCGAGCTCGATAAGAAGAACGATGCGCTCGACAACCAGCGCAACGCGCTCGAAGAAAAGAAAACCGCCTACGAGCAGAAACTCGAAGAGGTAAAAAAACAACAGGAACAGGTTTCGCATCAGCACGAGCTCATGATTCAGGAACTCGAACGCGTGGCGCAGCTCACGAAAGACGAGGCGAAAAAACTGCTCACCGAAGAGATCCTCGAAGAAACCCGTCACGACTGCGCGTTGCAGGTGCGCAATCTCGAACAAGAGGCGAAAGAAGAAGCCGATCTCAACGCGAAAAACATTATTTCGCTTGCCATTCAGCGCTGCGCTTCCGACCACGCGTCGGAATCCACCGTATCGGTCGTGCCGCTGCCCAGCGACGACATGAAGGCGCGTATCATCGGTCGCGAAGGCAGAAATATCCGCGCGATCGAGCAGGCTACGGGCATCGAGCTTATCATCGACGATACGCCCGAAGTCGTCATTCTTTCGGGGTTTGATCCCGTGAGAAGAGAGATCGCCCGTCTTACGCTCGAACGGCTCATTCAAGACGGCAGAATCCACCCCGCCCGTATCGAAGAAACGGTGGAAAAGGTGACGCGCGAGCTCGATCAGCAGATCAAAGCCGCGGGCGAGAACGCCATGTTCGAGGTCGGTATTTTCGGGTTGCACCCCGAGATCATCAAGCTCATCGGCAGATTGAAATTCCGCACGAGTTACGGGCAGAACGTTTACCGCCATTCCATCGAAGTGGCGCAGCTTGCGGGACTGATGGCGCAGGAACTCGGGTTGGACGTCAACTTTGCAAAACGCGCGGGCTTGCTGCACGATATCGGCAAGGCGGTCGATCACGAGCAAGAGGGTACGCATATTCAGCTCGGCGCCGATCTCGCGAAGAAGTTCCGCGAAAATGCGATGATCGTCAATGCAATCATGGCGCACCACGGCGACGTGGAACCCAAAACGATCGAGGCGGTGTTGGTGCAAGCAGCCGACGCGATCTCGGGCGCACGCCCCGGCGCGCGGCGTGAAACGAGCACGAATTATATCAAACGGCTTGAAAAGCTCGAAGAAATCGCTACGAGCTTTGCGGGCGTGGACAAGAGTTACGCCATTCAGGCGGGCAGAGAGGTGCGCGTCATCGTCAAACCCGATCAGGTGGACGACGCCAAGGCGCTCTTCCTTGCAAAGGATATCGCGAAGAAGATCGAAACCGAGCTCGAATATCCCGGTCAGATCAAGGTCAACGTCATTCGCGAGTTCCGCAGCGTGGAATACGCAAAATAAAAAACCGAATGAAAAAGCAAAGAGCGCACGGACATATTTGTCCGAGCGCTCTTTTTCACCTGTTCGGGTTGGATCGCAACGGCAAAACAAGCGGTTGATCCGATTGAGCGAATATGCGCATTTTTGATCAAACGAAAGCAAAAAAAAGTTTTATCGTCAATATACCGATCAGCTATGTACATTTTGTGATTTTATGTTATAATGTAACCGTATTATTGTCGCGCAGCGGGATTTTCCGCGCGCAAGGCGTTCGTTCGGCTCTCGAAAAGAAGGCGGACGGGCCGGACGGAGGAATGCAACATGAAATATTATTTGGCGATCGATATCGGCGCGTCGAGCGGGCGGCATATCGTCGGTTGGCGCGAGGGGAAGGAACTGCGTTGCGACGAGGTTTATCGTTTCCCGAACGCCGTGCAAAAACAGGACGGGCATCTGATTTGGGATATCGCGGCGCTTTTTCGCAACGTTGTGGCGGGAATCAAATCGGCGTTTGCAAAATATCCGCAAATCGAGAGCCTTGCCATCGATACCTGGGGGGTGGATTATGTCCTTCTGAACGGCGACAAGGAAATTCTGCCCTGCTATTCCTATCGCGACGCGCGTACCGAAAACGCGATCGAACGCGTGCACGAAAAGGTGCCGTTCGAAAAATTATACGACAAGACGGGCACGCAGTTTCAGCCTTTTACGACCGTGTATCAGTTATACGACGACTTGCTGCGCGGCAGGTTGGAGAATGCGACCGATTTTCTCATGATACCCGCATATCTTTCTTATAAGCTGACGGGCGTCAAGGCGCACGAATACACCAACGCCACCACGACGGGATTGCTCAACGTGCAGGGGGAATACGACGGCGAGATTTTATCGGCGCTGGGCTTGCCTGCACGGCTGTTCAAGGAAATTTCCGCGCCGAAAACCTTGCTCGGCAAACTGAAAGACGAAATCGCGCGCGAAGTCAGCGGCAATCTCGACGTCGTGCTGTGCGCCTCGCACGATACGGGCAGCGCGGTCGAGGGGATCCCCATGGAAGGCAACAACCCTTACATCTCTTCGGGCACCTGGTCGTTGCTCGGCGTGAAAACGTCTACGCTCAGAACGGATGAAAACAGCCGCAAAGCCAACTATTCCAACGAAGGCGGCGTGGGGTATATCCGTTATCAGAAGAACATCATGGGTATGTGGATTGTCAACAATCTCCGAAAAGAGCTTTGTCCCGACAAACCTTTCCCGCAGATCGTGGAAGAAGCGCGCAAAAGTACCTTCGAGGGCTACGTCGACGCGAACGACGCTTCCTTCCTCTCGCCCGAGAGCATGGTAAAAGCGTTTGATCGCTGGTTTGCGGAACAAGGGGAAAAGCCTGTTTGCGAATGCGATTATTTCAACTGTGCGTTCCGCAGTTTAGCGTATAGCTATAAACAGGCGATCGAGGAACTCGAAAACAACCTCGGCGTGCAATACGATACGATCTATATCGTCGGCGGCGGCGCGAAAAACGGTTATCTCAACGAACTGACTCAGCGCGTCTGCGGCAAGAAGGTCGCCGCGCTTCCCATCGAAGCGACGGCGCTCGGAAATCTGAAACTTCAAATAGAGAGGTAAATAAATCATGTACGATTCTGCAAAAAAAGTCTATTCCGCTTACGGCGTAGATACGGAAAAAGCGCTTGCGGCGTTGGCGGAAATTCCCGTCAGCGTGCATTGCTGGCAGGGGGACGACGTAAAGGGCTTCGACGGCGACGGCGATCTTTCGGGTGGCATTCAGACGACGGGCAACTACCCCGGCAGCGCGCGCAACTTCGAAGAACTCAAAGCTGACCTTAAAAAGGCGTTTTCGCTCATGCCCGGCAAAAAGCGTTTGAACGTGCACGCCTGCTATGCCGTTCTGAACGGCGAGAAGGTCGACCGCGACGCTTATCTGCCCAAGCACTTCGCGCCCTGGGTGGCGTTTGCAAAGGAAGAGGGGCTTGACGGCATCGACTTCAACCCCACCATGTTCTCGCATAAGAATATGAAAGACGGGCTTTCTCTTTCCTCGCCCGACGAAAAGATCCGCAACTTCTGGATCAAACACTGCATCGCCTGCCTGAAAATCGCCGAATATTTCGCGGACGAAACGGGTACGCCCTGCGTCGTCAATATCTGGATCCCCGACGGCTATAAAGACGTTCCCGCCGACCGTCTTACGCCCCGTTTGCGCCTTAAAGATTCGCTCGATAAAATCCTTGCGTGCGGATACGATAAAAAGAAGGTCATCGTCGCCGTCGAAAGCAAGGTGTTCGGCATCGGTATCGAGAGCTACACCGTCGGCTCCAACGAATTCTATCAGAATTATGCCGCGAAAAACGGCATTTGCTGCCTGCTCGACAACGGGCATTACCACCCCCTCGAATATGTTTCCGATAAGATCCCCGCGCTACTTGCGTTCTACGATACGGTCGCGTTGCACGTCACCCGCGGCGTCCGCTGGGACAGCGACCACGTCGTGCTTGTCGAGGACGAACTCAAAGAGATCGCCAAAGAAATCGTGCGCAACGGCGCGACGCAAAAGGTGAAGATCGCGCTCGACTATTTCGATGCGAGCATCAACCGCCTGTCGGCGCTCATCACGGGGCAGCGTGCCATGCAAAAAGCCTTGCTCTATGCTCTGTTGTGCAACCACGACGAACTCAAAGCGTTGCAGGATAACGCCGATTTCACCGCGCTCATGGTAAAACAGGAAGAATACAAAATGCTTCCCTTCGGCGCGGTTTGGGCGGAATATCTTTCCCGTCAGGGGCTGAAAGAGGATTACCTGAGCGAAGTCAGAGAATACGAACGCGGCGTGCTGAAAACGAGGAAATAAGATATATGTCTATCCTTTCCGTTCGTAATCAAAATATGAACGCATACGCGCCCGTTCCGTTTTGGAGTTGGAATAACGCGCTGGATAGAACCGAGCTGCTGCGGCAGATCGACGATATGAAGTCGGTCGGCTGCGGCGGCTTCGTCATTCATGCGCGAATGGGGCTGCGCGTTCCGTACCTTTCCGACGAGTGGTTTTCGCTCGTCGAACTCTGCCTCGACGCCGCAAAAGAGCGGGGCATGTTCGTGTGGATCTACGACGAAAACGGTTGGCCGAGCGGGTTTGCGGGCGGCGAACTCTTAAAAGACGAGCGCAACCTGCAAACCTATCTCGTTTGCGAAGAGAGCGAAACCTTCGACGGGGACGCGCTCGCCGTGTTCGTGCAACGGGACGGGGGGTATGCGCGCGTGCATGCGCCCGAGCAAGGCGCGCGGTACCGTATCGTGCGGTTGCGGCGCAATCCTTCTTATACCGACGTGCTCGATCCCGCCGTCGTCGAAAAATTCCTTGCCTCGACGCACGAGCGTTACCGCAAACGGTTTTCGAAGCGGTTCGGCAAAGAACTGCGCGGATTTTTTACCGACGAACCGCAGTTCATGCGCGGCGAAACGCCGTATACGGGCGTGTTGGCGGATTACTGGAAAAAGACCTATCGGGAAGACGTGCTCGACGGCATTATTGCGCTTTTCAGCGAGGGCGAGCGCTATTACGAATACCGTGTGCGCTATTACAAGGCGTTGAATTATCTCTACTGCGAAAATTATTACCGCCGTATCTATGAATGGTGTTCGGCGCACGGGTGCGAACTCACGGGGCACAGCATACAGGAAAACGCCTTTTTTGCGCAGATGTGGGGGAGTGCGGGCGTTGCGCCTACCTACGAATACGAACACGTTCCCGCGATCGATCATCTTACGCTTGCCGAAATAAGCCGCCTTTCGGCGCGGCTCGTCGGTTCGGTTGCGGCGCAGACGGGGAAAAAACAGGTTTTGACCGAAACCTTCGCGTGCAGCGGGTACGCCGCCACGCCGCGGCAGCTCAAAGCCGTTGCCGACGCGCAGTATGTGCACGGCGTGAACTATATGTGCCACCACCTTTATGCCTATTCGCTTGCGGGGCAGGGCAAATACGACCACCCGCCCTGCTTTTCCGACCACATGACCTGGCACAAACAGTTTTCCGATTTCAACCTCTATTTCACGCGGCTCGGCTATCTGTTGGCGCATTCCGCGGCGCAGGTGCGTTGCACGGTCATAAGTCCTATGTCGAGCGTGTTCCTGCATTACGACGTCAAGGACGAGCGCGCGGCGCAGAAGGTCGACGCGGCGTTCACGGCGTTGCAGAACGAACTCAACGCGCATGCGATCGAGTATGAAATATCCGACGAACGCATGCTCGAAAAATACGGCAAAGTCAAAAAGAAAGCGCTGCGCGTGGGCGAACGCGAATACGACTTCGTCATCGTGCCTGCGTGCGAAACGCTTTCGGCGGCGACCAAAGCGCTTTTGCGCAAATACGTTGCCGCGGGCGGGAAGATCTTTATCGTGGGTGCGCCCGCTTACACCGACGGCGTAAAGGACGACTGGTCGTTCCTGCAAGCCAATACGACGATCGAAGAGATCGCAAAACACAACGCGCTCGCGCTCGAAAGCGACGGAAAAGCCGAATTTACTTACCGCATCGGCAAGAATTTTTCCTTCCTCTACATCGTCAATCCGACCAAAGAGGATGCGCATGTGCGCGTTCCCGCGGGATTTTCGAAAATCGACCTCGTGTCGCTCGCGATCGGCGAGGCGGCGCGCGAGATCACGCTCGAAGCGGGGGAAAGCGTCGTGCTCGTTCCCGAATACGGCAAACCCGCCGTGGAATACGGCGAACCGCGCGCGTTCGTGAAAAAACTGCGCTGCGCGTCGGCGGGCGACAATCTTCTGCCCCTCGATACCGTGCGGCTCAGCCGCGACGGCGAGCATTACGGCGAGGAAGAACCCGTCGAAGAAGCGTTCGACCGTCTGCTGCGCGAGGAATATTGCGGAAAGCTGTGGGTTTCGTTTGCGTTCGAGGTCAAAGAACTGCCCGAGAAAATCAGCTTGCGCCGCGAAAAGGGCAAGTATCTTTCTTCGGCGCTCAACGGAAGGGCGCTTACGTTTGAACAGAGCGCGTTCGATATCAACTTCGAAGAATGCAATCTTGCCGCAGCGCTCAAAACGGGGCGCAACGAATATGTGTATCAGCTCGATTTTTACGAGGATCCGCACGTCTATTATGCGCTGTTCTCGCCCGAGGCGACCGAGAGCCTGCGCAACTGTCTGGTGTACGATACCGAGCTCGAAGGCGTTATGCTGACGGGCGCGTTCAACCTTGAAAACCGCAAGATCAAGGCGGCGGCTCTGCCTGCGGGCGCCGAACGGATCGATTTGCAGGGCTATGCGCATTTTGCGGGCGAAATGACATTCTGCGCCGATTTCCACGGCGAAACGCCGCTTGCGCGGCTGTGCCTGCGCGGCGATTTCTGCGCCGCGGAAGTCAAGGTAAACGGCTATCGCGTCGGCAGCATGTTCGAGGGCGGCGCGCTGGAATTTTTCGTCAACGAGGGCGAGGCGAATTATCTCGAAATCACGCTTTCTTCTTCGCTGCGCAACGCCATGGGGCCGTTCCACTGGAAGCACGGCGGCGAGGACGGGATCGGACCGTTAAACTTCACCATGCGCGGCATGTGGCGGAACGGACAGTGCGAGCATTACGATCCGAATTATAAAACCGTGCCGTTCGGGCTGACGAGCGCCGAGCTTTCGTTCGGGAATTACACCGCGGCGCAAGCGAAAAAATAAAAGAGCGCCCCGCATAAAGCGCACGTTCCATCAGAATGAAAAAAGCGAAGAAATTCAAATTTCTTCGCTTTTTATAATTACCTTAAAAATTGAAATTCATCGTTCTAATCTATAATACTTAAAACCGTTTTCTTCTCTGATTAACTTAAATCCGACTTTTTCAAGTACGCGTTGGCTACGGGTATTTTTTATAATGGTATCGGCATTTACAGCAACCATATCCAACACGTCAAATGCGTACTGTATCGCTAACTGTTCTGCACATGTGCCATATCCTTTGTCTTTTACCGTATCATTTTGTAAATGAATGCTCAATGTGCATTCCTTGTTCGCCATATTGATTTGTTTTAAGTGCAACTCGCCTATCGGGTGATCGCCTTTCATGATTGCAAACAGAATACGCGATGGATTTTGTTTTGTATCAAAATATTGATTTACAGCATTTTCATCGTATTGGTATGTTGTAAACAATTTCATATCCGTATAGATTGAAGGGTCATTTTCCCAACGCTTATATAACCGATGGCAAAGTTCTCTTGTCATGATATAAAGAGATATTTCTTCCATAATCACACCTATAATTTCCTGTTTATCATGCTATAATGGTTCGTGTTCCGTTTGCTGGCGGCGGCGGATTCGCGTCCAACTGAGAAAACCGTAAAAATCGTTTATGAGAAAGACGGCGAAACAGACTACCACGGGCAGATAGGAAAGGCTTTCGATCGTCGCCAGGATCCACAGCACGATGAGCACGACGTCGTTCAAGGCATAGGCGAGCGCGTAGAGCGGACTGCGGCGAATGGCGAATGCCGAGGCGATAAAACTCGTCAGTACCGAAAGCGTGCTGAAAATCAGATTGCTTGTGCCGAGCGCGCGCAGAATAAAATAGAACGCAACGGTGACGGCGGCGGCAAGCGCGAAGATGACGGGATATTCGCGCTTTCTGAGCGCGTTGATCGCAATTTCGGTGTGGTTGCCCCGAAAGGAATTTTTGAGCCAGACGATCACGGACACAATAGCGGAAGGTAACGTCATGCCGAGATAGGTGATCATCTCGCCGTAATAGGCGAAGGAATAAGAGACGATTGCATATAAGATCCCGAATGCGATGACGAGAAACTGCCCTAACACGTTGCCCTTTGCAAGGAAGATGAGCGAGGTCGCGCCGAGCAGCGAAGCGGAAAGCGTAAGATAATCGGTGCCGCGCGCGGCGAAAAAGGATACGGCAATCGCAGCGAGCGAGCCGATCCACAGCACCCATTCGAACGGGGTGAGCGAGCGAAACGAATCTTTGAGAAAACGAAAAAATTTCATAACTCTGCCTTAAAACAAAACGGCATTTCTGTCCGTATCTTCTATGACCTGACGATACGGGCAAAAATGCCGAAACATTCCGTGCCACCCGGTGGCGGCGCAATTCCGTTTCATTATAACGCGCTAACGCTTTGCCGTCAAGCGTTTTTTCTTCGCTGCGCCGTATTATTTGTGTGCGAAATCGCATAAAATAACGGGTATGGGACTGTTATCGGAAATCAAAAAAAATTTTTCCGCCGAAGGCAGCGCGTTTCGGGTGCAGTATACCGTCGTCGACGGGGGCGGCGGATATTTTCAGAACGTCAAACGCCTGCTCGAATTTTCGTCCGAAACGCTCGTTCTGAAAGGCGGCAAGGGAAGCATTCGGATCGAGGGGGAAAACCTTTCGCTCGGCAAGTATTTTCAGGGCGATCTGGTCGTGCACGGGCTCATCAAAAAAGTCGAGCGCGGGGAATAGAAAGGGGCTGTCATGAAAAAATGCGGAATTTATATCGAGGGGCTGGGCGCGGAACGGGCGATAGACAAGCTTGTCAATGCGCAAATTCAGGTGCTTGCGGCGCAAAAACCGCAAAAAAACGCCGTCGTTATTTGGGTGGACGGCAAAGATTGCAAAAAAGTTTTTGCAATTTTGCAAACTTCGTGTTATAATATAAAAAAAGTCCGCCCGCAGGGGTTGTTGCGTTTGGTGCAATCGTGCCGCCGATCGGCGGGGCTGCTTGCGGGCATCCTCTTCTTTTGCGCCTGCACGCTCTTTTTTCAGAGCCGCGTTCTGGCGATACGGGTCGAGGGCAGCGGCGCCTATCTCGGCGAGGAAGTCAAAACCGTTTTGCGCGAAAACGGCACACATCTTTTTTCCGCGTTCCCGCGCGACACGGCGAAACTTTCCGCCTGCGTCATGGCGTTGCCGCGCGTTACATACTGTTCCTTTTCGCACGAAGGCGGCGTTCTTACCGTCGACGTGGAAATCAGCGACGAAAACGCCGTGGCGGAAAGCAAGCCGCTTTGCGCGCCCGCAACGGGCGTGGTCGAACGGCTCACCGTCGTGAGGGGAACGCCGCTGTGCGCGGTGGGCGATACGGTGGAACAGGGCGCGCCGCTCGTGGGTGATTATGCCGAAAGCGCGGCGGGGCGGCGGCAAGTCGTCGTCATCGCCGAAGTCGTCGTCCGTTACACGGTGCGCACGCAGTACGCGCTCGGCGAAGAGGCGGCGTTGCGGCAGGCATATCTCGATTACGGGGAATTACAGGATATCCAACTTACATCTACGCAGGAAGGCACGCTCGTCGAGGGATTCGCCCGTGCGGGCGCCGCGCTCAACCTGCAATAAAGGGGGCTGTTACGGCTAAGACAAGTGTTGACGTCGGCACGACGGACGTTCTTTCGGGCGTGCTCGGCATCTTCGATGAAAATCTGAATACGGTTGCAAGAGAGCTGGGCGTTTTATTTCGCGTGGAAGGCTGCCGCATTGCGTTCGAGGGCGAAGATACCGCCGTGCGCACGGCGGCGGACGTCGTGACGAGTTTGGTTTCCATGGTGAAATCGGGCGAGCAGATCGAAAAGGGCAGTCTGCTTTATTGCATCGCGCTTGCCAAAGAGGGCAGGGCGGGCGACGTTTTGGGCATCATGAAAGACGTCGTTGCCGTCACCTACCGCGGCAAGCCCGTTAAATGCAAGACGGTGGGGCAGAAGGAATACGTTCAGGCGATCAAGAAAAATACCGTCACGTTCGGCGTCGGCCCTGCGGGCACGGGGAAAACCTATCTTGCCGTGTGCCTTGCGGCGGCGTATTACAAGAGCAAACAGACCGAAAAAATCATTCTTACGCGCCCCGCGGTGGAAGCGGGCGAAAAGCTCGGGTTTCTTCCGGGCGATCTGCAAACCAAGGTCGATCCCTATCTGCGCCCTCTCTACGATGCGTTGCAGGAAATGTTCGGGCTGGAAACGTATGCAAAGCTCATGGAAAAAGGCGTGATCGAGGTGGCGCCGCTTGCGTATATGCGCGGGCGGACGCTCAACGGCGCGTTCGTCATATTAGACGAGGCGCAGAATGCGACACGCGAACAGATGAAGATGTTTCTGACCCGTCTGGGCGAGGGAAGCAAGATGGTCGTCACGGGCGATCTGACGCAGACCGACCTGCCCGACGGTAAGACGAGCGGGCTCAAACAGGCGGTAAGCCTTTTGAAAGGCGTCGACGATATCGCCGTCTGCACGCTTACCGACCGCGACGTCGTGCGGCATCCTCTCGTGCAGGCGATCGTCAAGGCGTACGAGCGGGCGGCGGAACATACGGGCAAAAAGAACAAAGGAGAGAACAAATGAATTCGGTGGAAAAGAAAGAAGTATCCAACAGGCGCATCGCGGCGCTGACGCTGATTGCCGCGCTCTTTTATGTGATTCTGTTGGCGTTTCTTTTTATTATGTTCGTTGTGACTTCGGAAAACTGGGTGGCGAAGATCCGCGAAAACGCCGCGCAGACCATCATGCTCTGTATTTGCGCGCTGCTCTTATACAGTATTATCTATTATTACAACTGTTTTGAGAACAAGTCGTTTTTCTCGAGCACGCGCAACGTCGTGCTGCTCTATACGCTCGTGACGCTCGCCGTTATGATTTGCTATCTCTTTGGCATGATCAACGTATATGTTCGTCCCGTCGCGCTGTTGCCCTTCCTGTGCGTGTTCCTCTTCGACCGCAGGCAAGCCATTCTCATCAACTTCGTGTTCGCGCTTTTAATGTTTGCGATCGATATCTACTTCGCGTCGTTCGCACCCATGGATTACAGTTCGAAAACCTATTTCTCGATCTTCGTCTGCTTTGCGTGCAATCCGCTTGCCGCTTTCCTTGCGGTCAAGGCGCACACGCGCGGCAAACTACTGCTTTCGGGCTGTATCGTCGCCGTGCCGACCATTATCGTTGCCTTGCTTCTGAAAATTCCCACCGCGTCGAACGATTGGGTTTCGCTCATCATGGCGATGGGTCTTTCCGCGCTCGGCTGCGTGCTCTCGTCGGTGCTCGCGTTGGCGCTGCTGTCCGCGTTCGAGTACCTCTTCAACCGCCTGACGGTGTTCCGTCTGCGCGAAATGACAAGTCCCAACGCGCCCATTCTCGAACGGCTCAAAGCCGAGGCGCCCGGCACGTTCAACCATTCCCTCACGGTGGCGCAGCTTGCCGAAACGTGCGCCGTCGCCATCGGCGAGAACGCCGAACTCGCCCGCGCCTGCGCGTATTATCACGACGTGGGCAAGATCCGTCAGCCCGACTGCTTTACCGAGAACCAGAGCGGTTACAACGTGCACGACGAACTTATGCCCGAGCTTTCCGCCGATATTATCCGTTCGCACGCGCGCGACGGTTACGATCTTTTGATGTCGGCGCATTTCCCGCAAATCGTTTGCGACGTGGCGTGCGAACACCACGGCACGTTGCCCATCAAGTATTTTTACGACAAAGCCGTACGGCTCTCGGGTTCGGATGTCAACATCAAGGACTTTTCGTACATGGGACCCAAACCGCACACGCGCATTGCGGCGATCGTCATGATCGCCGACGCCGCGGAGGCGTCCAGCCGTACCGTATCCGACCGTTCGCCCGAAGTGATTGAAAAAATCGTACGCGGCATTATCGAAGAGCGCATGGATCTCGATCAGTTCGAGGATTGCGACATTACGATCCGCGAACTTGCGATCTTGCGCCAGACGCTCGTCGAGGCGCTTTCGGGCGTGTATCACCACCGAGTGGAATACCCCGCGATCCGTTTCAAACGCACGGGCGTGAGCAAGGATGAGGAAGGCAGGAAGAACGATGGCTGATTTTACGTTCGATACCGAGCGGCTCGGAGCAGCCGAGCAGGGCGCGCTTGCCGACGCGCTTGCGCCTGTCGCGCAAGCCGACGCGCCGCTTTCCGTCGAGATCGTCTGCGTAAGCGGCGACGGGATCAGAGAGCTGAACGCGAAGTTCCGCGGCGTCGACGCAGTGACCGACGTGCTGAGCTTTCCTTCCATGGAAGGGATTTTCGGGCGCGCGATCCTTGCAAAGGATCATGCCGACTGTTTCGACGGCGAGACGCTATTTCTGGGCAGCGTCGTCATATGCGAAGAGCGTGCGCGCGGGCAGGCGGAAGAATACGGACATTCTTATGAACGGGAATTTTATTATCTTGCGGTGCACGGTGTGCTGCACTGTTTGGGATACGACCATATGACGGAAGAGGACAAGCGCGTTATGCGCCTTAAAGAGGAGGAGGTCATGGATCGCATGAACCTGAAAAGGCAATGAAGAGCGGCACGGTTGCCGTGATCGGCAGAGCGAACGCGGGCAAAAGTACGCTCGTCAACGTGCTCGTGGGCGAAAAGATCGCCATCGTATCGCCCAAACCGCAAACAACGCGCGACCGCATCATGGGCGTGTGCAACCGCGAAAACGCGCAGATCGTGTTTATCGATACGCCGGGGCTTTACCGCCAGTTCAACGCCCTGACCGACGCGATGATGAAAACCACCGAAGATACGGCAAAAGAGGTGGATATGATCGCGTACGTCCTCGACGCGCACGCGGGCATGACCGAAGAGGATATTTCGCTCGTTCTGAAATATCAGCGCATGGGACTTCCCATGCTGGTGGTTCTGACTAAGACCGATATTATGCCCGCGAAGGAAATCCCCGCCGCCGTGAAAGCGCTTTCGAATGCGGGCGTTGACGCCGACATCTATCCCGTATCGGCGCGCAAAGGCAAAAACTTAAAAAAACTCGAAGAGGGGATCTGTGCGTTGCTGCCCGAGGGCGAACCGCTTTATCCCGACGATATCGTATCCGACCGCAGCGAGAAGTTCATGGTTGCCGAGCTCATGCGCGAAAAAATTCTGCTTAAATACGAAAAGGAAATTCCGCACGGCGTCGCCGTGATCGTCCATACCTTCGAAAAGAAGGGCGGCATGTACGAGATCGGTCTGGATATCATCTGCGAAAAGAAGAGCCACAAAGCCATTCTCATCGGCAAGGGGTGCGCGGCGCTCAAAGAGGCGTCGTCGTTTGCGCGGCAGAGTATGGAAAAGTTTCTCGGCGCAAAGGTTTATCTTACGACCTACGTCAAAGTCGTCGAAAATTGGCGCGACCGGCAAAATCTTCTCAAATCGTTCGGTTATTGATTTTTTAGATGGTTCGGCTACGCTCACCATGACAACAACGAACGCGCCGCGCCAAAACACTGTCATTCCGAGCGTAAATTCCTGTTATTCGAGCGCATGTTCCTGTTGTTCCAAGTGCACGTTCCTGTCATTCCGAGCGTTTGTTCTTGTCATTCCGAGCGTAGCGAGGAATCCCTCTTGTGGAAGTCTGCGGAAACGTTTGCATAATTCCCCGCGTATCGCACACGATATTCTCGGAGGGCGGTTATGCGCGAAGAAAAATCGGCAAGAGAAATTGCCTGGGAACTTTTCGAAAAAACGGGCAACGTCAGTTATTACATGCTCTATCAGCAGTTAAAGGACAGATAAATGCAATTCAAATGCGACGCTCTCTTGCTGCGCTATGCGGATTTCAAAGAGAGCGACAGAATGGTAACGCTGCTTACGGCGGAAGGCAAACTTTCGGCGGCAATGAAGGGCGTGCGGAAACGAGGCGCGCGCCTTGCGTTTGCCGCCCAGCCCTTTTTTTTCGGGGAATATGTGCTCAACCGCACCGCGGGGCGCAACACGGTGATATCCGCCGATTCGTACGATGGGTTTTACGTCCTGCGCGAGGACGTATTCCGTTTTTACGCCGCAGCCGTTGTCAGCGAGGCGTGCGATAAACTCGTTTACGAAGATTCGGAAAGCGGCGCCTTTCTTCTCCTGGCGGTGAATACCTTAAAAGAACTCTGCTCTTATGCGGGGCGCGAAACGGGGGAACCGCTTGTAAAGTTTCTTTTGCGCGCACTGTCTTTGGCGGGTTACGCCGTGCGCGCCGACCGCTGCCCCGTCTGCGGAAACGTCCCGAGCGGGCTTCTGCGTTTCGATATGGAAGAAGGCGCGTTTTTCTGCGCCGACTGCAACGCGGGCGTGCGGGCGAGCGAAAATACATACCGCGCCGTGCACGCCGTTCTGCGCGGCGAACGGGTGGAAGAGGGCGACGGGATCTTGCGTGCGCTCAGGCTGCTCGGCGCCTATTTTACGAGCCGTACCGACACGGCGGTTTCCGCTCTGAAAGAATATATCGCGCTTTTCTGAAGCCTTTGCCAATACAACAGAATGTACATAAATCGCCGATTGATACATAAAAAGTGATAAACGGCGATTTTTTATGTGCGAAAAACAACGAAAAATAACAAAAACTGTTTCGGAATTGCGTTTCGTTTAGCTCAATGTAAAAAAATTTCAAAAAAATCAAAACTTTTTTTAAAAAACATATTGACAGTTACAAAATTATATTGTAAAATCATTCTGCCGATTTAAGGCGGCAGCAGATTAAAATTTCATTTGGGGGGAGGAAGAGCAGTTATGAAGAAACTGAAGGTGGTTTTGTTCATTTTGTTCGCTACGGTTTTGGCGTCCGCTCTTGCCGCATGCAAAGGCAAGGACAGCAAGAAAGAGATCACCAGAATCAACGAAAGCAGACAAACGGTACTCAAACTTACTGACAGCGATACCAATGAGACCTTTAACACGAAACTCGCCGATTACGCGGTGAACGTCGTTTATAAGGGCTCGAACAGAAACGAGACGATCACGGGCGCCGAGTGCGAGGTCCTGTTCGGCGAAAACATCGTTTACGGCACGGTGGGCAATTACAATATCGTGCTGAAACCGACGAAAAACAACCCGAGCGGCGTCTATACGCGCGTTCAGGTCGAAGTCGGCCACAACTGGGGCGCAAAAGACGAGGCGGGCGTGCAGTCCTGCTCGGTTTGTCATGCAACGCAGTCGGAAACGACGCTCGAAAAATCCGAAACGCTCACGTTCGGCGATTTCCATAAGAACGACAAAGTGCTTGTCGGCGGCGATATCGTCAAACCGTTCGGTTCGGTCAACGTAGAAGGCAGAGGACCCGTTGAGGTTTCTTCCTTCACGGTAGGCAGACTGACGAAGGGTTCTTCGATCACGGTGAAGGGCCGTGCGAAGGCGCTGAGCGACGCCAAAGCCTATTATTTCCCCATCATCGGCGTTGCCGATACTTCGCTGGGGCAGTATAACGACGCGGGTCTTTATCAGGGCACGTCGATTTTCGTGCGTAACGAAGGCTGGGTTCTTCTCAACGGCGTGGGCGATCAGCGCATGCTTGCATCGCTTGCGGGCGGCATCAGCGAGAGCTATAACTACGGCTCGCTTTATTCCGACACGGGCGATGAGATCAAAAACCGCCCCGAAGGATATAACGATTGGAAAGAAAACGCCGCTTACGCTTCTTATCCTCTTCTCAAAGAAAGCATTCCTTTTGCGGCGTCCGATTATAAGGACTGGGCGGTGTATACCGAAGGAACGATCCGCCGCACCACGCATTATTATGATGAAAGCGAAGGCGCAACGGGGCTCGGGGTGGAACTCACCTGGATGTACCGTTACGACGGCATCATGGAACTGACGATCGCCAACCCCGAACTTTCTTCTTCGCTCGTGGCGCGTTTCCGCGTACCCGATAACGAACAGGGTTACTACGATACGCTCATTCACGGCGATTATATGGAATATACCATCGAGGGTGCGTCGTATATCACGCCCAAGACGCTTACGAAGATCAGCGCGACGGCGAAAACCGACGCCAAGTATCTTGCGAACACCAAGCTCGATTATACCGATATCACCGTCAGAGCGCAGTATCAGCAGACGGGCGAAACCGAAGAAACGGCAACCGGTTTCGAAGTTTACGGCTTTGTTCCTTCCGCAAACGGCACGGATGCGATCGGTGAAACGAAAGGCACGTTCTACGACCTCGACGTATACTCCTTGCAGACCAACATGACGCACTTCAAAGTGGTGCTCACGGTCGGCCCTTATTCGCAGGAAACGGTTATCGCGAAGGAAGACTTCGTTACGATCGTGCCCAACGCGGTGAACGACGTCACGTCGTACCCCGTTGCGAAGGATACGGTGCTCTTCGACGGTTCTTCGGTCACGGGCTACACGCTTACGCTCGGCGAGGGCGACACCGTCAATCTTGCGATCAACGGCGTTGCGGGTACGCTCAACGGCAAGCTCGAGGGCGAAACGGCAACCAAATATATCGCAATGCGCTTGCACGCGAACGAACTCGGCGGCAAGTTCAATCAAACGGGCGCGACGGGCGTCGCATATATCAACGTGCCCGAAGGCGGCGCGTATGCCGATATCGTCATTGCGATCGGCGCAAACAAAACTTACACGATCAAGGGATTGCAGGAACAGGATATCGTCATCGATTTGACCGCCGTGCAGGGCATCAAAGCCGATTCTGCGGTAAAGGCGGATAACCTCTTCCTCAACGACGCGGGCGAAATCGTGCTCACCTACACTTTTGCGGCGGGCACGGTGACGAGAAACACCGTTATCGCAGTCACGGCGCCGACGGGCGCGGGCCGTCTGTATGTGGAAAAAGACAGAAAAGTGCTCGGTCTGACGGTGAAGACGGTTTCCGACGGCACGAACGAACTCGATAAAACCTTCACGGGCTGGGCCGATCTTACCAAGCTTGTCGTCACCCTGACGAAAGAGGCGACGGCACTCGCCACCAACGGCAACTATGCAAGTTTCGGCTACACGCTCGATCTCACCGAGGGCAGCGAAATTCTCGCGCACGACGTCGTTAAACTCGCCCGTTCGTTCTCGAACGCGGAGGGCGCAAGCGGAATCGTGCTGGGCGAGGACGGCAAGACTTATGCCGAAGTCAGCGGCGACAAACTGTTGATTGCGCGCATTGTCAGCGAGAACGGCAATCTGACGACGGCGGGCGTCACGGTGAGAGGGCTTACCCTCAACTTCAACGCAGGCAAGAAAGAGGCGGTTACGCTTCTCAACCTCAACGGCAGCTATATCGACTACTCGGGCGAATTCATCCTTGCGGACGGCGCGCTCAGCGAAGACGGCATTGTCACGCCGTACCTCTTTGTGGACGGCACGGTGGATAACGCTCTCGATTACGATTACGTCGCCTTGGCGATCTACGAGATCGATCTGAGCAAGATCTCTTCCGACGCAGTGAAATATTTCGACGTCGTGGGCGAAAGCGGCAATTACTACAAGATCGAGAACGGCGCGCTTTCGACGATTTCTTACGACGCATCGGCGTTCGAAGACGAAATCATTTCCGAAAGCACGGGCAACTGCTACGACGGCGCGCTCGTGGCGAAGGGCGTCAAAGAGGGCGACAACGTTGTGTTCTATGCCGGCGCGCGCTATGTCGGCGGCGAGCATAAAGACGACAACAACGACCACAAGTGCGACCTTTGCGGCGCTACCATGACCGAAGGAAAAGCGCCCACGGGCTGGTATGCGGGCGACTATGTGGTTAACAATCTCAAGGACGGCGAATTCATCGAATTCACGGGCACTTACAGCGATAAGTCGGGCGAAAACGGCGGCGACGCGGCGAAGATGAACGCGTTCAGCATCGTCGTGGAAGATACGGGCGTGGCGCAGTACGTCATGAACGGCGACGGCTACTTTGAAAGAAGAGCATGGTCGTGGGGCGAAGCGACTTACCCGACTTCCGACGCGAAGAACGACGATCTTGGCGTCGACTACGCAGTCGATAACGCAGGGAAGATGGTCGAAGGCATGACCAACAGCCTCATCACGAACGAACACCCTTACAACACGATCAACGGCTGGAAGAACGGCAACGGCATTGCAGTAGACGAGAGCAACTTCAATACCCTCAAATCGGGCGGCACCTACCGTTATACCCTGTCGTATCAGGACGGCGTGATCACGGCGCGTTTCCGCCTTTGGGAACAGGGCGTGAACACCGTGAGCGGCATTCCCGCATACGACTTCACCTACACCATGCTCATCAAGCTCGGTTCGGACGATAAGATCATCTTCAACGGCTGTCCCAACGTAACTTACAGCAATTCCACGCTTACCGTGGTGCGCGGCGAAATCGTTGCAAGCGTGCTTTCCGACGTGACAGCGGACGCCGTTACCGAGGACGGCAAGACTTACGCGACGAACGGACTCCGCGCGGCGGTGAACGGTGCGGAAGTGACCTTCAACGGCATGGCGACCAAGGACGCGGCGTTTACGGGATACACCCATTACGTTGCGGCAACGCTCAAATTCTCGCAACCGCTCGTCGATACGACGAAAGTCGCGCTCAACGGCAACGACAACGCCATCGTCAAGCTGGCGGCGGATAAACAGTCGCTCGGCATTGTCATTCCGCTCAACGTCGATTCCGAAAAAATCTACACGATCACGTTTGCAAACCTCGAAGGCAGCACGGCGCAGGGCACGGTCACGCTCGACCTTTCCGACATTGCGATCAGCGATCTGTCGGCGGAAATTACCAACAATACGCTCAACCTTTCGGGCGGTTCGTTCACGATCACCGTATCGGGCGGCTCGCTCGCGGCGGACGACAAGATCGTCATCGGCGACGCGGAATGCGCGATCGGCGACATCGAAGAGGGTGTGAAGTTCGGCACGCTCGAAGTGTCGAGGATCGGCAACAACAGCTATACCTTCAAACAGAACGCGCTCGACTTCACGAAGAGCATCGAATCGTACGACGTGCGCATCACGACGGCGGCGGGCGACTTGCTCGTCACCAAGACGGCGGAAATCGCCTGCACGGTTACGGGCGGCGCGACGCTCATCGACGAAGATACGCTCGTCCTTGCCGAAGGCAGCCGCCTGACGCTCGTCTTCACGAAGGGCGTTGCGGATAAGGAAGTGCACCTCAACGCGAACATGGGCGGCGCGAAAGAGTCGCTTAACGCCGATCTGCTGCGCGATTACGACCTTTCGTTCACGGTGAAAAACGGCAGAGTCAGCCTGAAAGACGGCGCGAACCTGCTTGCGAAAAACACGACGGCGGTCTACTCGTCGCTCGGTGCGGTCGCCCTTACAATCGATCTCAGCGATTTGGGCATCGTCAAGGGCGAATCGGCGGAACCCGCTTACGCGTTCGAACTTGAAATCGGCGAAACCGTATCGGCTTATTCGGTCAATGCGGCAAGAAATCTGACAAAACTCACGCTCGGCGAAGAAGAACTGCAAACCATCGTTGCGGCGTCCTGCACGGTCGACGGCGTTCAGGCGAAAGCGCTTATGAACGGCAACGAAGTCGTGCTCTGGTACGGAATCGTATTCGTCAAGGGCGAACATTCCTTCCCCGCAGAGGGCGGTCTGTGCTCGGTCTGCGAAGAAGTAACGGGCTGGAAAGTGGACAATGTCAAAGTTGGTACTGCCGATAATAAGGGTGATAATTTGCTCGAGCACGGAAGCGAAAAGGCTTACTATCCTACGACAACGGAAAAATACAGTGTGATTTTACCCGGGCAAACGATTACGTTCAGCGGTATTTTGACTGCAAGTCCTGTGGACGGGTATGCAAACATGAACGGTGTATCCGCTCTGTTTGCCAAAGCGGAAGACGCAAGCCCGATTTATTTCAGAACCGATAATTTTATCAACGGCATGGGTTCGCCCGAATCGCAAACCGACGATGCGGCTCGCGGCTTTAAGGTGGCGAAGTCGATTACCTTGAACGGTAAGCCGAGCGAATCGTGGGGACAAATGCTTGCTATTCGCACGCACAGCCAGGCGGAAATTGTTTTCTCTTGGGTTAAGGGCGCTGAAGGTGATGCGGCTACGGCAGATAAAATTGTTATCACCATGACTTTTAACGGTATTGATTCGCAAGGCGTGCAGGTATCCACTTATACGATTACGCCGGCAAACGGAAATCGTTTTGCGGATACGAAATATGCGTTCGGTTTAACGCCTGTGCGCGGCTCGTTCACGGGCACGATCACGGCGACGGCGAGCAAAGACGTCGTTGCGGCGGAAGATTGCAACCCCGTTAAACACACGCACGTTTACGCACCCGAAACCGACCGCTGCGAATGCGGCGAGCTCAATCCCGCGCACGTTCATGTATACGAAAACGGCGTTTGTAAGTGCGGTGCGCTTGATCCTCAGCATGCACACGAATATGAAAATGGGATTTGCAAACTTTGCAGAATGGTTTGCGATCACAAAAATCAGACGGGTGAAAATTGCGCACTGTGCGGTGCAAAACTTGTAACAGGCGAATCGCACGATAACGTCGGCGCGAGCGGCATCGGTTGGGCTTACGATGTGCCCGGCACGTTGACGAAAGGGAAATCGATCATCGTTTACGGTACGCATACGGGCGATGTTTCTGAAGCATGGTTCTCGCTTATCTGGGAATGCAAGGAAGGTTATACGGGGCGCTCGGACGCTTACGGTTGGTCGTTCGGCGATGCGAAACTCGGCAATGCTCCTGTAATCAAGCCTACCATGATTGGGAACGAAGGTTTGGAAGTTGCAAATGATTGGGCGATTTTCAAAGAAATCGCACGGAAAGACAACGCTTGGAGATTGGAATTTACGTGGACGCAAGAGGGTAAACTGAACATTCTGCTGTCTTATTCGAGCTTGGCGGGCGAATACGCAGGTTACACTTATAACTGTTTATATTCGTTCGATATTGCGGCAACGACGCAAACGGATTGGACGTTCCATATCGGTGGCGAGAAATCCTCGAATATTACTATCACGGCAATCACTGCACCCGCAAATGATAATTCCAACCCTGCGGAATAAGGTTATCATAACGGCATAAACGGCTGAACTGCCGCGAAAGCAAAACAAAAGAAAAGGAACCCCCGACGGTTTTGCGTCGGGGGTTTGCCTTTCAGAATGGGCGACAGAGGAATAGACCCTTCGACTACGCTCAGGGTGACAAAGGGGCGCGGGTGACAAGTGCGCGGTGACAAAGGGGCGTGTGTGACAGAGGGGTGCGGGCAATCGGGCTGTCACGTTTGCCATGCCTTTGCGCATAGGATAAAATACGGTGAAAACCGTAATTTTACTTCCGAGGTTTTAACTATGTGCAATCAATGTAACTCCTGTCATTCGTGCCATTCCTGTTCTTGCTGCAACGCCTGCACGGCGGTAGCGAACGCGCTTAACAACCTGTTTGCAACGTCTTCGCGCAGCGGCTGCGGATGCGGGTGCAACAACAACTGCAACTGCGGTTGCAATTGCCGCCGTTGCCGGGGCTGCAACGGCTCGGGCGAAGGGCGTACGGGTAACGGCGGATGCGGTTGCAACAGCTGCAACAGCTGCAACAGCTGCAACTGCGGTTGCGCCTCTACGGTGGATTTCAGCTCGTGTACGAACTGCGGCGTTTACGACTGGTATTACGCCAACCAGTATGCCCTGATCGAGCGCAGCGGCAACCGTTGCGGTTGCAATTGCGGCTGCAACAACTGAGCGGAATTCCGCACAGTCGGCAGTCACGCGCAAGTGTTTTTTTGATACGGAACTCCCGTTTCGGCGGGAGTTTTTTTGTTGCAAATATAAGTTTTTCTTATAAGGGGGTTAAGAAATTGTTATAACCGATCCAATTTTTCCCGTTGTTTATCGCTTGACGGCATAATATCTATGTTGTATAATAAATTATATTTATATCGTTAGCGTGGAACGCTCGCCTTTTGAACAATGCGTGACGGGGATATCCCCTTCCGTGCGTCTGAAACGCACGGAAACAGCTAACGGGAAGGAGTGAAGTATGAAAAGAACAAGATTGTTGCTTGCAACTCTCGTAACGGCAGTGTGCGTGCTGTTCGGGTTCGCCGCCGCGGCGTGCGGAAAAACTGCGCCCGAAACCTATTCCGTTACGTTCAACGTGCAGGGACACGGCGAGGCGCCTGCGGCGATTACTGATATCAAAGAGGGTTCGAAAATCGAAAAACCGAACGATCCCGTTGACGAGGACTATATTTTCGGCGGTTGGTTTAAGGATTCCGCGTGTGAATACGAATGGAAGTTCGACGTCGATACGGTCACCTCTACGCGCGTGCTTTACGCGAAGTGGACGACGAAAACGTATACCGTTACGTTCGATTTGCAGGGGCACGGCGAGGCGGTTTCTGCGCAGGTTGTCGAAAAGGGCGCAACCGTGACGCAGCCCGACGCGCCCGAAGAAAGCGGCTATCAGTTCGCGGGCTGGTATAAGGAATCGGCTTGCACAAACGTGTGGGATTTCGAAAACGATACGGTTTCGGGCGATAACACGCTTTATGCAAAATGGAAAGAGGTTTATAATGTAGCATACGGTTCGTCCGCGAAGTTCCGCGTCGACGAAAAGAATTATTTCGAGGTAGCTGCTACGGGTACATATCGTTTCAGCTTTGTAAACGACGAGGCGGATACCGAGAGTTTTAAGTTGGACGGTCAAACCGAACAGCAGATTTCCAGCAGCGGCGAAAAGGCGAAATATTTCCTTGAAAAAGGCCGTCATACGATCGACACGCTCGATGCGGCGTTCAATGTAACGGTAAGTCTTGTAGAAGTCGAATTGCCTTTCACGAAGTTGAACACTTATTGCGGCGAAACGTATGAATTAAAGGTCACTCATCTGGGATATGACTTCACCACCGAAGCCAAAACCAACATTGTTATGGTTCGGTTCGGTTTGGTCGGCTCGTCAAGAACGATGTCGGTGGATAACTTCGACGGCGAATTTTATTATATCAGCGGCGTGAATATGTATGTAAAACTCGCTATTTCCGGCAGCGAATCCGACGACAGCATTGCCATTGATATATTTGTGGGGGATATGGACAACGAGGGCAACGTCATCTATCCCGCTCAGCCGACGGATACCTTGACGAGAGCGAAAAACGCGACGGAAATCGTGAAAGAATTGCAGGTGAGCGCCGCAGGCGCGACGAATACCGCTACGCTCGAAGAGCACTTTACTTATGTGTATTTCGACGTTTCGAAATACATGGGGCAGTGGTTGCAATTTTCGGGATTTGAAAGCGGAACGCAGTTCTATTGGGTGAAACTTGAGGGAGACAGAACGGGCGAAAGAGCCGAACAAATCTTCATCGAGGCAGATACCCCGATTAAATTAGAAAAAGCGGATTATACTTGCATTGCGGTTTGTCCCGCAACCCAAAAAGATACCGTTACGTTTACGGTGAAAACGAGCGAGGCGCCAAAGGGGATAACGGCAGATAACCCGATTATAATGACGGGAACGAGCCAAACGCTGCGCGATGTCAATGCTTCGTACATGGCGCCCGTCGATTATTATATTCAGTTTAACGCAGAAACGGCGGGATTCTACAACATTACGCTTAGTTCCAAAACGGACAGCTCGACGACCGTTTCTTATACCACGTATTTTGAAGTAAACGGCGAAAAGTACGGTTATTATAATATGAACTGGTACGGCGGTTTAAGCAGCAGTGCGCCCACGGCGAAAGTTACGTTAAACACGACGAACAGTATCATGGTGAAGCTTACGAGCAGTTCCGCAACCTACACGCTTTCGATCGAAAAAGAACCCGAAAAGGTGCACGGCACGCTTGTAACGGGCGTGTTCAGAGGAACGGACGATTCCGACGTGACGCATATGTTAGACGTCAACGTCGATACGAAGTCGGTAACGTATACGAGAATCTTCAACGGAAACAATCAGCAGATCGGTACGGGTACTTACACCGAACAGAACGGCGAGTATGCGTTTATTGCAGACACAAAAGAATACACGTTTGAAGTAAACGAAGACGGTTCGTTGGTATTCGATACGAACGGAAACGGCAATGTTACGCTTTGCTTGTTCGATTCGTCGAAAGAAGCGAATTTGGCGGGCAGATATACGACGGAAATGGTCGACGGCGATCCGGAAACCGATAGCCCGGAAGATATTACCCGATACAATGTTTACCTTATTATTTCCGGTACGCCCGATACGGGCTTTACTGCCGATTACTATTGCAGCGAATGGGACATGAGCGAAGAAAACCGCCCGATCGGTTATAAGGACGGACAATATTACTTCAATTATTGGCTTTACAATGCAGAAACGGCGTATATCACAATCGATTCGGAGAATAAATTGACGATCAGCGGATTTAATCCTACGGCGGGCAGAACGGATTGGGCGGAGTTTACGAAAACGGACGAATATCCTCTTGCGCTTGCATCGGAAACGTATGTATATAACGACGGCACGACTAAATACACGGCTGCGATTGAATTTTACTACGGCGTTTACACCGTCAGCTTTAACGGCGGAGCTGCGGCAGTCTTGTCGTATGAAAACGGCAAATTCGTAGCAACCGTATCGGTTGGTGGGAACGCGGTTACGCTTTCGATCACCAAGAAAACCGATACCGTGATTTTGGTGGAAGGATTTAACGGTGCAGACAGTTCGGCGGATTTCGAGGTGAAAGAGAACGGCGGCAATCAAGGCGAAACCACAGGTTTGAGCGAAGGCACATACAAGAACGGCAACTGGACGCTTGTGATTACGAAGAACGGTGATGCTTATACGGGCACATATCGGGATTCTTCGAGCATGCTGACTCCTGCCGAGATCACGCTTGTCGTGGCGGACGGGGGGGGGTATACCTTCACTTGGCATGATAGTACCGGTTATGAATTTACTTCCACGATAACCGTATTGTCGAAAGGAAAAGTTATGATCGGCAATTATAACGGATGTGATGATTCCGCTGCGTTTGTGCAGGAAGGATACCACATCGAAGCGGGAAAATATTTGTATGACAACGGAAAGTTTACCTTAACGATCAAAGAGGAAGGCGATTCTTACACGGGGACATATAAAGATGCTTCGAGCATGATGCAGCCGGCGGATATTCAGCTTGTTTATGCCAACGGCAAGTGGACCTTTACGTGCAAGGATTTCTCGAATACGGAAAGAACGGTAACGATAACGGTATTGTCGGGTGAAAGATTGCAGCTTGCCAACTACGACGGCGGCGGAGATACGCACACTGCGAATTTTGAAAAAGAAGAATTTGTTGCTTTGGCGCAAGGGAAGTATGCAAGTGTTGGTTTGCCGGCAAATCATATAATCGAAATTGTCGGGAACGATACACTCGGTTATACCGTGACTTATACTTACGGCAACTTTGCACCTTTGGAGAATTTAGCGATTACGATCGGAGATGATTCCTATTCGTTTGACGTATCGTTGATGGGCGGCATGGTTAAGTTTACAGTGAATTTCAAGATCTCAAATGATCGTAGCTTTTTAACGGTTACCAGCTCGAATGATACCAGTAATTCCGGTCCGAACGGAACGTTCCAAAACGTGGAAAGATAATCCGAAAAAAACGGAGGGCAGTTGTCCTCCGTTTTTATTTTGTGTGAGATGTTTCGGCTTCGCTCAACATGACAGAAAGGGGCTCGGCATGACAGAGAGGGCTCAACATGACAGAGGGCGGGTATTGTATGAGATGTTTCGACTTCGCTCAACATGACAGATGGGGACTTGGCATGACAGAGGGCGGGTATTGTATGAGATGTTTCGGCTTCGCTCAACATGACAGATGGGGGCTCGGCATGACAGAGTAGGCTCGGCATGACAGAGGGGCGGGTATTGTATGAGATGTTTCGACTTCGCTCAACATGACAGATGGGGGCTCAACATGACCGAGGGGCTCGGCATGACAGCGGGCGGGTATTGTATGAGATGTTTCGGCTTCGCTCAACATGACAGATGGGGGCTCAACATGACAGAGTGGTGAATTTGTCATCCTGAGCGCAGCCGAAGGATCTGAAATTTTTACGCAAAACAACTTGCCAAGCGCGATAAGGGGTGTTATAATAATCACATGAAACTTTCCTTTCAAAAACCGACGAAAAACCAAGTAAAACGGTTTGCCGTCCACAGCTTGTATATTTTTCTCGGCAACGCCATTGCCGCCGCCGCGACGGCGTTTCTGATCGTGCCGAACAAGCTCGTTATGGGCGGTACGTCGGGTATGGGTATTTTTATCCGCAATCTGATGGAACAGAACGGCGTTCCGTCGTCCGTTACCGAATGGGTGGTGCAGCTTACCGTTTATGCTGCGAATATCGTGCTTTTTATTATCGGCGCAATTTTCATGGGCAAGAAATATGCCGCCGCCACACTGGCTGGTACGTTGCTTTATCCCACTTTTATGACGATCTACAAACCTTTGAACGATCTTTACGTCAACACCTTTGGCGTGGCGATCGGGGGCAGCAATTTGTTGCTTGCGTCGGTGATCGGCGCGCTTGTTTTCGGGCTGGGGATCGGCATCGTGGTGCGCGTGGGCGCGAGCACGGGCGGCACCGATATTCCGCCCATGATCTTACATAAATATTTCAACCTGCCCGTATCGGTCACGATGATGTGCCTCGATTGTACGATCGTGCTGTTGCAACTCATTGCCAAAGGCGTTACGATCGATATTGTGTTCTACGGGTTTATCATTACCATTCTGGCGTCGGTCGTGATCGAGGTGGTGTCGCCGATCGGTATGCGCAAGGCGCAGGTGAAGATCATCAGCAAGAAATACAAGGAAATCCGCGAAATGATTTTAACGAAAATGAACCGCGGCGTCACGATGCTCTACGGAAAATCGGGTTTCCTGCAACAAAAGTGCTTTGTTATCATGACGGTGGTTTCCAACCGCGACGTGGTGAAACTCAAAAATGAAATCTGGAAGATCGATCCTTCCGCATTTATTACGATCAGCGTGATCAGCGAGGTGCGCGGCAACGGATTTTCTTCCGAGCAGATCGCGCTGCCCAAACAACAGATGATGGAGGATTTAGAGGACGTGACCGAGCAGTTCTCGTCCGCCGCGCAACCGCCCGCAAATCCGCCGCACAACGAAACGAACGTATAAAAAAACCTTCCTTCGGGAAGGTTTTTTCAAACGGAATATTCTGTAAACGCGGTTAAAGTTATTCTGAGCGCATGTCGCTTTGAAAGCGCGCTTGTTATTCTAAGGTCATATTTGTCATTCTAACATCATATTTGTCATTCTGAGCGAAGCGAAGAATCTTGTTGCAATGCGTGTCCTATGGGATTCTTCACCCCGTAAAGGGGTTCAGAATGACAGGGGCAGGGTTCGGAATGACAGGGGCGCAAAGGGTGTAACCGAAAAAGTTATTTCTTCTCTTTTCGGCGTTTGTCGTTGATGATTTTGAGCGCCGCCTCGTCGATGACGGAAATACCTTCCTCTTTGGCGATCTTCACCATTTGCGTGAGCGCGGCTTTCAAAAACACGCGCGGAATTTTCGTCAGCTGTGCGCAGGCTCCGTCCGTAAAAGTCACTTCGGGATCGACGCGCTTTGCGGCATAGATCACCGAATTGACGTCGCCTTCCTTCGTCTGAATTTTTTCGGGATAGGGCTTTTTGAACCGCGAACACCAAAAATGCGTACTGTCGCGGTAGCCGTAGTCGACGGGCACCGCAGGGAAGTTCCCTGCCTTCACGCCGTTCACGATCGCGTCGTAATATTTTTCTTTCATCAAAATCTTATCGATTTTCAGAATAAAGTGCGCGCCGAATTTGCTCGTAATGCCGTTAAAATCGCGGTAGGGCGGTTCGTATCCTTCCAAACAGCCCGCTTTATCCTCGAAGGCGTTTTCAAGCGAACTATCCCAACTGCATTCGAACACCTGAAACGCCTCTTGCACGATAAGCGGACGCTTGCCGTCGCATTCGCCTTTTTCAAGGGTGAACAGGCAGTTTTTCATTTTTTCCGCCGTCGTTTCGCCGGGGAATCCGAGCCGCACCGCCTCGCGGAAGTATTTGCGGCTGTCGGGAATGAAGTTGAGAGAAACCTTACTGCCGCGCAGAATATTCTGCGCCGTATTCGAGGAATTGCGGCATTCCAGAATCATGGCGTAATATTGCTTTCCCGCGATGTAATAGGGGAAACAGAGCGAATATGCGCCGAGGTTGGTGCGCCCTTGTTCGTCCGTCGTGCCCACGAGCGTGGTCGGCATGGGGAAGAACGACGAAGTTTGGTAAAAATTATCTACGATTCTTAAATCTTTGAAGGAACTCATATTCTTATTATATGACGGAACAGGCGGTTTGTCAAGCCCCGAATTTGTGACATTTCGCCCCGCCCTCTGCGCGGGACCCTTCGACTTCGCTCAGGGTGACAAAATAAGTAGGGCGACAAGATATGTTCGGCGACAAACGCGACTAAGCACGGAAGGCTTGATTTTTCCGCGGCGGTTGTGGTATAATGGCACATATGGCGATATACGTTTATCTTGCACAACTGCACGGCGGAGGGGAAGAGGAAATCTATCCGCCCGCCCGCGCCGAAGAGATCGCCTCGTGCACGAACGCCGCCGTGCGCGCGCAAAAAACACGCGTGTGGCAGGGGTTGCGCGCGGGCATGTTGCATGCCTACGGGCTTGATTTGCGGCAGACCGATTTGCATAAAACCGATTGCGGCAAGTGGGTTTGTTCGGCGTGTTGTTTTTCTCTTTCGCACACGGACGAGGGGATCGCCGTCGCGCTGTCGCGCGCGCCCGTCGGGATCGACCGCGAGGAACTCGGCGGCAATCGGTTCACGCAAAAACTGTACGATCGGATCGCCTGCCCCGAAGAACGCGCGGTTTTAGGCGAATCGCCTTCCGCACGGACGGTCGCACGTCTTTGGACGGCGAAAGAAAGTTGTTTTAAGCAGGCAGGCGGCAGGGTGTTCCGTCCCGAAAAAATCAACACGGCGAACGGGCAGTTTACGTCTTTTTATGCGGACGGAGCGGTTGTTACCGTTACGGGTCGGCGCGAAGAAATCCGCGTGTTCCGCTGCGACGGCGCTGTTTGCACGGAACTCGCCGTAGAAGATATTTGAAACGAAAAAAACGCCCGCCCCGAACACGGGGCGGGCGTTTGCGCCGTTTAACGGCGGTTGCGCGTCATGGAAAGAATGATGAAGAGGAAGCGCAGGAAGTAGACAAACGAGATCAGCATCGACGCCACATAGGTGAGCGCGGCGGCGTTTAACACCTTGCTTGCGCCGGGCAGTTCGTCCTCGGATAGAATGCCGTCCTCGACGAGCATCTTTTTCGCGCGGCGGCTGGCGTTGAATTCCACGGGCAGGGTGACGAGCATAAACAGCGTCGAAAGCCCGTAGAGCGCGATGCCGAGATAGATGAGCCACTGTCCGTAGGGCGCGGGCGTGCCCATCCAGAAAAGATCGACGAGCAGTCCGACAAGGATAACGGGCAGCGCAAGGCGCGAACCGATATTGGTTAAAGGCACGAGCGCGTTGCGCAGTTTATAAGGACCGTAACCCTCTTGCTTTTGCATGACGTGCCCGATTTCGTGCGCCGCGACCGCGACCGCCGCCACCGACGACGAGCCGAACGTGCTCATGGAAAGATTAACCTGTGCTTTGGTCGGGTTATAGTGATCGGTCAGTTTGCCGTTCACGCGCCCGACTTCGATGCCTTGTACGCCGCGGTTGCGCATCAGCCGCACCGCCGTATCGTAACCCGTCATGCACGAGCGCGAGGGCACTTTGTCGAACGCGGAATAGGTGGTGTTGACCTTTGCGCTCGCCCACGCAGAAAAGGCAAGAAACGGAATTAAAATGAGCAGAAACAACAGATAGTAATACATAAAGAAAGCTCCCTTATTTTATTGTACCACGAAACGGGCGTTTTGTAACAGAAAACGGCAAAATCTTTTTGCGCAAAAGAATGCGCGCGCAAATCCCTTGCGCAATTCGCGCATTTTTGTTATACTGTTGGCATGGATAACCGTTTTACAGACAAAGTACGCATCACCGTGAAAGCCGGAAACGGCGGCGACGGCATGAATTCGTTCAAAGCGTTCAAAGGAAAACCTGCCTGCGGACCCGACGGCGGCGACGGCGGCGACGGCGGCAGCGTGTTTTTGCTTGCCGACGAAAACACGACCGATCTGACCGCATACCGCTTTATTTCCAAATACAAGGCGGAAAACGGCGAGCGCGGCGGCACGAATCAGTGCGCGGGCAAACGCGGGGCGGACGTCGTGCTAAAAGTGCCGTGCGGAACGCTGGTGCGCGACGCCGAGAGCGGCAAGATCATTTGCGATTTATACGATCACGGCGAAAAATACAAGCTGCTGCAAGGCGGCAGGGGGGGCAAGGGGAACGTGCGCTTTACGACGGCGCGCCGCCATGCGCCCAACTTCGCGCAGAAGGGCGTGGTGACGAAGGAACACGCCGTCGTGCTCGAAATGAAGGTCATTGCCGACGTCGGGTTGGTCGGTTTCCCCAACGTGGGCAAGAGTACGCTGCTTTCGAAAATTTCCGCCGCCAAACCCAAAATAGCCGATTATCACTTTACTACACTTTCGCCGAATTTGGGCGTTGTGAAATATTACGACAATTCCTTCGTCGCCGCCGATATCCCCGGGCTTATCGAGGGCGCGGCGGACGGCGCGGGCTTGGGGCACGATTTCCTCAGGCATATCGAGCGTACGCGGGTGATCTGCCACGTCGTCGATATTTCGGGCATGGAAGGGCGCGACCCCTTGGAAGATTACGAAACCATCAACCGCGAATTAAAATCTTATTCCGAAGTGCTTGCTTCGTTGCCGCAGATCGTGGCGTGCAATAAGTGCGATTGTTTCGGCGCGGAAGAAAATCTCAAAAAATTCAAAAAGAAATACGGTAAAAAGGTGCGGATCTTTCCGATCACCGCGGTCAAGGGCGAGGGCGCGCCCGAACTGGTCGGCGCGTTGTGGGAATTGCTCGAACAAATGCCGCCTGCCGAAAAAATTTCCGCCGACGAATTTCTATTCGACGAGGGCGATAACACGCAGTTCGAGATCTTCCGCGACGAAGAGGGCGTGTTCGTCGTTACGGGCGGACTTGTCGACATGCTGTGCCGCAACGTCGTGCTCAGCAATCCCGATTCCATGGCGTATTTTCAGCGCGTGCTCAAACTGCGCGGCGTGTTCAAGGCGCTCAAAGACATGGGCTGCGCACAGGGCGATACCGTGAGTGTCGGCGACGTGGAATTCGAATACGTTTTATGATAATAAGAGGTACGATATGACAAGCAAACAGAGAAGTCACTTAAAGTCGCTTGCGGCGACGATGAAACCGATCGCACAGGTCGGCAAAGACGGCGTGAGCGACAATCTCATCGCCTCGCTTTCCGATGCGCTCGAAGCGCGCGAACTCATCAAAATCAATCTCCTGCCGGCGGCGGGGGAAGACGGCGGCGCGCTTGCGCGCGAAATCGAAACGCGCCTCGGGGCGCAGACGGTTGCGGTGATCGGGCGCAAAGCCATTTTATACCGCCGCTCTTCGCGCAAGGATTTCGATCATATCGTGTTTTAACGCAAAAACACGGGGCGAATATGAATTATAAAAATTGCGGAATACCCGTCGAAGGCGAGCAGAGCGGAAGGCGACATGTTTATCGGCAGCGACTGATTCAGTCGCTGTTATTTTTTTACCGACAGAGTTTTTATATTTTTGTTTTGTCGCGTTTAGTTTTAACGGTAAATTTTTCGCAACCCTCTTGACGGCGCCCGCATTATGAGGTATAATAAAATCAAGCGGGCGCGTTAGCCGTCCGCTTGAAGAAGGACGAAAAGTGGAAGAAGAACGCGAAATCGAAAGCGGCATATCTCTTGCGGATATCTGGCGCGCCATCAAAAGAAGAATCTGGATCGTACTCTCGATCGTCGTCGTGCTGACACTTGTCGTTTCGCTCGTGTTCGGGCTTGCGATCAATCCGCGGGCGGTGGAATACCGCTTGCGTTTTCACATTCTCTTCCCCACGGACAGCGCGCGCTATCCCGACGGCTCGCCGTTTTACGACCGCGACATTGTTTCGGCGTCCTTTTTAGAAGAGGCGAAAAACAGCGACGAGGACTTTGCGGGACTCGATATCAACCGCATGATCAAGGACGGCGCGATCACGCTCGGCGCGGAGAAACAGGAAAACGGCGACACGATTTACACGCTCACGGTCAAGGCGCAGCAGTTCGGCAATCCCGATTCCGCCGAAAAGTTCCTGCGGGCGGCGGCGCAGGTGCCCGTCAACCGCATCGTAGCGAACGCGCAGACGCTCAATTATAAGCTCGACGCCGAAGTGTTTGAAAACGCTTCGTTTGAAGAAAAGATCGGGTTGCTTTCGGAATTGAAGCGGACGCTGCTTGCCTCTTGCGACGGGTGGATCGATCTTTACGGCGCGACTTATCCCGTCGCCGACCGCACGTTAGGCAATTACCGCAGCGAGCTATACGTTGTATTCGGTGAAAGCACGAAAAAGGATTTGGAATCGGAATCCGAACGCAACGGTTACAGCGGTTTGGATCTGAGCAGCCACAATCTTTTGAAAGACGCGGTGGACGCGCGCCGATTAGTTCTTGCCGAGGAATATAAACTGAACGAAAGAATTATTGCGGAATTGGAAAAGACCGCGGTTTCGTACGCCAAATTGGCGGCGGTAACGCCCGAAGAAGAGTTGCGCATAACCTTCGACCCGTCGGGCAATATGGACGTGGAAGAAATGAAAGCGCACTACAAAAAGCGTAATGCGCAGATCGATTATCAGATCGGCGTAACTGCGGAAGGCGAACAGGGCGTTCTCACCGTCGCAAACGTGGAAAAATACGTCGCCCGTTTAAGCGAACAGTTCGGTCAGTTGCAGACCGCTGCGGAAACGGTGGCGCGGGTTTCTTCTTCGATCTACGCCAAGAATACCGACGTCGGGTTCCTCATGCGGGCGGCGGAAAAGGAAGGGGGGATCAACCTTATCATTGTGATCGTCGGTTCGCTCGTCCTTTCGTTCCTTGTCGCGGTGGTCGTGGCGGTGGCGCTCGAATCGAAGAAAAAACAAAAAACGCAAAAAGCCGCGCGCCCTGCGCCCGACGAAAAAGAGAAATTGAACTGAAAGGAAAAACCCCGATCGAAATCGGGGTTTTATTTTATAAGATCTTTTATGACTTCGCCTGCCAGAATAAGCCCTGCGACCGAGGGGACGAACGAGATGCTTGCGGGCGTTTGCCGCCGTGTTTCCTCTTCTTCCCCGAAGAGGGGCTTTTGCGGCGGTTCTTCGGAATAGACGACTTTCAGATGCCCGATGCCGCGCTTTGCAAGCTCTTTTCGCATGACGCGCGCAAGCGGGCATACTTTCGTCTTGGCGATATCGGCAACGCGGAACGCAGCGGGGTCGAGCTTGTTGCCCGTACCCATGCAGCTGATGAGAGGTACGCTCGCGTTTTGCGCGCATACGGCAAGCGTCAGTTTGCTCGTTACGGTATCGATCGCGTCGACGATATAATCGTATTGCGCGAAGTCGAATTGCCGTGCCGTTTGCTCGGTAAAAAAAAGCGTGTGCGCCGTCACGTTGACGGAAGGATTGATGGAACGCATGCGTTCGGCGCATACTTCGGTTTTATAACGCCCCGTCGTTTCCGCCGTGGCGAGGATCTGGCGGTTGCAATTCGTGGGGGCGACGACGTCGCTGTCGATTATGTCGAGCGCGCCCACGCCCGCGCGCGCAAGCGCTTCGACGCAATATCCGCCCACGCCGCCGAGTCCGAACACCGCAACGCGCGATTGTTTGAGTTTTTCCACGGCGTCGTATCCGATGAGCATCGCCGTCCGCGTATACAAATCCTGCATACCGTTTATTATAATCATAATTGCGCAAAAGTCAACCGGGCGCAAAGCGTTTTTTCTTGACATCGGGGCGGAAAAGATTTACAATAACGGTATGATCATTTTGGGAATCGACCCCGGAATCGGGACGATGGGCTACGGCGTGGTGGAAAAGGATAAGAACGGAAACTGTTCCGCCGTCGACTTCGGCGTCGTCAAAACGCCCAAAGACGAAAATCTTGCCGTGCGGCTGTGCATTCTCGAAGAGGGCGTCAACGCGCTGATTGATAAATTTCACCCCGACGAAGCCGCGATGGAAGAGTTGTTTTTTTCCAAAAATATCACGACGGGGATCGCCGTCGCGCATGCGCGCGGCGTGACGCTGCTGACGCTGAACAAGCGTTGCGGGCGGATTTTCGAGTATACCCCCAACCAGATCAAACAGGCGCTCACGGGTTACGGGAAAGCCGACAAAGGGCAGATGCAACGCATCGTCGCATCGCATCTGCGCTTAAAGAGCATCCCCCGCCCCGACGACGCCGCCGACGCGCTGGGTGTGGCACTCTGCCATGCGTTCACAAGCCGCTTTTCGGGCTTGTTCAAAGTGTAATTCAAAAAAGACGGCGACAAGCAAAACCACGCTTTTGCGCACACTTGCGCCTCGAAAGGATAGTTATGATCGGATACTTAAAAGGCACGGTAAAGGAATTAACGCACGAATATGCGTTGCTCGAGGTCGGCGGCGTGGGGTACGAGGTGTACTGCTCGAACGCCGCTTTTTCGCGCCTGTCGGGCGCAACCGAGGGCGAAGTGTATACCTATATGCAGGTGAAAGAAGACGGGATCGCGCTATTCGGATTTGCCGATACCAAAGAAAAGGCGCTCTTTTTGAAACTCATTTCGGTGCAGAACGTGGGCGCCAAATCGGCGATGGCGTTGCTTGCTTCCATGCGCCCCGACGAAATCGTCAACGCCATTCAGTTCAACGATTCGAAGCGGCTTTCCGCCGTCAAGGGGCTGGGCAAAAAGACGGTAGAACGCATTATTTTAGAGCTCAACGGCAAACTCACCGCCGAAGAGGTGATGGGCGCGGGGGGCGTTTCCGTACAGGCGGTTTCGGTTTCCGAAGAGGACGACGACGCGGTTGCCGCGCTCATGGGGCTGGGCTTTACCAAACAGGAAAGCGCGCGCGCCGTCGACCGTGCGAAAAAAGCGGGCGCGCGGACGGTGGAAGAGATCTTATCCGCCGCCCTGAAAGGAATGTAAAGGTATTTTATGTTTGACGAAGATTTTGAAGAGGGCAGATTGCTTTCGAGCACGAAGAGCGAATACGACGCGGAAGAAAACAGCCTGCGCCCCAAAACAATGGACGAATACGTCGGGCAAGAGAAAGTCAAAGAAAATCTCGGCGTTTACCTTGCCGCGGCGAAGAGCCGTTGCGAGGCGCTCGACCACGTTTTGTTATACGGTCCCCCCGGTTTGGGGAAAACCACGCTTGCGCACATCATCGCCAACACCATGGGGGCGCAGATCAAGATGACGAGCGGCCCTGCGATCGAGCGTTCGGGCGATCTTGCCGCGATCCTGACCAACCTCAACGAGGGCGACGTGCTTTTTATCGACGAGATTCACCGCCTTAACCATACCGTCGAAGAGATTTTATATTCGGCGATGGAAGATTACTGCCTCGATATCATCGTCGGCAAGGGCCCCATGGCGCGCAATATCCGTTTCGCGCTCAAAAAATTCACGCTGGTCGGCGCGACCACCAAGGCGGGCATGCTCTCTTCGCCCCTGCGCGACCGTTTCGGCATCATGTGCCGTCTTGAAACGTACACGCCCGAGGAATTGCAGCGCATTGCGCAGCGTTCCGCCAAAACGCTGGGCATAGCGATCGACGCCGAGGGCAGTTACGAGATCGCCCGCCGTTCGCGCGGTACGCCGCGTATCTGCAACCGCCTGTTAAAACGCGTTGCCGATTTCTCGCTCGTTGCGGGCAGCAAAGAGGTGACAAAAGAGGACGCGCGCCGCGCGCTTGCCAAAATGGAAGTGGACGAGTTGGGGCTGGATGAAACCGACCGCAATCTGCTGCGCGCGCTGATCGAAAAATTCAACGGCGGGCCGGCGGGGCTGGATACGCTTGCGGCGACCGTCAACGAGGACGTCAACACGATCGAGGACGTCTACGAGCCGTATCTCTTGCAACTTGGCTTTCTCGCGCGCACGCCGCGCGGCAGGGTCTGTTTGAAAAAGGGCTACGAGCACATGGGCATGCCCATGAGCGAGGGCGCGCGCAGGCAGCTTTCGATCTTCGGCGAGGGCGACTGATACCATGCTGAAAACATCCGATTTTTATTACGATCTGCCCGAAGAGCTCATCGCCCAACATCCCGCCGAGCCGCGCGATTCTTCGCGCCTGCTCGTCTACCGCCGCGACGAAAAGTCCATCGAACACCGCACGTTTTGCGATATCACAAAATACCTGCACGCGGGCGACGTGCTCGTCGTCAACAATACCAAGGTGTTGCCCGCACGTATGTACGCGACGAGCGTAAACGGCGGCAAAATCGAGATCCTGCTTTTGAAACGGCTGGCAATCGACGAATGGGAAGTGCTGGTACGCCCCGGCAAAAAGTGCAGGATCGGCACGCGGCTGACGGTGAGCGACGAATTGTCGCTCGAAGTGACGGGCATTACCGAAACGGGCGAACGGCATGTGAAGTTCTTTTACGAAGGTGCGTTCGAGGACGTCCTTTCGCGCGTGGGAACGATGCCTTTGCCGCCCTACATCCACGAAAAACTCAAAGATCCAAACCGCTATCAAACCGTTTACTGTAAGGAAAGCGGCTCGGCGGCGGCGCCCACGGCGGGCTTGCATTTTACGCCTGCGCTCATGCGGCGTTTGCGGGAACAGGGCGTGCAGATCGTCGAAGTGCTGTTGCATGTGGGGCTGGGCACCTTCCGTCCCGTAAAAGAAGAGAACGTACCCGACCATAAAATGCACGCCGAGTATTACGAAATAAGCGAGGCGGCGGCGGAGGCGATCAACGCCGCAAAGCGCGAAAAAAGGCGCGTCGTCTGCGTGGGAACGACTTCGGTGCGCACGCTCGAAACGGTGGCGGACGAACAGGGGTTCGTCCGTGCCTGCCGCGGCGAAACGCAGATTTTCCTGTATCCGCCCTACAAAATGAAGTGCGTCGACGCGCTTGTTACCAACTTCCACCTGCCCGAAAGCACGCTTCTGATGCTCGTTTCCTGCCTCTGCTCGCGCGAGGAAGTGCTGAAAGTGTACGAAACGGCGGTTAAAGAACGCTATCGCTTTTTCAGTCTGGGCGACGC
>CAJUSA010000019.1:0-9519 GCA_910589015.1 uncultured Christensenellaceae bacterium
TTGCGCTGATGTACAGTCCCGAAACGGGTATTGCCTTGTTTGCGCACGTCTCGTAGGGGACGCTGTCGTTCCCCGTATCGCAACGCACTTTTTCCACAAGCGCGAGGGTCGAAAGATGGTAGACGGCTTTATTTCCTTTAACCTTGGGCCAGAACACCTTCGAGAAACCCGAATTGTAGCCGTTGTCTTTCTTCCATTTGATTGCCGCGTCGATTGTGGCCGCTTCATCCGTGGGAATATCCGCAAACACGAACGCGCTCCAGTGGTCGTTAATTCCTTGCGATGCCGCCACCAGTGCCTTATAAACGGTGGGATTCTCCGACCAGCCGGGCGCGGCGACGTATGTGGGTATCGCATCGTAATTTTGATAAACGAGTCGCAGACTGGCGATACCGCTCGTCACGCCCTCGCTGTCCGTGCCACCCACGACATCGTCTGCCGTTATGGCATCGAAGTCTATTTCCGAATAAGACGCGGTCGCATTCTTTATTTCCGTCGTGCTGATATCCGTAACCGTAAGCACTCCAGTGTCGGCGTTATAACTTAACGTGTAATCCGTACCGAGTACCTTTCCCTCGATTGCGAACGTGGCGATGATGATTCCGGTCGTTACGACGCTCGCCTTTCGGTTCGCAAACGTAAGCGGCACGGTTACCGCTTGCTCGGCTTTGTGTTTGTCGGGGTCAAGCACGTTGATAACGTAAATAGGCCCGATATTGCCGTTCGCGTTATTGAAGTGCGCCTCTATTGCTTCGCACAGAGTGTATTTACCCCACAGCGTAGCGTCTGCGAAGTGTCCGAGTTTGCTCTTTGCTTCGCTTAAATTGTAGATTTTGATGGGCGTGTTAACTGCTCCCTTGTAGTCCGTCAGCAAGTTTACCGGGGCCGTTCCGAAATAGACCGGCACAACGGATGCCTGCGACGCGCTCTGCACTATATCCGTACCGAGAGAACCGTAAACGCCGTATTTGTATTCCGCCATTTTTAACCTCCAAATTTTTTATAAATGCTCCGAGTACGCGGCACCCGTGCGGTTAAGCCCGCGCTCGATGGTTATGGTCGCCCATGCGTAAAAGTACGGATAGGTGTCCGCTATCTGCCCGTCTTTTGTATATTGGCCGTATTTCACGCCGGCCTCTTTAACAAACCGTATCCCGTCCAAGTATTCGGCGTTTTCTATCTCCGCAAGTGTGCGGTCGAGAAAACTCCACACGTCTTTCCATCCGTCTGCCGAACGCTGAAACTTTCCGGTCTCGCTTTCAGTCGGATGCGCTCCCGGATTCCAAACGACAAAACTCAACTGAAGGCTCATTCTGTCATTCGATTTTGTTAAATCCTGCGCTCCCTCTAAAAGCTGAACCAGTATTGACGGAAACTGCATATCCGTCCCCGCGGCGAGCTTATCGTTTCCGGGGAGTAGCATCGGAAACGCCGTAGGGTTTACTTCTTCGTATGAATAAGTGTCTCCCTGCTCTTCGTCGTTCGGCCGTTTCAGTTTTATCTTCGGGCATACGTTTTTATTCAGCCATTCGGCTATTTTTTCTATGCATTGCACAATGGTCATCGCCTACCTCCGTTATCCTGCGGTTTGTTGCGCCAGTTGAATTTCGGCAATACCGCAATCCTCGCGCCACGCCACAATGCTGAATTCCCGCCCGTCGACATTCAGACTTTCGCCCACAGGTCGCCGTTTCGGCAAATCCTCCGCTTTTGCAAATACGACGAGGTCGTATTCTGTAAGACCGATTGAGGCGGCTCCCGATTCTTCGTTTTCGGACTCATCGAGTACCGCCGTTATCGTCTTACCTTCTATGCGGTGGCGTTCGCCGAATACGTCAAGGTCAAGAAAGATGTCATCCCTGTCGGCTGCGACCATTTCCGTGAATTTACTCAAACGACAGCATCAGCCGCATCGAATTCGGGCAGTTCGTCTGCGGGCGTTTCCTCTTCGTCTCCGTCGTCGGGAGTCTCGTCTCCGTCGCCTTCGGGGTTCTCGTCGTTGTTTTCCTCTTCGGTGTTCGTTTTGCCTTTACCCTTGCCTTTTTTGCTTGCGGGTTTGTTCGGCTTTTGCTCTCCGTTATTCGGTTCGTCTCCGGCATTGGCGGCAACTTTAACCGCAACGCCGAGACTGATAAGCCTTTCCTCTTCTTCCTTGGGCAATTCGACGGGACCGTCGTTTGCGCTTACGGGTTTAATCGTTTTGCCGACGCGCATCCCGTAAGAGCCTTTGATAATCTGCACCATAAATACGCCCTCCTTTAATCCTGCGCGTTAATCGCGTTGATAACGTACCAACTGTTTTTGTGGTTCGGAATTATCAGCGGGCGACTGGTCAGATAGACCTCGCGGGTATTCGAAGGAACGTCGCTGTAATACTTGGGAATGCGACGCCCGGCGTAGGTGTGGAACACGCCGTCCGACTGTTCGAGTTGCGAAACCGCACCGTAGAGCGTTCTGCCGCATCCGGGCGCGGTGAGAATTGCTTTACCCGAAGGGATGAAGTGACGGTCTTTGTCTTGGTCGTCCGTATAGGATGCCGAATACTGCAGAACGTCGACGACGTGTCCCTTGGCGTTCAGACGCGCGATTTTGGTCACGCCTGCGGGCAACTGCTGAGGGTCGATACCGCCCACGTTTACGTTGCGGTTGTCGAGCAGTTTGAGAATGGTCTCATCGTGCAAAATCGCATCGCCCACGTCCGGACTTACGAGAAGGTCGCTTGCGGGCAGTCCTTTCGCCGCGAGCATCTCCGCGACAACGAAAATATCGCCCAGAATGTCCGCGCCGGTTTTATCCCAGTCGGTCTTCGGCGTGTATACGGCGGGGTTCGAGCTTCCCTTGTAGAATTGTATGGACATATCTTCGCCTTCGCTTGCGTCGTCCGCGATGTGCTTCATGATGCATCCGTTCGTGAGCAGGGTTTCCGCTGCCATCGCCTCTTCGCGCCGGGTTATCGACTCGCCCATTTCGTCGAAGTCCTTAAGCAAAAGTGCGGTCTGACGCTCTGCGGGCGTGAGTTTGGAGAATAACGCTTCGCCGAACCCTTTTCTCGTGAGGTCGTCGATTGTCAGTGCGCGTTTAGGCGCAATGCGAGGGGGCGTGTAGCGGTCGACCGTATAACCTTTGCGCAGAATGGTCACGCCGCCTTTCCTCGGTGCGACGAAGGGTGCGAGCTTCTTGTTTCCGTCCTTGTATTCCACGAGGACGTCGGTCGTAGAGAACACGTCGGTTGCATCGTTCGTGGGGAAGTATCTATCCCTCAAAAACGAGCTGACGGGCGAAAGGCTTTCCACCGCCATAAGCAACGTGTGAGTATCGTAAATATTGAATGCCATTTTTGTTTAACCTCCCTGTCCTTAAATTTTCACGGCATCCGACAGAAGAATGCCGCCCTTACGAAGTTCCTCCTCGTCCGTAGCCTTGAGGGTATACCCGTCTGCTACGATGAGGCTGTTCCTGTTGAAGTGTCCCGTGCGATACGCGAAAGCCGAGGTATCGGCCGTTCCCGCATCCACGTCGTCCGACAGGATGCAGTTTGCCGTGAGCGTTTCCGTTTTTGCGGTTTCGCCGCTCCCCGTCGTCTTCAGAGTCGTACCGAGTACGACCATCTTTCCGTCCGTATCCGAAATGGCCAGCACGGTGCCGCGCTTGAGTTTCGTCGCCACCGTTACCCCTCTGAGCGTTACGGAGAACACGTCGGGCGCGGGCGTTGCGCTATTTACCAGTTCATCGAAATCTACTTTGCAGATTTCCTCGTTGAGATTGCTCATGCTTTACCTCCCTTGGTTTTTTGATACGCCTTTACGGCATTTGCGACAACCGCCGCCGTTTCGTCGCCGTCATCGGCGTTACCGCCGTTCGGCTTGCCTGCTACTTCGTCCGCGCCGGATGCGCTGGAGTCCGCTTCCATCTTTTGCAAAAACGCGCTGCCGAGCTTCGACTGCGCCTGCATTGCTGCCAGTGCCAACTGTGCCGCATCACAGGGAGTGTCGCCGTACTTCGCGTTTTGCACGAGACGCTTGTCGCCGATTTGCGCTTCGATGCTCTCGATTCCTTTGAGTCGCGCTCTTTCGGCCGCCGTCGCCTCGGTGCGAGCATTATCCGCTGCGGTCTTTTCGATAGACGCCACAATGTCGGGATACTGCTCTCTGAGTTCTTTTTCCGTCATGTTTGTAACCTCCGTTTTATTTTTATTTCCGGCCGTGACAGATGCGGCATCGGTTTCACTGAATATGGGGATATTCCCCGGAATGTTGCGGAAGGCGTGAACATCGTGTCTTACGCCCGCCACCATCATCACGCGCTTGTCTGCGCTCATTTGCATTTTCGGTTCGTTGCCACTGCCCAGCAAGGTATCGGCGAACCCTTTTTCTATGGCTTGACTGCCCGTCATCCACGTTTCATTCGTCATCATGCTACGGAGCGTTTCCACCTCGATTCCCGTTTTCGCTTTGTAAATTTCGGCGACAGCACGTTCGTCCGCATCAAACGCTTTAACGGCTTTCTTTAAATCGCCCAGCGTCATATAATCGAAGAACATTCCAGCCACGCCGTGTATCATCACAAGGCTGCCGGGATAGACTTGCACGTCGTCTCCGGCGCAAGCAATGACCGACGCTGCGCTTGCTGCGATTCCCTCCACGATGACCGTCTTATACCCAGTCAAACCTTTAAGCGCGTTATGAATAGCAATGCCCGTATAAAGGTCGCCACCGCAACTGTTCAGCTTAATGGTGATTTTGCTTTTGCCCTTAATCGTGGCGAGGTCTTCGGCGAACCCTTCGGGCGTTATGTATTGCCCTTCGAGCTTTTCGCCCGTCCAGAAATCGCGCGGCTGGCTTTCGCACACATCGCCGTACATCGTAATCTCCGCGCTATCCTCGCTGTCGTTCGTTATGACATTCCAGAACCGTTGAACGGTCGTCCCCGGTTTGGTGTCGTTATTCGTTTTAGGGATTTTCATACTTTACCCTCCTCCTTTCTAAGACTATTGATTATTCGCGGTAGCAACTCTGCCACCAGCTTATTTAGGTCATCGTCGTCGTTAGGCTGACTTTGACCGCCTTTCAGCATCTCGTTTTCCGTTGCCAGCTGTTCGGCGTTTGCTTCAAAACTACCGCCGTTCAAACGCACCGTCGCTTGTTCTCTCGTACTGAACCCGTTATCACAGGCAAGCTGCTCGGCTTGTATCTCTTTGACAGGGTCGAGTTGTCCCTGCGAAGGCCCTATCCACTCCGAACCCATCCACGCCGCTCTTATACGCGGGTCAGCAAAAAAGCCGGGAGCTTCGATACGCCCACGCGCCACAGCTTCATAAAGCCACACGTTATAAATCGGCTTGCAGAAATCATCTACAAACCATTCACGGCGCATCTTAAACGCTTTCCACGCTTCCAAAAGTGCGGCGCGTGACGCGCTGTACGATGCGTTAAATGCCTTCAGTAGTAAGTCTGCGGGTATTTCCAAAGCCGCGCCGACTTGCTTGCACACAGCGTTAACGAACCCCTCAAACCCACCGTTCGGGCGTTTCGGGTCTCCGAACGTCACGCTTTCGCCCGGTTTTAATACGTTTACCGTTCCCGGTCCCATTTCGTATTCGTTTTCGTCATCACTCACAGGCGGCGCGTTCTCGTCGCCCACCTCGTTATACGGCATCATGCTGGGGTCGGCTTCCGTCGTTATAAACGCTGTGAAGAAGCTCTCCACGACTGCCGCAGTCAGTTCACTGTCCGTGTATCTGCGCACCTGTAGGAGCGGCTCGATAACTTGTGCCAGATAACTCACGCCCCTATACTGCTCCGGTCTTTCCGCTTCCATAATGTGGAGAACATTCGGCAGTCCCGTCTCTTTCCCATAGGCTTCGACTCTTTTCCATTCCGTAGGAGTGCGGGTCAGTTCATACGGGTAGGTGCTTCGTATGTAATACGCAACGATTGCACCGTTTGCGTCGACCTCTACGCCGTCGTATATCGCGTTTCCGTTCTCCGCTTTCCCTTCCGTGATTCTCGCCACAAGGCTTGCCCCAGCAGAAAACTCTACCGGCGTTGAGACTCGGTCGGCTTCAATCATTTGAAACCGTAAACCATACGGATTGTACTCCGTAGGCTTTACGCGCTTCAAAAGAACGACAACGTCTCCGGAAAGCAGTCCCGAAATAAACGCCAAGCCTTGCGCCGTATAAAAGTTATTGATTCCCAGTGCGTCGCAGTTGCGCTTTTCGGCCGCCCATAGTTCGAATTCCGCTTCCGTTTTCTTTTGCCAGATGCGGGCATCTTCCACCGATAGGCCGAGCAGTTCTCGGTCGATTCGGCTCTTAAGCCATAGACCGCTGCCTATAACATTTGTTCGGTTCGTTTTAATTGCCGATGTCGCTATGGGTGCGCTCATATAAAGCATTCGAGCGCGTTGTCTTAGCGTCAGATTGTGCGCGTCAATATCTGCCTGCGGCGACCCGCTTCTTGCCGTAAACCCTTTCAGTGCTTTTTTCGTCGAGCTTGCTCCGGCTTCTCCGTAGCCACTGTTCTTCGGCAAAGGCGAAACGGGTTTGCTTGTAGGCTTTCCGTGTTCTTTGTCCATCTTGCCTCCTTACCAATCGCGGGGTATAACCCCGACCGCCTTTCTTACGTTACCGCCGCCGAGCAAGGCTTCCAACTCGGCGATTTCCTTTTCCAAGTCTTTAATTGCCGAGCGTATTGATGCAAGGTCGACATTGTAACGGGTGACGTTACGGCTACCTATCCCGTAGCTCTGCACACCGCCTTTCAAAATTTCAAGCTCTCGATTGCGGTACGCTTCGAGTCGTTCTTTTTTGTCTTTAATTTTTGCTTGGATGTCTGCCTTGTTCATATTGCCTCCTACCAGTCGTCGCCGTCTAAATACCTACTACGGCGCGTTCTCGCTTGTTTTTGTCGAACCACCGCCTTAGGCTGTTCTATATTCCCTTTTAGTCTGCGCTCTATCGCGTCCATATCCGGGTCAATAATTCGCAAGGCGGCGTTCGCGTAATTCCTACAGTCCAGAGCTTCGTTGCGTTGATGTCCGGGCAATTTGACCCATACCCAGCGGTCGCCGCGCCCGGTGTGGCTCAGCACCAGTTTTTCGGATAGCAATCCAGTAAAGTACGCGCTATCGTAGCCGCGTTCTCCGCGCGGAAAGTGCGAATAATTCGCGCCCGGTTCTTGCACTTTCAAGCTATCCATTATTTTGCTTTTGCCAGCATCCACGCCTATAGTGTATAAGTAGCACGTTATTCGTTTGTTGTCTTTCAACGCTACTTTCGTCGGCAAACCTACGAACGGTATATCCGGGCCGCCCTTGCCTTTAATTGCAAACACGCGCTTTGTAAAGCGGGCGCGACAAGCTGCATAGACCTCCTGCGTATAATGCCCGCCTGAGTCCACGCACGTCATCGAAATTTTCAAACCCTTTCCTGATTTGAATTTGTAGACGTGGTCTATCACGTCGTCCAATTTCGCCCACACCTCTTCGTTATCGGGTTTGCCCATTATAAAGCCTTTCTTGATGCCCCAGCTTTCTTTGAAGTGTCCGTGTCCCACCACCTCGTATTCGAGCCGGTTATCTTGCGTATCAACCCCACAGGTCAAAACGAGAACGCCGTCCGGCAGCTCCGCATCGTAATCTTCGCGCCGTGCCAGCATACTGTCTTCGTCCTCTAAATCGCCGCGGTCTTCCCACAGCTCGCCAAGCAAAGTGTTGTAAACAACCTTCAGCCGTTCCGGGTCTTTTCGTGCTTCGAGGAAACGCTGAATAATCGTCGCCCACGGCATCCAAGGACTGGCGAACGCCGTTAGCCAGAATGACCTGACGCCGCGATTATAAGCATCAGGGTTATCGGCTATCCATTTCGCCGGCTGTCGGCGCATCTCATCCTCGGTATGTAAACAGCCGCACGACTTGCAGAGCCAGTGCAGCGATTTAACGATATAATTCTTTTTGCGGTTTACGGTCTGCTCTTCGTAGTCAAATCGGATGTCGTCAAACCGTATTTCGTGCCACTCACCGCAAGACGGGCATTGATGACACCAGCGTTCTTGCGTTCCTCTGTCAAACGATGTTTCGATATTACTTCTCCCCTTAATGGTGGGTGTCGATGTCTCAACCGATTTCCGATTGTAGAACGTCGCTTGTCGTGCTTTCGCCAATTCCCACGGGTCGCCTTCCGTTCCGGCACTGGCCGCCCAGCGGTCGCGTTCATCGCCGAAGATATAACGCGCCGGCGTTGATGCGAGTGCGCTGGCTGAGTTCGAACCCGTAATTGTCAGCATCCCGCCCGGAAACGCTTTTTGCAATATGGTATTTCCACTGTCGCGGGATTTAACGTCCGACACTTTCGTGCGGAGCGGTTTGCTGTCTCTTATCATGGGCGCGATTCTTAACCGCGAAAATTTCCGCGCATCATCGAGCGTAGGCTGTATAAACATCGTACTTGCCGGGTCTTGACCTATGGTGTAAGCGATGCAGTTCAAAAGGAATTCCGACTTGCCGACCTGCGAAGCCGCCACCATTACGATGCTGGAAACTTTCGGGTCGTTAAATGCATTCATTGGTTCTTCAAGGTATGGCGTTCTCGAAGTTCTCCACGGTCCGGCTTCGGCTGCGCTCTCCGGCGAAAGTCGCCGGTACTTCTCGGCCCATTCGGAGACCGTCAATTCTTCGGGCGGTGCAAAGTTTTTTACAGCCGAGGCTATCGCCGCGTTTAGCCTACTCGTCGCCTTCTTCGGTGCTTTCTTCAAAATCTTTCCCTTGACGGTCTCTGACGCGCTTCTTGTATGCTTCAGGGTTGTACTTATAATTCGACAGGTCAATCAGAATTGCGTCAACCTCGCGCTTTACCCGATTCGATATCTCGGTCGGTTCAGTAATGGCCGCGAGGTCGATTGCAAGCCTGCCCGGAAGCGCGAGCATCATACTGCGGACGTTGAAGACGAGGTCGTTTGTCATCGCTTCCACGTCTTCGCTGCGGTGTAGCTTTCCCTGTATCTCATCCAGTTCAAGCTGTGCCATCTCCGCTTTCGCTTGTTTGAAATCGGCATCGGCGCGGAGCTTACGGCTTTCGTTATCCGCATCCTCTTGCGTCCCGTTGCCCGTACCCTTTTCGCTGACGCGCTTTTGTAAATATTCAATATACCGCCGAACCGAACCGAGCAGGTCGTATTTGCGTTGCCGACCCACCATCTCCGTCTGGAGTATTCCGTCCTGCGTTAATTGCTGGATTCTGCGAACCGTTAACCCGAAAAGCAAGGCTATTTGTTTCGTTTCGACCATGTTTTTCTTCGGTGTCGTTATGTCGCCGTTCGCCATAGCTTTCCTCCTTTTTTTTGCGTAACGAAACGCCTGATTTTTTCCATTAAAAACTACACGAATTTTGGGCTCGCCAGCACCGCAGAGAAAAAAGCCGCTCACAGTACCTACTCGGACCGTTATTCTCTTTCCGCGCTCTCGCGCCTTACTCGCCTTGGCGGCGTTGCCTTTCCTTTCGGTACTGTTTTGCGGCAAAGC
>CAJUSA010000019.1:9619-32599 GCA_910589015.1 uncultured Christensenellaceae bacterium
CCTTACTCGCCTTGGCGGCGTTGCCTTTCCTTTCGGTACTGTTTTGCGGCAAAGCGAACGCCACGGCTGGGTGCATCAGTTCCGTGGCGTTGGCTCTCATGTAGTTATTTCTTTTGTAACCTATCTATGTGGTGTTGCAATCGCGTAGTGAACAGTTCATCCATCTTTTCTTTGATGTCTGCTGCCACTTTGTCGTTCTCTATCATCTGCGGTATGCTTGTCGTGTGTATGGCGTACACAGGCATCCTGCTTTCACCCATGCGCTGAAACGGCAGGATAATCCCCTGCTTTTGCGGGGCGAGAAATACGGGGGTGTTGTACTGCGCCTTGCCGGTGAGTTTCTTTTTCTGCCCCTTATAAATCGCCGCCTTGACCGCGTACCTTTTACCTTTCGGCTTTGTTCGCGGGGTCATAGAGAAATGTAGCGGTGTCAGTCTGCGTCCTTTATAAACGAGTTGCAGGCTCTTCACGCTTGCCCCCGCCAGTTTCAATTCCCCCACGGTCTTTGCGCCTAATTTTGCCATCCTGCCCGCTGCCGAAACCTCGCTTGACTTGATGCCGTATACCGCCGTGACTGCCTTTGTTATTTGCGCCGGCGCACGGGACTTGCAGTCGCTGATGGTTCTATCAATCGCCTTCTGCATATCGGCATTCTGCCCTTGTATGGATTCTGCCAGCTTTTTGAAGTTCGGAAGGTCTAACTGTAAATTAACCATAACCGCCTCCCAGTACGCAAAAAACCGCACGGGTTTCCGCACGGTTTTCGACAGCATACAGTATAACACCCTTGACAGCTGTCGTCAACTGCCATTTACTGCCGTTTACTGCCGTTCACTGCCGATTACTGACTTTTTTTCAGTTTTCGGGGCGAAAAATTCTCGCAAGTGCCAGCAACGCCCGTCCGTGCATTTTGAAAACCCTGTTATAGTAACCGTCCCGCTCTGCTTCAAAGTCTTTGTTTTGCCCATAAATTCGGCGACAAATCTCGGACCATTCTTCGGCGTAGTCGTACCGCATTTTTATGACGAGTGATTCGGTGGGACTTAAAACGGACATAAGCGGCTCCAGCTCTCGCCAGTCCGCTTCCAGTTCCGTTTCTCGCTTTTTCAATTTATCTTCAAGTGCTATTTTCCGTAGGACTTGGCGTTCGGTCGGGCCACCGTTGTCCCCGCCTTTCCCTTTCGGCATTCCGTCAAAACTAACCGCTTTGACATCGCCGTACCGCTCTATGGCATATTCCAGTTCCTTTCGGATGGTTTCGCACTCTATCGCTTTGTTGCGGTGCTGATTCAATCTCTTTTTTACCTCGCTCGTATTCGCCATAAATGTCGCCTCCTGCTATTGCCTATTCTGCAAAGATTTTATTGATTTCCTTTTGACTCAGTTTCCTTCCGTTCCTTATGCAGACGACGTTGTTATTTCCGGTTACCATCACAAATCGTTTGACTGTCGCATCCACGTATTTCGGGTCGAGTTCCATCGCGTAGCACACGCGGTCGGATTGCTCGCAAGCTATAAGCGTCGAACCGCTCCCGTTGAACGGGTCGTACACCGTTTCTCCACGTTTAGTGCTATTCCGTATCAACCTCAAAAGCAAGGCGACCGGTTTCATAGTGGGATGCAGTGCGTTCCTTGTCGGTTTGTTTTCGTGAATGACAGTCGTCGGCTCATCCTCTTTCTGCATTGCCGTCAAAATGTCCAGAAGTTCCTGTTTCTTCATCTTGGTGTAATCCACCGCTTCGTCTTCGTAAACCGTTGACTGCGTCCTGTCTTTTGTGAAATAGTGCGCTCCCTCTTTCCAACCGTATAGGCACGGTTCGTGCTTCCACTGATAATCTTGCCGTCCCATTACGAAGGCGTTTTTTACCCATATAATGCACTGTCGCACGTGGAGTCCGACCGCCTCGCAGGTCTTTCTGAATACCAGTCCGTTGCTGTCCGGGTGGAATATGTAAAATGCGCCACCGGGTTTGAGTCTTTCCTTTGCGTTCTCGAAGGATTCAGTCAGCAATCTCTCAAATGCACAGTCGCTCAGATTGTCGTTCGCTATACGCATTTTCTCTTCGGTGCCGCCTTCGTAGTCCACATTGTACGGCGGGTCTGTCAATAACAATTGGGTATACCCCCCCCCTTGCCACATCGCGTCCACATCGCCTTTTTGGGTGCTGTCGCCGCAATAAACACGGTGCTTGCCGCCCAGTATCCAAAGGTCGCCACGGCGGCTTGTAGGCTCTTCTGGAAGGGGTATTTCCTCATCCGCATCTATCAGTCCCTCGGTCGCTGCGCTCAATGCATCCGCGATTTCGCCGTATTCGTCTCGCGTGAACCCCGTCAATTCGATAGGGAATTCTGCCGCATCTATCTTCTCAAACAGCCCCGCCAGTTTTTGCATATCGGGGTCTGCCAGTTCCGCGATGCGGTTGTCCGCTATGAGGTCGGCGAGTTCTTCCGCATCCGATGCATAGTTTTGATAATCTACCGGCACTTCGCTTAATCCCTCCAGCTGTGCCGCGGCAAGTCTGCCGTGTCCTCTGACTATCAACCCCGACCGCGTGCTAACAGTGATAGGGTTTCTCCATCCGGCGTTTCTGATTATCATCCCCAGTCGCCTAAGTTGTTCGTCCGGGTGCATATTCGGGTTTTCCGGATTTGGATGCACGTCCTCAACCGCCACTATTGCGTCGTGGGCGCAGTAGACGGGGATGCCGTCTGCGTAACCTTTTACGTTCATTTTGTTTGTCATAATTTGCTCCTATTTTTTATTTGCCCTTCGGCTCTCGATTCTCGCCTTTACGGCGGCTATCAGTTCGTCTTGGTTCATCCGCTTTCCCCGGAGTGAACGCATAACGTCTATGTCGTGTGTGCCTTCTATCAAAATGTGGCTTACTACCACCGTTTTGCTTTTCTGCCCCTGCCTATCCAGCCTTGCGTTCGCTTGCAGATACCATTCGAGGTTACTCGGCACTCCGAACCATACGATGTTACTCCCGCCCGCTTGCAGATTAAGCCCGTGTCCCATGCTTGCCGGGTGTGCAAAGAGAAGTCTGACTTTCCCCGCATTCCAATCTTCCACGTCTTTTCGCCCGGATATCGTTCTCGGCTCGTATTTCTCAAACCGTTTCATCAGTCGGTCGTAATCGTGCCGGAAGTTGTAAAACACCATCATAGGCTGCCCTGCGTTATCTTCCACCATCTCTTCCAGTGCATCAAGTTTTATGTCGTGAACCCACTGTACTCTCCGCTCGTAACCCGTGACTACGCCATCTTCGTCCACCATCGGCTCTTCGTAGTAGACGGCCCCGTTCGCCATTTGCAGAAGTTTATTCGTAACCGCCGCCTTGTTGCCTGCGACTACCTCCCCCTCTTCCAGTTCGAGGATGCAGTCCGATTCCATCTTGTCGTATTGCTCTCGCGCTTCGGGTGTCAGCTTCAACTTAACGATGCTATCGATTCGCTCCGGCATCTTCAAGTGGTCTTTTGCGGAAAGCGATATCATGATGTCGGACAGCTTGGCGTAGATTTGTTCGCTCGCTCCATCTCTCGGTATCCACTCATAGATGATGTTGCCGTTGCGCCGTCCCGGCATAAAGTATCGGCTTCGGTACGCGGTCATCGTTTTGCCCAGTCGCTCGCCGCTGTCCAAAAGATAGACCTGCGACCATAAATCCTCAAACCCTTGCGGACTCGGCGTTCCCGTCAAAAGAATTACGCGGTCGGTGATAGGTGTTGCTTTTCTTAACGCTTTGAACCGCTGGCTGGAATTGCTTTTGAAGCTCGACGACTCATCCACTACCACCATATCGAACGGCCACGGTATTTTCCGCTTGATGTAAAAGTCTATCAGCCATTTCACGTTCTCGCGGTTGATTATGTAGACGTCGGCCGTCGCGTTCAATCCGGCGATTCGCTGTTTTTCCGTTCCGAGAATTTTGGACAGCCGAAGTTTCCGCAAATGGTCCCATTTGTCTCGCTCGTCTTCCCACGTCACGTCTGCCACGTAAAGCGGCGCGATGACCAGTGCTTTGCTTATCTCGAAGTTGTCGTACATCAGTTTCTCGATTGCCGTTAAGGTGCAGACGGTTTTTCCCAATCCCATTTGAAGAACTGCGAAGACTTTTTTGTTCTCAACCATTCGGTCAATCGTGAATTGCTGATAATCGTGCGGAATGAATTTCATTCGTTGCCTCCCTGTGCTTTTACCTCTTCGATGAATTCCGTCACGGCGGCCGTAGTGTTTATGACTCGCACGTCGAACCCCATAAGCCGCAGTGCTTTGTGGCGGTATTTTTGCAAAGGCGAAAGCCGCCCACCCTTGGGCCTTTTGGTCTCGACAAAAATCACGCGACCGCCCGGAAGACACACCAGCCTGTCGGGCATACCTGCGTCAACCGCCGCGGATAACTTATACGCCGCACCGCCTATTTTCTTGATTTCGTCGCGTAGGTGTTGTTCTATCGGTTTTTCCTGCATACTGCCTCCTGTGCCTACATTCTACAATCTCTACAAAATTTTCTATAAATCCTTCGCGTATAGGTGCATTAGGCGTTTGCGTTCTGCCTATTTACCTATTTGCATTTGCTTTATTAAGAAAAAATGTAGTAAATGTAGGTTTTATCGGTATTCGGAATTTTAAATACTACGTATTTAAGGTCTCCGCTCCCGCTTTTTTCTCGCCTACTTTCTCGCCTACATTGTGTTCTAAAATGTAGGTCAAATGTAGGTTTTTCGTTTTTGAGAATGTAGTCGCCTTTTGTGCATACCTACTTTTTTTCGATTATGCGGATTCCGTTTCTTTGCGCTGCGCTAATTTCCTTCCGCATCCCGTTGCTGATTCCGTACCGAGTGCAAAGCCATAGTGCATCGCAACGTGTCAAAAACTCAATTCCCGCCAGAATGCCCTTTCGCCGCGCAAGCGCATCTTCATCGTCCAAAATATCGGGAAGGTATAAATGCGGAGCGTAAGGGGCCGCACCCTCTTGCAAAGCCGATAACGCCATCTCTTGGGCATAGCGACGGTACTCTGCGCGTCTTTCTTCGCTGTTCGCTTTGAAAGGACTGCAGATGAAAACTGCTTTTATTCTATCGTTCATATCTCGTCTCCCCAGCAATCCCACCCTGCACGTTCACGCCGCGCATAAAGTTCGAGCTTCTTTTCGGCAGGGTATAACCGCTCCATAATCTCATAGGCGATTCTCGGCTTTTGACTGTGCCGTTCGGCGCGTTCCGTGAACACGCTATGTATCTTGCCTCGTTCCGCTTTTGCTACCGGGCGCAATTTGCCGCGGTACATAAAAAGCAGATATTCGTGTCCATATCTTATCGTGAACGCTGCAGGGATTCCGTTTTCTTTGTTCCAGACCATTCGGGCGTGGAGCTTGTATCCGAGCCTTTCGGCTATCGTCTGCGCTTCGAAGAGGTATTTGTCAATCGTCCAAAGGAAGAGTACGCTATTCGGCTCTGTACGCCCCACAGCGGTGCGCAGGTGGCTCTCTATCTCTTCCAGCGGTATTGTCCTGTAATCGAGCGGGAGTCCGCTACTGTGCGCTCTGACGGCTTTACGGCCGCCCTTGCTTTGTTTCCACGGCGGGTCGGCGCAAATCACGCCGTACCGCTCCGTTGTGCTGAAAATATCAACTTTCATTCTCGCCGTCCTTATTCGTTCTCGAAAGCGTTTTTGATGTCGATGCGGATAATCTTTCCGCATTTATAGACCGTGATATTACCTTTCTCCAGCTTCTCGCAGAGACCGCTTTTTATCGTCTCCACGGCTTTCAAAATCCATTCCGCGTTCATTGCTTTTTCCACCTCCTTCCCGCGCAAGCGAAGAAGTCTTCGGTCGGCGCAGAAAATCCGGTGATTACTACGGCAGGCGTTGTTTCGTTGCAGAAATAGTCGCCTTCGCCTATGTAGGTGCAGTTCGCGCAATTGTGGCATCCCTTTGCATCAAGGTCGATTCCGCTTTTGCGGCGACCGCCGTTCTTATGCTTTTTGTTCATAATCAATCCTCCGTTTTCGGTTTAATAAATCCGCGCTGCGAGCCATACGGTCCGAACTTGTCCGGGTATTTGCTTTTTATCCATCCGAGCTTTTCCAGCATCGCGTTTATTTGGCGCGTATCGCTTTTCAGCATCCGCGCTTCGGGTTGTTGCAAGCATTCCGTCCAGACCTCTATGGCGCAGACCTTTGTCCGTTCTACGCCGTTAGGCGAGCCTTTGAAAGTCTCCACGCTGGAGTAATATTGCATTCGTTCAAATGATGTTTTCGCCGCCCAGTCTGCGGGCAGTGGTATACTTAGGTATCTTTCGATTATGCCCTGCCGAGGGTCTTCGCTGGTGTGCTTTTCCTGCTCTCTTTGCGCGGCGGCGGCTTCTTCATCGGTCAATTCCATAATGTTCTCGCCTGCGCGGTAGAGTTCGAGAGCTTCGGCCCATACTTGATGCACCTCTTCGGCTGTCATCCCGTTCGCGCCCCACACTGTTTTTGTTCGGCGTTCCGCATTTGTATCGACTACCCAAAACCGCCTATTTCCGGTATCGTCTTCAAGGAACGAAGACTCATTTGTCGTGCCGATGAATATGCTGTGTCTACGGTTGATGGTTACGTTTCGGGCATAAGCCTTACGGTAGGTATCCTCGGTTTTGCTTATGTAATTTTTGATTGCGTCCCTGTCGCTCTTTTTCAAAGCGGCGAGTTCGCCCATCTCCACTATCCACGCGCCGTCGAGAGCTTCATAGCTCTCTTTGCCGCGGATTTCGGTTATCGAGTTGCTGAACCATTCCCCTGCGAGCCTTTGCACGATTAGCGTCTTTCCTATGCCTTGCTTTCCTACGATGGTCAGCATATGGTCGAATTTGCATCCGGGGTCATATATTCGTGCTATCGCGGCTATTATCGTTTTCCTTGTTACGGCTCTCACGTATGCGCAGTCTTCTGCGCCGAGGTAGTCAATCAGCAGTCGCTCTACTCTCGCGCGTCCGTCCCACGTCGTGCTTTCTATGAATTGTTTTACGGGGTGGAACGACCGTTCCTCGAAAACGAGGGCAAGTGCATCGAGCAGTTTCCCTTTTGCTTCGATGCCGTAGACCGATTCCATATAATCGCGCAGTCCCGCGTCGTCGACGTCCGTCCACATCGCTCCGTCGCGCGGCCACGGCAGTTCGCCTTTGACCGTGCATCGGTCGCGGAAGAGGTCGCGTCCGTGTATGGCTTGCAGATTCGGGTCGTTCTGAAGGATGAGTTTCAAATTGGCAATTGTAGGCTCGTAACCGCCCGCTTTATTCGTCTTGAGCTTTTTCATCCATTCCGCATCATCGCTGTCTTTGAAACCGTCTCCGAATTCGGCTTTCGCCTTTTGTATCTTTTCTTCGCCTATGGTGAGCTTCACGTTTTCGTCCGCTCCGACCAGCTCCATCATTTTGCCCCAGCTCGGCAGCTTATTGACGGGTGTGCCTTCTTTCGCATCAAGGTCTTCCTCCCCGAATAAGTGAATACGCACAAGGTCAAAAGCGTTGCAAAGCTGACCGCTCGCAGGGTCTGTCGCGTGGTTGCTGTAGGCGAATTTGTCTTCATAAATCACAAGACCCGCCGCTGTGCTGCCGTTCGCATAAGTGTATCTGCCCGGCGTACTGCATTCGGTGTAAACGTCCGGAAGGAATGTCGCTATTGCATCCTCTATCGTGTAAGTTCTGCAAAATGCGCCGATTAGTCCGGTCTTAGCGAGAGGGTCGCCTTGCTTTTCTGCGGCTTTCTTGCGCAGGCCTTTGCATCTGCTGGATTCGGGCCAGTTCGAAGTGTCGCGCCAGTCCGTGTATTTGGAAAGTACCGCATCCGGGTCTAAAATGGGCGCATCCACATACTCGAAGAAGAATTCCGCATCCTTCGACGTGCTGGGCCAGTACATCAGCCGTGTCGGCTCGTAGGTCGTATCGTCGAAATAGTCAATCCCCAGTTCGTTTGCAACGAACCGGGCGATGGCTTCGTACTCTTCGGGTGTAACGTCACGGCTCATCGGTATAATGAACCTAAGGCGCGGATGCTCCGGCGTATGTTTGTGCGTGGAATACGCGGCGACCGCATATGTCGTCATCAATTCCACGTCATCCCAGAAATCGGTCGGAGCGAAGTCGGCATCCAGCGTGATTAAGCTACGCGATTGAACGTATCCGTTTCTGCGCCGTCCGTTCTTCAAAACGCCGCCTACGAAACCACCTATGTCCTTTATTTGCGATTGGCTGTCTTTGCCCATGTTGCGGTATTCGGCAGCTGTTTCGTGCGTCCTTACGGTTTCCGAGATGCGCTCCAGCAGCTCCGACCACGTAACAGTTTTGTTTTTCCATTTTTTCTCGAAACGGTCGCGTCCTATCGCTATATGTAATTCCAGCCGTGCGCCGTTTTTTAACTTGATTTCTGCCATCGCTTGTCTCCGTCAATCTTTTTTGTAGTAAGTCGTTAGGTATCCCTCGGCGTTCAGCGGTAGTCCTTTCAGCCATTCAACGTCTTTAAGCCGCATAATGTCGCGTATGCGCTCCATATCGGTTTCCGCGCTGTCTCGGTCGACCTCTACGATTACTTCGTCGTGAACGTGAAATTGCGGGGTGTAGCCTGCCTTATCCAGTCTCAGCATTGCCGCTCCGAGACAGTCTCTCGCTACAGCTTGCGTGATGTTTTCGGTTATCTTGCCGCCGTAGGTGTCCACGGTTTCCCATTTCTTCGTTTCGGGTGTCTGCCCCATGTATTTGATTGAGCTTCGCATTCCGATACGCTCTATTCGCGCTTTTTGGTATGCGAGAGCGCGTCCGGACGGAAGTGTGATGTATAGCGTTCCGTCCAGCATCTGAAAAGTGATGCCGTGCTGGATTGTTATGCATACGCCGGGGTGCGCTATGGCCTTTTTTGCCGAGTTCTCCGTCGTTCGCCACAATTCCGTTATTTTGCTGTTGCTTCCCCGCCATACGTTGACGATGTGCTGCATTTCGTCTTCGGTCAGTCCCATCGCCTCGCCACCCATTTTCTTCATTGCGCCGACCGCGCCTTGATAGCCGAGGGCAAGTTCGGCGACCTTTCCTTTTTTCCTAAGTGGACTGTCTTTCGTGATTTCCTCTATCGGAACATTGAACATTTGGCTTGCCGATGCCTCGTATATTTTGCCGTGTGTCCGGAATACCTCCAGCCGCCACTCTTCGCCTGCCAGCCACGCTATGACGCGGGCCTCGATGGCTGAATAGTCGGCAACGGCGAACGTCCTTCCTTTTCGCGCTATGAAGCTCGTTCGTATTAACTGGCTGAATAAATCCATAGGCGACTCATACAGAATTTCCAAAAGGTCGAAATCTCCGTCTCTGACTATCTGATGCACGAGGTCAAGGTCTTTCAGCTTGTTCTGCGGTAGGTTCTGTAATTGCACGATGCGTCCTGCCCACCGTCCCGTTCTCTCTGCTCCGTAGAATTGAAGCATTCCGCGTATGCGTTTGTCGTGGCATAATGCCCGCGCCATCGCGTCGTACTTGGCCACGCTGGTCTTTCCGAGTTCCTGCCTTATCTGCATAAATTCCACCACGTCGGGTTCGCTTTCTCTGCATTCGCTTATCAGCTGTTTTACGCCGTCCTTATCAAGTGAAGGCGGGTCAAGGTGTTTCGACCTTAGCCACTTGCGGATTTGCTGAAAACTCGACGGATTATCTATTCCGCTTATTTGTCGGGCGCGGGTTTCGAGTCTATCGGAATACCGCTCCGAATAATGAAGGATATTTTCTACGAGCGTGGTGTCTATCAGAACACCGCCCTCGTTTATTTTCTGGTCTAAGCACCACAGTGCGTGTTCTTCCGGTATGGTCTCCGGTGCGGATTCCATAACGTGGAATATGGCTCGTTCGGTTACCACGTCTTGTTTGTTGTACTCTTTATACAACGCCCATTTTTCCGGTTCATGGCGCGGAAGATTTCGCGTCCGTCTGCCATTCGTCTTCGTAGGGGCGCAGGGCCTCGAAAAGTACATAATAAGTCGTTTGCCGATTGCCATTTTCTTTTCGTCCTCTTTTAGTCCGAGGGCGTTGCCCACATCTGCGAGGCTCCGAGGCAAGCCGAGCGTGGAGGCTCTGACCGCCGTGCATTCCCATTGCGCCGGGTCCATATAGATATCCAGCCATTTGGTGAGACACGTTCTCTCGAAGTTCGCGTTGTGCGCGATTTTTATGACATGGGGATTTGCCAAGTCGGCGAGAACCTTTGAAGGGAGGCTCTCGCCGCAGGCAAAGTCCACAACGTCGACGGGGTCGTCGTTGTAGGCATACGCGAAGAGTAGAACCTCAAATGCGGGGTCATCCACGTAGCGGTACACCCCGCACGTCTTGAGGTCGGTCTCCGAGTATGTCTCGATGTCGATAAAAAGTTTTTTATCCGAAGATGTCGTCATCGTCGTCGTCGAAGTCGTCGCCGAAGCCATCGCCGAAATCGTCCTCCGCACGGCTACGCCCGCTGAGAGGTTCGCCGTCTTTGAGTTTCTGCACGTTGTTCAGTCCCGCCGCTACGCCGTTGCTACCGCTGGTGTTGAACGGATAGAAGTTGACCGCTACGCGGCCGTAGCAGCCGGAGTATACCTCTTCCGCGTCGAGTATCGGTTGTACGTTCTTGTCGACGATGCCGGGTTTCGTTTTGCTGGAACAGTTGAAGAAGTAACTGTTTTCGAAGGCCTCGTCGTCGGGGCGTTCCTCGTCGCCGTCGCGCAGGGGCAGTTTGAGTTTTGCGGGAATTTTCCCTTTCCACTTTGCGGTCTTACCCTGCTCTTTGGCGGTCTCCACGGCGGCGTTGATTGCCGCTATCGTCTTCTTGTCCGATTTCGGGATGATGATGCAGACGCTGTATTTTTCGTCGCTGCTGTCGTCCATCGCCGAGGGTTCGAAGATATGTACGTAAGAGAAACGCACCAGTCCCGTTACCACTTTGGTGTTTGCTTCGTTGTTTGCCATTTTTATAAGTCTCCTTATTGATATTTTCTCGCACAGTTGACTCGGTGCGGAACGAGTTCAAGATTGGACTGGCGGTTATTCCGCTTGTCTCGGTTTAGGTGGTCGATGGAGAGGTGTATATCTCTCAGCTTTCGGGTATTAGGCGGGATGGTGTTCCCGTTGCAATCTCCGAAAAATTCAACCACCTTTATGTGTGTGAACGGTCGGACTCTTTCGCCGTGAACCGTGAAGTCCGGGCGAAGGTATCCCGATGAGTTCGGTTGCTGGGCGAGGATTCGATTGCTTTTCTTTGAATACCACCGCCCCATATTGCTGACAAAATATTCGTCATAGGCTTCTGCCCATTGTTCGTTCGGCAAGTGTCGCGCCTTTACGGGGGACTTCATTACACCCCCCCCTTAGTTCGGGATATCGTCGGCGAAGTCGTCGGCGGCCGAGCTTTTGTAAGGTTCGCGCGAGTCGCTTTCGGGAACGAGAACGGGTGCGCCTTGCGGCTTCTCTACGAATTTGCCTACCAGTGCCGTGAAGTTCTTTTTTCCTACGAGAGCTTCGAGCTTCGTCAGACTCTGCAGTTTCCGTTCGAAGAGCAATTCTTCGGCGTAGCCGGCCGCTGTCAAGGCTTTGACCGCACCGTCCTCGTCCGTAATCTTGCGCCGCGTGATGCCTTCGACGACTTTGTATCCGCTGTATATCTCGCCTGCCAGTGCCTGTTTGAGGGCGTAATCCTGAACCTTTTTCGCCCAGTCGATGAGTTCATCGAGCAGAGGGAGCAGTTGCTCAATCTCGCCCTTGGAGAGCAGGTCGGGGTCTTTCAGCGTCTTTTCGTCGAGCTGCATTGTTGTCTTGGTTTGTTTTGCCATTTAGTTTCCTCCTAAAATTTCGGATATTTTTCCGAGCAAGTATCCGGCTCTTGCTCTACACGCTGCCTTTGCTTTGCAGAATTTGCATTGTGCGCCAGTCGCGTATTCGCGCGTCGAGTTCGCGGCTTTGTCGGCTCTCGGCTTCAATACACCGTCTGCCCATTCGAGTAAATCTTCCACGGGCATCGTCTCCGTGCTGATGTTGTTGATTCGCGGCTGGACTATATGCATCGTGACCGTTTTGAGGTTGTCGTAGATGCACTCCATTTCCTGCAAAAAGCCGAGTGCGTATGCCCGCATCTGAGAATTGTTTTCGGCGTTGACCGGGACGCCCTTTCCGTATTTGAAGTCCACGATGTGAAGGTCATCCCCACCTACGGCGCAAAAGTCGACCGTTCCGAAAGCATCCGGCACCCAGCGGTCAAACCGTACCCGTTGTTCGATGTACGCTCGCGCTTGATGTCCGTCCAGTTGCATCGTCTCGACGATGTTCTTGCAATACTCCACGTATCGTCCCGTGAATTGCCACATTTCGGGCGAGGTCGTTTCTTTGAGGACATTAACCCTTTCGCGTTTCTTCGCGTCCGTGGGGTCGAATTCTGCCCTCAGACGCGCCTCTGCGACTGCGTGGGCGGTTGTGCCTTCTTCGGCGTAAACGCTGCCCTCGTCTTCGAAGAGGTCTTCAAGGATTACGCTCCCCGGACACGCCATCCAGCGACCGGAGCCGCTTGCGCTTAACTTTGCGTGAACGTCGGGCATTAGAGCAGTTCCTTTAATTTCTCGGCGAATTCATCCCACTTGTCTGCCGGAAGCGCGGAGATGTTCTTTGCCGAGTAAGCGTTCAGCAACGCTTTTACTTTGTCGATGCTGCCCGTCTTCGTCTTAACGTCTGCGGCGAGTGCGCGTATCTCTTCCTGCGTAACTTTCGGCTTGTCCTTTTTGCCTGCGCTCACGCCGTCAGAAACGGGCTTTGTCGCCTTTTTAGATGCGGGGGCGGGTGTTTCCTCTACCGCATCCGTACCGCCGTTTTCTTCGGCATACATCGCTTCGAGAGCCTCACGCTTTTGCTCTTCCGTCCACTCGTCTTCGTCCGTCGCGTCGGCTGCGCTGTTTACGGTCGTCACGATAGTGGTCGCGTTCTTTTTGCTTTCGCCAAGTGCGGCGATGAGCCTGTTCAGTATGCTGTGCGTTCGCTCATCGAGCGAAATTGTTACTTTAATTTCCATAATTTTAACTCCTGTCGAATTTTGATTTTTAAGACCCTTTGTCGTTATTCCAGAGCCTTTGTCGAATGATGGTTTTCTTTGTAAAAATTTGCTTATCTTGCGTTTTCCGTGTATCCGCATTCCGGACATTGCCAGACGCCGGCCTCTTCGTCGTACTCCATATCTGCATCGCAGTTCGGACACGTCATCGCTTGTTCACCTCCTTTCGGTTTCGGTTCGAACAGTAGCGTGTATAATTCGTCGAGCCACCGTCCGACCTCTGCCGGTATTTCCTGTCCTTTAGTCATTGCCGCGAACCACCTCCTTTATTATTGTTTTGTGGTCTGTAAGTCCACTTTGTCGGCAAAAAAATTTACTGCTCTATCGTCAGCAAATCTAACGGCTTAATCCCGTAGATTTCCGCGATTTGCGCGACCGTATCAACGCGCATAACCGTTCTACCCTTGAGGTAACTGCGCAACGTGGCCGGGACGATTCCCAGCTTTTCAGCGAGGACATCCTGCGTGTCGCCGTGTTCGGCCATAAGTCCTTTTATCTTTGCTACATTTACCTGCATTCATCTTTACCTCCTATTTAGATTCCGTTCTGCTTTGGTATTCAGCCACCGCCGTGAAAAGGTCTTTGTAGTAGCTGCCCCATGTCCAGCTCCCGTCCGGTTCAACGGGACTTGGCGCGATTATGTATTCGTTGCGTTCGACGGCTGCTATCAGCATAAAGCCTTTGCGCTCATCGAGCAGAATGCATTTTCCGCATCCTTTGTTGTAGAACTCAGCCATTTTGCACCTCCTTGGCTTTTATTCCTTTTATCGCTTGCAACACTGCCGCCAGCATAGGAATAACTATTGTATTTCCCGCTTGCTTGTAGAGTTGTGAGCTTGCTTTGTCTCTGCCCTTGTAGTGCTTTTCTTCGAGTGCTTTCTTCGCCGTCTCGAATTGCTCATCCGTAAATCCAAATAACCGCCAGCACTCTTTCGGGGTCAGCTTCCGTACCAGACACGGCTTGCCGTCGATGATTACGATGTAATCGTCCGGAAACTCCCCCGTTTCAGTGTCACGCTCTATCACGACGTTGTCTTTCTGAACGGATGTTATGGTGTTTGTGCATTGGTCGGCTCTGATTTCCAGCATCTGCACCGTGGGTGCGCCCGCTGTCCTGTCGCTTGGATTCTCCGGGTTTCTGCCCCGTAATGCCCCCACTACGAACACGTTTTCCTGAAAGGTATTCGCGGTTACCGTAGGCACGACGTTGCCGTCTCTGATGCCACCGTCGTTCTTTCCGCGCGGTCTCTGCAATATCTTGACCTCGGTGTTCCCGCCCGCTCCCGTGGGTATTGTGGGGCATACGCCGTCTTCGTCGTAAACTCGCCGACTGATGTCGTGCATCTTGTCCCATTTGTCTCCGACCAGCATTCCGACCGGCTTTAATTCTTTTTCACTCATTCTCGGTTACCTCCTGCACGACGATGTCCCATCGGTGCTTTTCGTCTCGGCTTCCGCGTCCTCCGACACGAATAGCGCGACACACGTCGGTTCTTTGAATTCTCGCGCTGTTAAGGTTCGACAAATCGTCCCCCCCCCCGCGTGTACTATGGAGTGATTCCGATGGCAGAAGTTGCTCTCCAACCGCGACTGTATTGCGTCTGCTTTGATGTAGTATTTTCGGTCTACCACCGGTTCGAGCAGGTCTTTTAGCTTCAATTCCAGCGGTATCGGTTTCGGGAACGCGAACCCTTCGGTATCGTTCAAAATCGAGACGGCTATCACTCTTTCGCGGTTCTGCGGCATCCCGTATCCGGTTGCGTTCAAAACTTGCCAGTATGTCGTGTATCCCAGCTCTTCGAGTTGTTTGAGCCATTCGTCGAAATGCGGTTTGAATTTCTTTTGCACCAGTGCTTTTACGTTTTCCATCAAAAGATATTTAGGCGGCGACCCCCCCCCATTTTTGGTGTAGGCTCTGAGCAGTCGGCGCACCTCCCACAGTAGGCTGCTCCGCGTTCCGCTTCCCTCGGCGAACCCCTTTTGTTTTCCAGCGTTGCTTATGTCGGTGCAGGGGAAGCTGTAAGTCAGCAGGTCGCATTCCGGGAGCCGCTCCACTTTCGTGATGTCGCTCGGCTTGTAGTCCGTTCCGTGTATGGCGTTGTATGCGGTTACGCAGTACGGGTCAATCTCTACGATTCCGACTGATTTCCACTCTGCACCTATGTGGTCGAGAGCGGCTGCCTGTGCGCCTATTCCGGCGAAAAGCTCTACTACCCTCAGCATTCGTGCATCACCTCTTTTACGGCGGTTTTCAGCCTCGTTACGGTCGCCTTGTCGACGAATTCCCACGGGTATCCCTTGTCGCATCCGAAATGTCCGTATATCGCCGTGTGCTTGTAGCCTATGTCTTTCAGCTTAAGCTGCCGTATGATGCCCGCAGGCGTAAGGTCAAACGCCTTACTTATCGCTTCGGCGATGTACCTATCCGGGGTGGTCGTCCAAGTCCCGAACGTATCCACGTTGACTGCAGTGGGTTGCGCTCTGCCTATTGCGTAGGCGATTGCCACCTCGCATTTGTCGGCAAGGTCGGCTTTTACTATCGCGTTGGCAATGTAACGCGCCATATACGCGCCGGAGCGGTCAACCTTCGAAGGGTCTTTCCCGCTCATCGCGCCGCCGCCATGATGCGCAATGCCGCCGTAAGTATCAACCATCAGCTTGCGTCCGGTCAGTCCCGTGTCGGCTTCGAACCCGCCTTTGACGAACCGTCCGCTGGGGTTGATTATAATTTCGGTCTTGCTTATATCGAAATCGCAGAGCGCGGGTTTGATTATCAATTCGCGCACCCCGTCTCTCAATGCGTCGAGGTCTGCATCTGCATCGTGCTGAACCGAAACCAGCACCGACGCTATGTATCTGAATTTGTCGTCTTCGCCGTATGCGACCGTTACCTGCGCTTTCCCATCCGCGCCCACTTTCAACTCGTTACGGCTCTCGCGCATCCGCATAAGGTTATCGGTCAGTCGGTGCGCAAGGTCGGTGGCAAGCGGCAATTGCGACAGCGTATCGTTCGTTGCGTAGCCGTACACTATGCCTTGGTCTCCCGCGCCTTGTTCGTGAGTCTCGCTCTCGTCGACCGCTTGTTTGATGTCCGGGCTTTGCGCGAAGATATCGTCTACGAAGCTGTCAGGCGGCTCGTAGCCGATTTGCTTGATGGCTTTTTCCGCTACCGCTTGGTAGTCCACTTTTGCTTTTGTCGTTATTTCGCCGGCAATCATCAGCACCTCGTGCGAGAGCATAACCTCACAGGCCACTCTGCTTTCGCGGTCTTGCGCCATGCATTCGTCAAGGATGCAGTCCGCGATGTAATCGGCTAATTTGTCCGGATGCCCAGCTGTTACGCTTTCTGCTGTTATAAATTTCATTGTGTATCTCCCTCGGTCTGCTCGGCTTGGAGCAGCCGGTCAATCTCTGCGATGTCGTTCTTAAATTTCGCCATCGTTTCTTCGTGGTTACGTACCTCTTCGCGCATCGCGTTCTCGGTCTGCGCTTTGTATGCTTTCAACGCCTCACGGATTATCGCGCTATGCGGCAAAGGTGCGCTTGGCTCTTTTTCTTCGTTCGGGGGTTGGGGGGGGGACTGGGTGCGTTTGCCTCTCGGCAATTCTCGCCAGCTGATGCCTCCCTCGACCAGTATTTTCTTGATGTCTTCCGGGGTACAGAGATTGAGCTGCGCCAGTATGCCGACTTGCTTCTTTTTGTCCTTGGCTTCCTTGTAGCTTCTGACTATTTCGTGTGCCGTCATTTCCATGCCTTACCTCCTTCGCCTGCTCGCCGATTTTAATGTGTCGGGATTTACCGCCGTTACTTTGATGTCGAATTTGGCTTCCACGGTGATGCATTTCTCGGCGCAACGGCGCACCAGCTCCGCCTCTAACACACCGCCTATGCTCTCAACCACGCCCTTAGCGGCTACCATCAGCGCGGTCTCTTCGATTGCCTTGTATGCGTCCTTATCAATCGCCATCGTTCGCGTCCTCCCACAGTTTCAATTCGTTTTCGTCGTCAGTCGCCATAATTTGTGAAATCGAAACCTCATAGGCTGTTCTGGTCTCTTTGTTTCCGTCCGTCAGTGTCTTTTCGTATTCGCGGCTTTGAATTCGTCCGAGTATCTGCACTCGGTCTCCGGTCGATAAACCGCTTACAAAACGAGCGTTTCGCCCCCATGCTATGGCGGGTATGTAGTCCGATTTGTTGTAGGCGCGGTTTACGGCTATCAGCACGTCGGCAATCTCGCGGTTGAACGGCGTTGTCCTGTAGGTCGGCTTTTTGCAAATATACCCGGCAAGTGCCACGATGTTTGTTTTGTCGCCCTTAGGCTCATCCAGCAATTCGAGGATGAACACGTAAAGCTGAAGGCGCGATTTGCCGTCTATGATTTTGTTGTAAGAACGGAATTGCCCCAGCGCATGAATGGTCTTTCCCTCTGCCCAGTCTTTCGGCATGATGCGTTCGGAAATGACGACGGGGAGCGTGTCGTGCGTTCCGGAAAGGCGGGCGATTCTCACTTTGCACTCGTAGAATTTTTCGCCGTAGCTTTCGTGCGAGAACACGCTTTCGCTTGCAATCTCGCCGCTGATATAGGTTTTGTTGTTCTGCTTATTTTCTGCCATTTGATTTTCCTCTTTTCTTTGATTTCTTTGCCGCTTGCGCGGTTTGGTGTTTCAGTTTTGCGATTAGTATCGCTGTCTCGGTTAGCTCTGCGTCGGTCTTCAGTAAACCGTAGCGGTTCAAAATTGCAAGCTCTGTCCGCGTTATAATCGTCAAATTTTCAAGTGCCACGTTTTCATGGTTGCCGTCTTTAAACAGAACGATTGCGCCTTTAGGTAGGGGGCCGTTAGCGGCTTCCCATATGAGGATGTGTTCCTGTCGCCAGTCTCGCGCCCCTTCGCCCAGCTTTCGCCATAGGTATCCGTCAGATTTCATCAGCACCGTTCCTATCGGCTGTTTGTTGTACGGGGTGTGTCCTTTGCTGAACCAGCTTTTTTCACATCCGGGCGGGCAGTAGCCTTTTTTGCCTTTGTTTGGCGGTATCGCTCCCGGTTTAATTCGACAGTCGCGGCCGTTGCGGAGTTTGAACCTCGACGTATACGCTTTTATTTGCTCCGTCGTATAATCCGTTCCGAATTGCCCATTCAGCAAGTTTGCCAGCTCTTTCATCGACCGCCCCGTCACGTTCTCGCGTATAAACTGTGCAATTTCGGGCGGGTATCGTTTCGACGGTCGTTGAAGGGGTTTATGCCATAATCCGTTTGTCAATTTGTGATTGCTCGCGTAGGCGTGTATTTGGCTTGTCGTCATTTCGATACCGAATGTTGCGCTTACCAACTCTGCCAGTTCGGAGTAATGCTTACCTTGCACGTTCTCAGCTATAAAGGCTTGCATCTCCGGCGTGTAGATTCTACGCGGCATTAGCTACCTCCCCCCCCCACCGAGAAGTCCTTTCCTCTCGACGGGTTCGTCTTTACCGCGTAGTCCGTATCGGAGCATTCCCGGAAGCGGCACCTCGTCTCCGTCCGGAGTCGTGTAGCCGTACTCGTTGACGAGTTGCATCGTCTTAAGCGCAAGCTCTCCGTTTCGGATAACTGTCTCCGCGACCTTTGTAACTGCCTGCGCTTTGTTGATTTCGCGCTGGAGCTGCTCATCGGATAGGTCATCGTTTGTGATGGCATCTAACGCGCTGAACAGGTATTCATTAAGGTCTGCAAGTGAATTCATATTTACCTCCTTGGTTTTCGGTGACGCCCTTGCGGGCGTTTCGGTCGGTTACCGTCCGGCTCTCGTCAGACCGAAGTTTCTATCATAATCTCGCCGCGATTGCGTCCCGCCATACCGCCGCGCTCGGCGTATTTTATCGCTTGGCTTTTGGTATCGTGTCGTGCGCTTTCGTAGGCATTGAATTTGTTTACGGTGCATCTCGTGTTCGGGGCGGGTTCGACTATCAACGTCCCGAAGGAGCTGTGCCAGCCAGTCGAGGTTTTCTCAATTCGCCATACGTTCTTTACTGTCGTCATGCGCACCCCCTATTCTTCCATCCCGGCAAATCTCGGCAGAAACCGATTATCGAAGGTCTTGTTTACCCTGTCGATGTGGTTTTGAATTTCAATGAAGTCGTGCGCGAAATTGAAAGCATCGGCGTTCAGCCAGTCGGCAAGTCTAATGTTGAAATGTTCGGCGGCGAGGTCTACGTCCATTTGAGCGGTTATTCTCGAACCGCGTCTGATGCCCATTTCCTCGGCTCTGGTGCATATTCTTGCTATCAAGTTCAGTCTCTCGATTGCCTTATCGGATGCGGTTTGCTTAGCGTTCATTTGTTATCCTCCGAGTCTTGTAAATATTTTTTGAGGAATTCTTCCGGGTCCATCGTTTCGTAGTCATCCTCAGCGTCGCTATCGTAGCAGTCACTTTCTCGTTCGTATTCGTCGTAGCGGTCGTTTTCAGCTTCAAAGTCGTAATATGTGGGGTCGGTGTCTCCGCACCTTCCGTCGCATCTTCCGTTCAAAATGCAATCATCGCAAAGGCTCATTCGTCATCGTCCTCCTCGTCTTCGTCGTCATAGGAGTCATCTTCGTCGAAGCTGTTTTTCGTGATGCGACCGTAAGTGTAGCCGTTGTCGTTTTTAAGGTATACCTTTGCGTCTTCGTCGAAGTCTTCGAGGTAGGCTATCAGTTCGCCAACCGTCATCGTCTTTCCGCATTGGTCGGGACTGTATCCGTCTCTGCGTCCGTCAATGAATACTTTTGCCATTTGTGTTTCCTCCGTGTGGCCTGTCATCTTCAGAGCGGGTAGGCCGTCTTCCCGCTGACACCCTTTCGGGCGTTTCGACTTATAACTCCATGCTGTAGATTGTGATGTATTCCTGTTCGTCGTCTTCGGGTTCGGCGTTGACCAGCACCCTGTGTCCGTTCAGCGTTGCGCTGAAATGAAAATTGCCTTCGTGCTTGCAGCTCCCTGCATCGAGGTGCAGTGCGTTTTCTATTGCAGTCGTGTGGTTCTTTACTCTCATCTCGTTTCTCCCTTAGCGGATGCGCTCCGCTTTGATTTTTCCGTTGCTCTCGTAGACGTTGACCTCGAAGGGGTTTTTGTCGCTTTCGGTGTAGTCGCCGTTTATGGCGTATCCGATGTGAATTGTAATCTGCGACCATTTGTTTCCGCATCCGCTCCCTTCCATAAGTGCCACCGTTCGGATGTCGCCTTTGCCCTCTTTGTTGAAAACCGCCATTGCCTTGTTGATTGCCTGTGTGCCAGTCATTTGTGTTACCTCCTTGTTTGCGCGGCTGTAGGGGATTGTGACCTTCTGCCTGTCCGCATTAACGGGCATTCGCCCGCCACTCTGCTTTTAGTTTTCGTAGGAATATAATTGACCGTCTATCATCTCCCATTGCCATCCCTTGCAATTAAATCTGATGTAGTTCCAGTCGGTCGATTCGTATTGCGGTTTGCGAGTGTAGGTTTTGTCCGGGTAGATGCGGTGGTTTTCTGCGCGGTAGGTTTTGACCTCGGTTATAATTTCGATTTGGCTAAACTCGAACCCGAATTCCCTATTGACGTAGGCTTTCGCTTCGTTTTCGCTGATGTCCGCATCCAGCTTTTGGTATTCCTCTTCGGGAAGGTGCGTTCCCGCCGTGTAGTCTTTGCCAGTTAAAATGTTCATTTTGATTTACCTCCGATGTGTTTGTGGACTGTCTGTCCACGTTGTATGGCTATTATAATCCTTTGTGGACTGTTTGTCAACAGTTTTTCTGCGTTTTTTCAAAAAAATTTTTCTTATTTTGATTAAAAAATTGACTGCAAGTCCACAAAAGGGTATAATAAAAAGCGAGGTGCATCGTTATGAATAGACTTAAGCAATTACGCACGGCTCGAAAAATGTCGCTTCGTAGCCTTTCAGAACAGACTGGAATTGAATTCTCATCAATCGCTTACTATGAACGCGGGGAGCGGAATTTCTCGGTTAAAAGTCAGCAGGTTCTTTCTGACTTTTTCGGCGTGTCAGTCGACTACTTGCTCGGCAAATCTCCCGAAGATATGTTTAACGATTTCGTGGATTCTCTTCGCAACGATTTTATGGTTGAAACAGCTTACTCGGACGGGGATGTTACTCAGTCGCTATCCCCCGCCGTTCCCGAACCCGTGAGAACAAAAATTGAAATTCTGCTTTTGCTCCGTGGTATAGACAGCAAGACCAGCCTTGATATGATTCTCGAATTCGCAAAGATGCGAACCGCTCACGACGACTTTTCTAAACCTGTGGGAGACGATGAATAATGGACTTGCTTGCCTATTGCCGGTATTCGTCCGAAAACCAGCGCGACGGTTACTCTATCGAGGCGCAAGTCCGCGCCATCAAAGAGTGGGCAGCCCGTGAAGGGCATACCATCCGAAAATTTTACATAGATGAGGCGAAATCCGGAACGACTGACGACCGCGAAGAATTCCAGAAAATGATTGCCGAGTCTGCCGGGAGCGGCTGCAAGGGCATTGTCGTTCATAAGCTCGACCGATTCGCCCGTGACCGTTATGCGTCGGCTGTTTATCGCCACAAGCTGAAAGAGAACGGTCTGCGCGTCATCTCCGTACTCGAACCCCTCGACGACTCGCCGGAGTCTATCATGATGGAGGCGGTGCTTGAGGGTATGGCAGAATACTATTCCCGTAACCTCTCCCGCGAAGTTCGCAAAGGTCAAAAAGAGGCCGCGCTGAAAGCACAGCACGTTACCGGCCCCGTTCCTTACGGCTACCGCGTCGACGAACACCACCGCTATGTCGTTGTTCCCGAAGAGGCCGCTGTAATCCGCGAAATTTTCCGCAGGCTGGACGGCGGCGAAAGCATCGCCGATGTTACTCGCTGGGCGGTTACTCACGGCATCAAAACACATAAGGGGACGCTGTTCAATGAGCTTGCTATCACGCGCTTGACCCAGCAGCCTATTTTGGTCGGTCGGTTCTCTTACGGTGTGAATAGCAAGGACGGGCAGCCGCCTATCATCATCGAGAACGCCGTCGAGCCTATTCTCGAACCGTCCATCTTTTGGCGGCAATACGAAAAAACGACAGCGCGAAAAAAAGGCCCGCGCTCCCGTTTGAAAGAGGAGGAATATTTGCTTACCGGTTATCTCTACTGCGAGTATTGCGGCTCGCATCTTTACGGTTTCAAATCGAAGTCAACTTTTCCGCTGAAATCTGGGAAGGTGCAAACCTACGAAAAGTATTCCTACCGCTGCGCAACGAAAGGCTCGCGCGGCAGTGCATCCCGTCGCCTTGACCCCGAATACGTCCCGGCGCATTGTGATTTGAAAAATATTGAAAAATTCGCGCTGGAGGAGTTTGTCTTCGGTGCTATCAACTATTGCCTTTTCTCCGGCGACACGTCCGACTGGATTGTGGCCGAGATGCTCGTTCGGTCGAAAAAGAAAAAACCCGCCGACCAGAAAAAAATCGACGGGTATAAATCCGAACTCGAAAAAATCAAAAAACAACGCGACCGCCTGCTCGACCTTTACCTGTCTGATGGTCTCTCGAAAGAGGCTTACTCTGCAAAGGCTGACGAGCTGAACGCCCGCGCTGAATTCCTCGACCGTGAAATCAACCGCCTTTCCCCTGACGTTCCCGTTGGTCTGACCGCTGAGGATGTTCGCAAGCGTTTAACGTCGTTTATCGAAAGCGCGAACGCCGACAGTCCGGAATATAAAAAGCGGCTACTCGCCACCTATGTGGAGCGAATAACCGTTTCTAATGAACGCATTTGCATCTATTTCAAATTCCCCATTCCCGGTCTTGGCGACAAACTCGAAAAAGATTTCGGGGACTACTTTGTGCGTAAAAATTCAAATACCCCATATTTTTGTATATGAGAATTTCCTTCTCTCTTTCGTTCAACGGATCGATCAA
>CAJUSA010000020.1 GCA_910589015.1 uncultured Christensenellaceae bacterium
ATGAAAACAGCGCTTGAACACATTTTCGGCGTTCAAACGCTATCACCACTGGCGCGCCACATCAAACCCAACTGAACCCGTGAAAGGGATTGGTTGGGCTTGTTTTATATTAAGAGAAAGATATGATAGGTAAGTTTTAACGGCTCTGCTCCGAATTTCGTTCTTTCGATTTCAAACGATTTCTCACATTCATAGAAAATAAAAGTCCGACGGTCATCACCGTCGGACTTTTTACTGTCTGTGTAGTTGTAGTAGATTTCTATTTTGTCGTTGTAGAGGACGACTTCTTTCACAAGTGCGCTTATCAGTTGTCGCGGTTCTTTCTTGATTGGCTGTTCAATTTTAATTCTTATAGGTTGTTCTTTCTTACTTATAATCCTCTATTTTGTTATGCACATGAATCACCACTGCGGGGGCGGATTTATCGTCTGTTTTCCATATTTTGTTGATTTGTTCCGCATTGATATAAAAGTGGTTACCTTCCTTCGAAAGCGGTATTTCGATCTCGTTCCCGCCGAGCAGGCTTACAGCCGTGACGCTTACCGCGTTACCTTGGCGCCACTGAAATTCAAAACTGTCGGCAAAACCGAACAATGCGATTTTATTGGGCATACGGTTAAGCGAACAAACGACCCTTCCCCCGACGTAAGCCCGCTTCCCGTTTAACGTACGCGGAAGAACAGCGACGGAATAAGCGCCGCTTTGATTAAGGGAACAAACGACGAACGGCTTTGCCCCCGTTTGCCCTGCCGAAACCTCGGGCAACGAAGCGTTGCGCGATACGGCTGCGGGCGCGCCCTGATGGATCGTCCGCCCGTTTATCGGTTGATACCAAAACTCGTTTTCTTGGAACGTCCACTCGTCCGCAAGAATTTCTTTGCTGATTTCCACGTTTCCGCCCGTAAAAGGCGGCGCGATTCTCTGCCAAAACAGCGCTGCGTCCGCTTCCTTTAACCTGTCGCTGTCGTTCCAGTCGTCCAGTCCTTTTCCGTAAACCGAACGCATAATGCCCATCTGACAGCCGAGCGCCGCCGCAAGATACAACTCGTCCTCCACGTTCAAATAGCCCTTGGCATAAGGCAATAAATATGCGGCTCTGTCCAACGTACTCGCCACGGAAAACTGAGGCGTTACGTCGTACGTGCGGAATACTTCGCTGAACGATACGGCTTTCTTGGAAAGCCCGCTTATCTTTTCATCGTCTTGAAATCTTCCTACTTCTCCGCGCTGCAACCGCTCGGTCACACCGTTGACGGGCGGACAGCAAATTGCCTGTTCGATCGTAAGCTCGGGATATAGCTCCCGTGCCGCATCGGTTAAAAATTTACGAAAAGCGTTGTCATGTTCCGACGTTCCCCAGTCCACTTTCCAATACGTTACGCCCGCCTGTTTGCACCAAAGTATCCGCTCCCGCCAATATTCTTTGTTGTTTTCGAAAAAAGGCAAGCTATAATCTTTCCCGCTACTCTGTGCCGCGACCCAGATTCCGATCCCTTTCCAGCCGAGGCTCTTCGTACGCTCGTTCAGCGCTTTCAATCGTTCGGCAGGGTTTCCCTTTGCACAGGGAAAGCGTTGTTCGTTTACTTCGAGCGAGCCGAAAAACTGCTTGCTTACAGAAGGATCGGTATGATACGGCACGTCCCATCCGTCGTCGAGCACAAGATAGAGATCTTCGCGCGCTTCCAACGGGTTTTCCGCCATGCCGCCTTTCCCGAACACAGTATGTTCGTTCACCTTGTCGCGCGCACAGTTCGCGCCCTGATCACCCGTAAATTCGGGGCGCACGGCGGCGCGCTTTTCATCCTCATCCGCCGCAATAAAATTCTGTCCTAACCATGTACAATAATAACTTTTTTGTTGATTGTTCCGAAATTCTTTCATGCTATAAAATTCCTTATCTTACTTTTTTCAAATGCCATGCCCAACTGCCGAAATCGCCCGTCTTGGGCAGAGGAAGCCCCGCTCCCAGAAGAGCACCACCGCTTAACACCGTTTTCAGCTCTTCAATTTCATAGAAAGCGTTATTATCAAGCCCCCGTAAACGAATTCGCGGATAGAATTTATCGCTCCAAAAGGGAATACATAAACCCCGTTCTCCCACAACGTAGGCTTCGCTCTTGTCCTTGCTTACAACGAGCATACAAAAATAATTACTTTCCAACGGATTGGAAAGACGATAGAGTTCCCCGTTTAAAATCAGACGATCCGTGCGCTTATACGCTTCGATCTGCGCCTTTACGCTCTCTTTTTCCTCGTCCGTCATCTTCGTTACGTCGAGCTCGTACCCGAACGCGCCGAGCGAAGCGATCCGCCCCCGCGTATCGAACGGCACCGTTCTGCCCGTCTGATGGTTAGGGCAAACGGAAACGTGACAGCTCATGGAAGAGAGCGGATAACAGAGCGACGTGCCACACTGTATTTTCGTTCGCTCGTAACCGTCGCTGTCGTCGCTCGTCCAAATCTGCGGAAAGTAGTACAGCATACCCGCATCGAACCTGCCACCGCCGCCCGCACAGCCCTCAATGAACAAATCGGGAAATTCGTCCAATAATCGCTGTGCCAAATCGTAAACGCCCAATATATAGCGGTGCATGACCTCGCCCTGTCGGTGATAAGGCAACGAAGCGGAGTAGCATTCGCTTACGTATCGGTTCATATCCCATTTAATATAAGATATATCGTTTTCTTTTATTATTTTACTTACAACACCGAAGATATAGTCCACAACTTCTTTGCGCGTGAAGTCCAACACCAATTGCTGACGGCTGCGCATGGGTTCCACGCCCTCTTTGCACAGCGCCCAGTCGGGATGCGCGCGGAAAAGTTCGCTGTCCTCGTTCACCATTTCGGGCTCGAACCACAATCCGAACTTCATACCGTGCTCTTTGCAACATGCGGAAACTTTTTTCAACCCGCCCTTTAATTTTTCCTCGTTGACAAACCAATCGCCGAGCCCCGCAAAATCGTTCGTACGATTCCCGAACCAACCGTCGTCTAACACAAATGTATCAATTCCGAGATTTGCCGCCGCGGTAATGATAGCGCAGAGTTTTTCGTTATCGAAATCGAAGTATGTTGCCTCCCAATTATTGATCACCACGGGACGGCGTTTGAACGCATAGGCGGGGTTGATAATTCTCTCGCGCAGAAAGTCGTGTATCTCGCGCGATATCTCGCCCATACCCGCATTTGAATAGGTCAAAAGCACTTGCGGCGTTACAAAGCTTTCGCCGCCGCGGAGCTCCCAACCGAAGCCCGTTACGTTGATACCGCCCTGCAAGGTAAGCGCGCCGTATTTGCTCCATTCCGCCGTTAAAGCGAACGAGCCGCTGTACACGAGCTGTACGCCGTAGCACTCGCCGCTCTCTTCCCCGCAGTCCTTGCGCAATATCCCCATAAAAGGATTGGTCTGATGCGACGACGAGCCGCGCAGCGAATGGATGCGCGTTAACCCATGAGCAACGGGCGCAATTTCGGGTATACGTTCCTGCCCCCATCTGCCTGCGAGACGCAATAACTGATATTCCCCGTTTGCAAGCTCCACACGAAAAGAGAACGCCCTTTTCAACATGACGGGCTTTTTGCCGACGTTTCGAATCACAGCGTTTCTTACAAGCACGTCAGAATTTTCGCAGACGGTATAATACAGGTCGACTTCGATATCCGAAAAGTCGTCTTTAAGCGTGATGACGAGCGTTTCGTCGCCGCTTCGCACATGCGGCATACCGACAATTTTAGGGGCGTCTTTTTCAACACGATAGGAATCATAGCGCAGTCTGCTCATGCTCGCGCCGTCCTGCCGCTCAAAAATCGCGGTGGGTTCTTTATAATCGCCCTTGGCGTAGAATCCGTATTCGGAAGGCAGATAGTCGAACGCCTCGTCCTTGTTGATCCAATGATTGGGCACGATCGACGCATAGGTTTCGGCAAGATAAGCAACATCCTCTCGTTTCATTTTTCCGCCGTAATGGAGCTGTTGCAAAAATCCGTCGCCGTTCACGAACATGGCATAGCCGTAATTTTTGCCTTCGAGCAAAAACTGCTTTCCGTCTGTGTAAATCATTTTATTTCTCTCACTCAAATTATTTTTTCACTGTAAAAACAGTTCGTTCGCATGCCGCAACATTTCGGGAAAGTCCGATAGTTTCATCTTCCCCTCTTTGTCGCGGAACCACGCCATAAAGCCGAGTGTCTTTGGCTCGTCTTTCATCCAGGCAATTTCGCTCCCCGTGAAGATTCCGCCAAACACCTTGTTAAACGCCTTTACCGCTTTCGGGCTGTCGAACACTTCCGTGACGTAGCAATCAGGCGTAAAGGGCGTATAATGAAAATCTTTGCAAGTTCGTTCAAACACGTGCTTGCCGCTGCAAACCTTTACGGGCGCCTCGTTCGGCAAAACGATCTCCGCTTCCGTGCCTGAGGGAAGTTCGATTTCATATATAATTTTACCGTTCTTCTGCTCATACTTAGAAACAATTTTGCCTTTGACGCTGTCATACTCCCCTTGAAAATTCTTTAATGCCAAGCACGGGTTGGGCGCAACTCTTATTTTGTTAAAACCCGCTTCCGTTGCTTCGATTCCCGCGATTCTACGGTATACGAATTCCATGACAGAACCGTAGGCATAATGGTTGTAGCTGTTCATGCCGTCGGGATTGGGCGTGCCGTCGGGAAGCAGGCTATCCCAACGTTCCCAAATCGTCGTTGCGCCCATATCCACTTCATAAAGCCAACCGGGAAAACTGCCGTTTAATAAAATTTTGAATGCCGTTTCAATAAATCCGTTATCCGCCAAAGCAAACAACAGATACGGCGTACCCGCAAAGCCTGTAGTCACTTTGTAGCTGTGCGCCCGCGCATTGTCGCTAAGTACCTTGGCGCTGTTCTTTGCGCTTTCCGCAGGCACGATCCCGAAGCACAACGCCAACGCCTGCGCCGTCATCGTATCGACCGCCACCCGACCGTTTGGTGTGATATATTCCGCACGCAGTCTTCCCAACGTTTTCTGATACTTCGCTCGGTATTCACCTTCCGCCTGATCGCCAAACAACTTTGCTGTTTCCGCCATAATGCGCAGACATTCCAAATAGAACGCGCTTGCAAGAAATACGCTTTCCGTTCTGCCGTTAATGCTTTGCTTGAATTTTTCGCCGTCCTGCGCCAGCCAATCGCCGTAATTGAACCCGCGCACCACAAGCCCGTTATCCACGTTCTTCTCATACGCATTCATATACTTTTGCATGGCGGCGTAATTGTCCGAAAGGAAAGAGATATCGCCGTACATTTGATAGAGCTTCCACGGGATCATTACGACGGCGTCGCTCCACAGCGCGGCGGTAGACCTGTCACCCGCTCCGCGTAAGGCATCGGGGATGACGTGCGGGATTTCGCCGTTCTCGGCTTGATCGTTGCGTAAGTCTGCAAGCCATTTTTTCATGAACAGGCGGATATCGTAGTTATACGCCGCCGTGGTGCAGAAAGCGTTGATGTCCCCCGTCCACCCGAGCCGCTCGTCCCGCTGCGGACAGTCCGTAGGTACGTCTACGAAATTGCTTTTCTGCCCCCATACAACATTTTCCATTAAACGGTTGAAACGGGCGTTAGATGTTTGTACATGCCCCGTGCGTTTCATGTCAGTATGCCGCACGATTGCCGTTACGTTCTCTTTGGGTAATTCCGCACCCGTCAGCTTCATATAGCGGAAGCCGTGAAAAGTAAACTCGGGCACAAGCGTTTTTGCGCCCTTTACGGTAAAGGTATCCGTCGCCCTTGCCGTACGCAGATTGTCCGTATAGAAATTCCCGTTTACCAAAATTTCGGCGAATTGTAACGTTATTGTTCCGTTGAAATTCTCGGGCGTTTTCACTTCCGCGACGCCCGCCATGTTCTGCCCGAAATCGTAAACCAATTCGCCCTTGGGCGTATGTATGATTTCTTTCACGGCAAGCCGTTCGATATTGCGGACGGGTTCGCAGATTTGCGGTACAAGCACGTTTTTGTTAAAGACAACCTCACAAACAGTGAGCGGTTTCAAGTCCGCCGTAAAATCCTGCGTTTCGCCGTCGTAAATGCCGCTTGCACGGATGTAACTTTCATGCGCTACCCACGTTTCGTCCGTGGAAATCATCTTATCGGTCAAAATCAAATCGGCGCAGACGGCGGACTGCTCCCCATATAAATCGCGCTTTTTCTCCCAGGTAACGCCGCCGCAAAACCAACCCTCGCCGACGGTGAGCGTTAAAACATTTTCACCCTCTTTCAAAAGTGCGGATATATCGTACTCCTGCACCTGCAACATTTTGTTATACGATGTCCAGCCGGGCGTTAAATACCGATCACCCACGCGTACGCCGTTAAGTTCGGCAAAATACAAACCGAGCGCCGTTGCTTTCAAAACAGCGTCCTCATTCGCGTGCGCCGTAAACTTCTTTTCAACGGCGAACACGCCCGCTTTTTCTTTGACCCCGATAAAGTTACCTTTTAACATTTTCTATTTCCTATTTCAAAAATGGATTTCAATTTCTGCACATCGAACTTCGGCGTATGATCGGCGCGTAACAGCCCGTTGATTTCCTGCTGTACGTCGGTGAGTTGGGTATAACAATACCCCTGAAATTCCGTCTGCGCAATGCCCCGCAACAGCTCTTCGAGGTGATTATAAAAGCTCTCTTCGCTCGCCTCGCCCTCGTTATAACCCCAGGTGTCGCTCTTCTGCTCGGCTTTGAGTGCCATGCCGCCGAACTCCGTAAACAGCACGGGCTGCCCTTCGTATTTGTTCCCTTCGGCAAACAACGCAAAGCCCTGCGGATAGAGCCCGTCGTATTTGCCATCCTGATATTTTTTCGGAAACTGCTCGGCTTTTGCAATGTCGTAATCGTGAATGCCTATTATATCCGTCGGCGTTACGTTCTCGAATCCGTCGTTCGTCGAAATGAGTTTATCGCCGTCGATACTTTTTGTCATGTAATACAAACTACGTGCAAAATTTTGCTGTTCTTGGCTTGTGCCGACTTCCCGCACGCCCCAGCTCTCGTTAAAGGGAACGTAACAGAGAATGCTCGTAAAGTTTTTGGCAACCGATAAGATTTTCTGCCATTCGCGCGAAACCGCCGCAATCTCTTCTTCGCAGAATGTGAGTGCGCTCGGCATCTCGCACCAGGTGAGAAAGCCAAGTTCTTCCGCATAGTAATAGAAATACGGATCCTCGAATTTCTGGTGCTTTCTTGCACCGTTAAAACCCATGGCTTTGGCAAGCTCGATATCTTGTTTCAACGCCTCCGTGCTCGGCGGCGTTAAGCCGCTCTCTTCCCAATAGCCTTGATCAAGAATCAGCCGCTGATACAACGGCTTATTATTCAAACAGATTGTTCCCTTGTCGTCGATATGAATCTTGCGCATCCCGATACGGGTGCGCGCTTTATCGCACACTTCGCCGTTTGAATACAACGTAAAATCAACTCCGATTAAATTCGGATTTTCTACCGACCAGAGCAAGCCGTTGAAATCAAACGCGTTGTCCGACAAATCCACCGTAAAACGCGTGCGCTTGTGCGGAAGCATGAACCGCTGCTTTTGCAAAATCTTCCCTTGAAAGGTTAAAACGATTTCCGCCTCGTCCGCTCTTGCGTACATGGTATGGATCTCGCCCCTGATACAGCGGTTGTCGATATCGGGCTTTAACGCATAGCTTTCGATGCAGTCCCGTCCAAAAAATTCCAACCAAACACTCTGCCAGATGCCCGAGTTCGGATAATAGAAACAACCGTATGTAATACCTTCCCAGTGCTGCTTTCCGCGCGGGACAGCCGTTTCCAAACTATCGAAACAGCGTACGACGAGCACGTTTTCTTCCCCGTTCAGATAGTCGGTAATATCGACCGAGAACGGAGTAAACCCGCCCTTGTGGTTGATTGCGTGAATCCCGTTCACCCATACGTCCGTTTCGTAATCCGAAGCGTTGAAGCACAACAAAGCTCGTTTCCCCGCGTTCTCTTTTGCGATCAAGAACGTGCGGCGGTACCAAGTGATGTCGTGAATCGCTTTGTCGTTTATCCCGCTTGCGGGATACTGATAGGAAAACGGAACGTTGATGATTTTATCTAGCTTTTTATCGCCCCGCCACCAGCCTTGCGCCTTGCCCTCGTTTTGATCGTCAAACGCAAATTCCCATGCGCCGTTTAAATTTTGCCAACTATCTCGCCGAAACTGCGGGCGCGGATATTCTTTTCTTTCCATCATAGCTTTCCTTGTTTACAAAACAATTATTTTGCCGTCTTTGATTTTAATCTTTATTTTGAGTTTTTCGTCTGCAACGGACGCGGCTACGACGATTTCGTAAATGCCGTCCTCCACTTCCCAACGATCGTGCCCGACCGACCAATATTCGAACGCGCGCAAATTGAGCTTCGCCGTCACCTTTTCCTTCTTGCCTGCCTTTACAAGCGTCTTTGCAAAGCTCTTTAATTCCTTATGCGGGCGGTAGACGTAAGAGCTCGCGGCGCGAACGTAAATTTGCGACACTTCCTTTCCGTCGATTGCCGAAACGTTTTCGATTTCGAAGTTTACTTCGAGTTTATCGTCCGCCGTTTTCAAAACCAAATTTTTATATTCGAACGTTGAATAACTCAGCCCGTACCCGAACGGAAACAAAACAGGAACGTTGTAGGTATCGTAGTAGCGATAGCCTACGTCGAGCCCCTCTTCGTACCGCGTCACCGCGCCGTCGATATATCCGTTAGCCACAGGCGTATCCTCATAGCAGAGCGGAAACGTTTCGGAAAGCTTTCCGCTCGGATTGACCGTTCCCGTTAAAACGTTCGCAACCGCTTCATCGCCCCTTTCGCCGGGGAAGCCCGCCCAGACGACGGCGGCAACTTCGTTTATCCACGCACTCATGTCGATGGGTGCGCCTGCGAACAGCACCACTACCGTATTGGGATTGACCGCCGCGGTATCTAATATTGCACGTTCCTGAACGTCGGAAAGTCTCATATGTTTGCGGTCGTTTCCCTCGTGTTCAATCTCGCCGCCCGTACCCGCAAACACGATATTCACGTCGCTTTCCGCCGCGTTCCCGATTGCCTCGCGCGGATTCATTCCAATCCAGTTGTTGATCCCGTTATCGTCAAACCCGCCGTTAAAAAGCACTGTAAAGCCCTGCTTGCGCAGCGCTTCCGGGATATCGAATTCCTTTGTCAGGCGGACAACCCTGCTCGAACCGCCGCCCGAAAGATAACGCGAATAATCGCTGTTTGCGCTGTACGGCGCGCCGTATATTCCGCATGCCGAAAGCGATTGCCCCTTTTTGAGCGGCAACACGCCCTCGTTCTTTAACAGCACGATGCCCTCTTCCGCCGCTTCCCGCGATACATTTATGCGATCCTCCCGGATGCGTTTTCTCGTTTTTCCTTTTTGCAATTCTTTGCAACGGGCAACCATATCCAATACGCGATGCGCGCAAGCGTCGATCTCTGCTTCCGTAATTTTGCCCGCCTTGTAATCTTCGACCAATTTGTCGTAATTACTCTGCGAAAAGGGCATTTCGAGATCCAAGCCCGCTTTCGCGGCTTTCGCGCGATCGTACACCGCGTCCCAATCGGAAATGATTGCGCCGTCGAAGCCGTATTCCTCACGCAAAACGGAAAAGCCCTTTTTGTATTCCGAGCCCTGCACGCCGTTGATTTTGTTATATGAGCACATAATCGAAACGGGCTTTGCCTCGCACGCGATCTCGAACGGTTTATAATAGATTTCTCTAAGCGTCCGCTCGTCCACCTCGCTTGACTGCAACTTACGGTTATATTCGAGATTGTTACAACAAAAATGCTTTAAGCATGCGCCCGCACCCTCTTGCTGCATGGCGGCAATATATTCGCGTGCGATCGTGCCCGCAAGATACGGGTCTTCCGAATAATATTCGAAGTTTCTGCCGCACAGCGGATTGCGCTTGATATTCACGCCCGGTCCGAGCAAAATATCCGCGCCGTAATCGAGACAGTCGTCCGCCACGCATTCGGCGTAGGCGCGCACCGTTTCCAAATTCCACGTATTCGCCAGCATCTGCGATGAGGGATAGGACACGGACGGAATCTCATCTTTGTCGTAATGTAAAAACATTCTCACGCCCATGCTTGCGTCCGTCACTTTCACGGACGGAAACTTTCCGTTCAAATCGCAGGTATTCCAGGCGTCTTTGCCGCAGATCAACCGCAGTTTTTCTTCGATCGTTAGTTGGTGTATTTTCATATTTTACTCCGCACTTAAAATTTTGGGGGCGGCGGCAGTCGCCGCCACCCCCTTCGTAGTCTTTCTGACAAAAACTCAGTTTCAGGCTTCGGGAAGTTCTTCCGAAATCTCGAAGTTCCAGCTTGCGTCCTCCGCAGCGTCCCAAGCAAAGAACCCGACATGCACTTTGTCGTCGGCATATTCTTCATTCAATTCGTTCGTACGATATAACACGCCGTCTAAATACACCTTCAGCGTTTTCCCTTCACGAACGAGCTGCAGCTTCATCTCCTGATTAGAAGTCCACTTTTGCGTTTGAGCTTCATCCATCAAATGAATGTCGTCCCAGCCCCAATCCTGCACGCGGGGCAAATCCCAAGTATCGCCGCCCATCCAAGCGATTTTATAGCTTCCGTTGAAGAAATCAAAACGAAGGAACATATACTTTCCGTCTTCGAATTTGATGAAGATACCCTGCGACTTGCTGCTGTAAGTACTATTATTGAACTTGCCGCCAAGCGTAACCGAAACGTTTCCGTATGTGTCCGTAGAAAGCACGTTGAACCGTTCGACCGCATCGTTTACCGCAATCGTTGGATTATCGCCCTCGACGTGCGAGAAGTCGTAACGGTCATAGCTTCCGCTGTTCACAACGATCGTGAATTTCTCGTAATCGAAAGCAAGCGTAGTAACGTCCGCTGAAATATATATCTTCTTTTGGAACACGGCATACGAATTTCCCGAAACCGTAACGGTATACTCGCCCGCCGGCAATTTCTCATTCACATCGCCGATTGTTCCGTTTGCACCTACCGTAAACGTTTTGTCGTATCCGAGAAGGTTCGTAAAGCGCACCGTTGCGCCCTCGTCGAGATTGGTCGTAACGCCCGCCCTGGTTCCCGTAACGGTTGCATTGAGAACATATTCGGTATTATCCGCCGCGCTGACGGACATTTCCGAAAACTCCCAACCGCAGCCCGTGCCGTAAAGCACGACCTTCAAGTTGTCGTTTGCTTCGCACTTCATGTTGCCGATCCCTACCCAATCCGTACCGTTATAAGCAAACAAAGCAATGGTATCCCCGTTGCGGACAATACGCAGTTTCAAGCCATCTGCGCTCTTAATGAGCGGGACGATCCAACCCCTTTCCTTTTCCGTTAACCCGTTCAGATCCTTCCCCTTGTTTTCCTCTCGGTTGGTGAAACTCGAGATTTCTTGGATATTCGCCTTATTTCCTTCGCTGTTGAACGTCCAGAAGAAAATCCCTTTGCCGCTTTCCGTCATTTGAATCATAAAGCGCTGCATGGTTGTTTTATAAGTCCAGCCGTCCTCGAAATTGATCGCTCTCACCGTCGTTTCCAAAACGACGTCCGCATTTTTCAGCGAGCCGTCAATTACAACTTCCGCGCTTCCCGCATAGGATTTGTCGTCCGGCATCGCCTCGACGATCGTAATTGTCTGATTTTTATCGTTCACGATCACGTTATCGTTGCTCGCATAGCCAAGCGTGGCGTTCATGGTAAGCGTAGCCGTTCCGCTCGCCTCTACCGTAAACGTTATATCGTTATATCCGTACAGACTTACCATATATTCCACCCCTGCGCAAAGCGTTCCGCTCAGCACGCCGTTTGCGCCTGCCGTGAGCACGCCCTTATGGTAACGCGAATCGATCGTTATTTCCGTTCCCGCTACCGTTAAATTGTTGCCTTCTAAATCCTTTAACACGAGCGTTACCGTCGCCGAGGAAACCTCAAAATCGAGTACGATATCCTCCGCCGTCGTAGGCGTGCCATCGGCAAGATAATATTTGCTTCCGTTTACGAAGTGCTCGATATGCCCGGGAACGTTCGCCTCGTAAAGTTGTTCTTCTACATGCGTGCCGAGATCGGTCGCGTTCATTTCAGAGAATTCCCAACCGCAGCCCGTGCCGTACAGAACGATCTTCGTTTGATCGTTTACTTCGCATTCCGCGCTGCCGAAATAAACCCATTCCGTTCCGTTGTGCGCATACAGCGCGAGCGAACCGCCGTTTCTCACGACGCGCAATTTCAAGCCGTCTTCGCTCTTGATAAGCGGAACGATCCAGCCTCTTCCAAGCTCACCCCAATCGTTAATATCGAGTTCCGCGCCGCCTTCCGTTTCGCGGTTCGTCAAGCTGTTGATCGCTTTGACGTTCGCCTTATCGCCACCGCTGCTGAATACCCAGAAGAAGAATCCTTTGCCGCTTTCAGTCATCTGAATCATGAAACGCTGCATGGTCTGTTTGTAATCCCAACCGTCGGCAAAATTATCGGCTTTGACCGTCGTTTCAAACAAGACGTTGGCCGATTTCAGCGCAGCGTCGGTCACATATTCCGCATTGCCGGTATACGATTTGTCTCCGGGCAACCCCTCGTAAATCGTTACGGTTTTATCCGTATCGTTTACGTCAACGTTTTGGTTACTTGCATGCGCGATCGTCGCGTTTAAGGTGAGCGTTACTTCCCCGCTTGCCGTTACCGTAAGTTTTGCGTCGTTATACCCGTACACGCTCGCCGTGTATTCACCCGCGTACAGCGTGCCGCTTAATACGCCGTTTGAGTCCGCCGTGAGTTCCCCGTTATGGAACTGAGATTTTACCGTCACTTTCGTGCCGTTGGCAACCGTTATGTTATTCCCGTCCAAACCCTTCAACACAAGCGTCACCGTCGCTTGGGAAACAATCAATTCCGTCTTTACTTCTTCCGCAGTGGTGGGCGTGCCGTCGGGCAGATAGTATTTGTTTCCGTTTACGTAGTGCGCGATATGTCCGGGCGTTCCGACTACGGGAAGTTGTTCTTCCACAAAAGTACCGAGGTCAGTCAGCGCATTTTGCGAGAATTCCCAGCCGCAGCCCGTGCCGTAGAAGACGATCTTCGTTTGGTCGTTTGCTTCGCATTCCACGCTGCCGAAGTAAACCCAATCCGCATTATCGTAAGCGTACAGTGCAATCGTTCCGCCGTCTCTGATCACCCGCAGTTTTAAGCCGTCGTCGCTTCTGATGAACGGAACGATCCATCCTCTTTCCTCTTCCGTCCAATCGTTAATGTCAAGTTCCTTACCGCCCTCTGTCTCGTAATTCGTCAAGCTGTTGATTGCTTTGATATTCGCTTTATAACCGCCGTTGTTGAATACCCAGAAGAAGAGCCCCTTGCCGCTCTCCGTCATTTGTATCATAAAGCGCTGCATGGTTGTTTTATAAGTCCAGCCGTCGGCAAAATTATCCGCTCTCACCGTCGTTTCCAACAGAATTTTTGCAGATTTCAGCGTGCTATCCGTTACGACTTCCGCCGTTCCCGTATAAGTTTTATCGGGATTCAACGCCTCCACGATCGAAACGGTCTTTTCGAGATCGCTCACGATGACGTTATCGTTGCTTGCAGTCGCAAAAATTTTGATAAGCTCGGATTCTGCCGTGCCCGTGCCTTTGGTTACGACAACTGTCTTTTGCGGATATCCTTCCACCGAAAGCGTGTAGGTCGTGCACAGAAGATCGTTAAAGGTTACAACGCCGCTTGCATCCGTCGTTGCCGTAATCGGATCGCCGAAGCCGTCCGTTAAGGAAACGTTCGTATTTGCAAGCGGGGTAAGCCCCTCTTTCGCCTTATCCTTGAGCGTAAGCGTAACCGACTGCGTTTCGTTTTTTATAACAACGGGGGTTACGGTAATATCCGCCGTATTCCAAGGAAGGTTCAAATCGGCAAGCGAAACACTGAACGCACCCGCATTTGCCTGAACGGTTTTGCCGTTGATATTCAACCCGCGGAACACGTAGCCTTCCTTTACGGTAACCGTTCCTTCGAGCGATCCGTTTGCCGCAACCTTTTCGGACAAGCCGCTGATCGTTGCATTTTCATCCATGGCGGTGGTCACCTTGTACTGCGTTGCCACGGTTTGGAAGTCCTCCGAGAAGCCCTCGTGCGTGACGATCATATATTTATGATCCGCGCCTCTGTCGGAATAGCCCGTTTTTTCCCAAAGATACCATGCCTCGGTGACGTCGCCGTCGCCGATCGGCGAGCAAAGGCTTGTTCCGTTGTTGTCGAACTTGTCGGCTTGATCTTTGTTATACATGCACCCGACCGTCGTCACCAAAATGTTGTAACCGTTTTTGAGAACGGTTTTGCCGTCCTGCTTTTCAAAGGCGTAGGCAAGAACGGCTTTATTGGTTTCGGCAAGCTTTTCGAACGAGCAGTAAATTTCCCAAGTCGTCGTATACTTCGTGGGTGCGTCGTCCCCGTTCGTTTCGGTTTTGAACGCCTTCACGGAGGAAGCGTCGTGCGTTGATATGCTGCCGTTAAGACCGAGGTTCATACAGATCGTCTGCGCTTCACTAACCGCCGCGTTCCCCGGCAAGTGTTTATCCTCGGTATTGCGGGCGTTGATATAAATTTTAACGTTCCCCCATTTGCTCTGTTCTGCCGCGGGCGTATTATGGTTGGTTACCAAGTGGAAATAAACGCCGTCGCTTGCAAGCGTTGCTTTTAACACCATGCCCAGACCGCCGTCGCGTACGTTTGCCGCACCGATGACGAACGCATTTTCGGTATGATAAAAATCCCCCGTCGCCGTGCCGTCGATTGTTTCCTGAATTTTATCGATTTTCAAATCCTCTTCGGTAACGACTTTATCACCGTATTCGTCGCCGAACATCGTTCCGCACATATTGCACGTCCACGAAGGCTTTCTGCCGAATGCGTCCTTGGTGGGATCTTCGGCGGGACGGGTATTGGGAACACCGTCCTTTTCGCCCGTAAAATCATGTTCGACGGTTACGCCGATCTCTTCGAGCGTCAGCGTGCCTGCCTCGTTGGCATAATACACGCCCGGCTCGCGCGAACAGGTGTAATATTCTACGTTGCCCGGCTTGGTGCAGGTTGCCTGATTGCCGTCGTGCTTGGTCATATCATGCCCGATCGCATCTTTTACGACGGGCGCGGCAATTTCGTGTTCGCCCGCCTCATCTGAATACATCTTATCGCAGTGCGTGCAAAGATAATACTGTTCGTATCCTGCCTCCGTACAAGTGGGATCTTTCCCCGCGACAAGTGTCGGATTATGCGCGCCCCCGCCGCAACCGGCAAGCGCGGCGCCAAATGACAGCGTAAACAACGTGCTGAGTGCAATGAGTCCTTTCTTTTTTCCTTTCATGTTTTTACCTCTTAACATATATTTTTTGAAACAAAATGCTTCATTGATCCTGTTTATCGGCAAACGTTGCCGAAATTTCGATATTGCCGCCGCAACGGACGGAAAGAACGCCTTTCTTTACCTCGCCCGTAACGTCCCTGCCGTTTGCAGTGATCGAAACGAGTTCTTTCCCCGCTTCGGGCTTTACGTTAAAGTTTACGGTATCGCCCGTCAAACACCAATCGTAACCCCATTCCTCGGTTACCTGTCCGCCCGAGGCTTGAATCGTAATTTTATTGCTGATAAAACCGTCTTTATCGAACACATAGCCTTGATTGTATGCTCCCCATGCGGAAATTTCGGGCGATTGTCTTGCCCCGAAGTTATACCACGTTCTGAAAGTCCCGCTTTCGAGCAGATTCTCATCGTTGAACCGCGACGAAATCATGGTTGGGTTGAGATAAACAAGCTCGGGGCGCGTCTCCAATCCGAACAGCGACCAGGGCATGAAATACTCCGCGTCGAAGCCGTAGCACTCGCCCGCGGCAATGCTCCCGTGCCGCACGACGGCAGAATAGATATCGTATCCCGATGTGTCGATATTGCTGATACCCAACGGCGTCATGATACTGAAATTAAACTCGTTTCCCGCCGAACACTCTATTTCGTATACGCTGTAATTGGGACTGCTCTTTGAATCAACCGAAAAATAACAGTTGAAGCAGCTGCTGTTTCCGGTAGCGACGTGCTCGCTGTAAACGACGGGAAGGCTATCGCGGAACTTTGCCGCCACCACGATGCCCGATTTGGAAAAATAGGTCGTTACGTCCAGCGTTCCGTCCTCGTTATTCGAGATCTTATGCCCCTTGAACCACTTGCGCGATTCGTTGTAAAAACTCTCGTCGAACTTTCCGTCGATCTTCACGTTACCGTCGACGACGGGATTTTCCTTTCCGAATCCGTACGTTTTATCCGACTTGATTACCGTATATTCGTACTGCGGACCCTTTGCCTGCAAGCCGCACCCCGCGAGAAGCCCTGCCGTCGCAACCGACATGACCGCGCCGAGCGCGATTGCCGTAAATTTTTTCATCTTCTTCCCTCCTTAATATTTACCGAGTACGACGACTTCGCCGACAGCCGCACGTTTCTGCCCTTCGGGCAATTCCACCGTAAAGCGGATCTTCTTCACCTTAATCGGATCGAACTCCGCATAGACGTTACTGCAACGTTGAATCCCGTCGTAACGGTTATTGCGAACGTCGAAGAAATAACTTGCCGCTTTGTCGACTTCGAGCTCCTTGATATAATTGATCCGTTCCGCGCCGTTGATTTCCGAGATAAACGCGATATCCTTAATTTTCACAAACGCCTTTTCGGTGTTTTTGGAATTGTAGATCATGAGAGCGCGGAGCTCCTGCTCGCTTTCGAATTCCAACTCGAACGTGGAGGTTACGGAAATTTCCGTTTCCTTAACGTACTTATTCTCGAACGCCTGATTCATTTTCACGAAAGTGGGAATGAGTCCGTCGATAAGGTTATCGGCACTGCCCTCCTTTACCGTTCCGCGTACGAGCGTTGCGCTCTTCACGCGCGAGGTGATATCGCCCACCTCTCTACCCACGCCGAACGTAGGCTGCACGGTAATCGTGGGACCATTTAAGTGCATCACGTCGAACGTTTCGCCGTCTATCCCCTGCGTTTCCACCCATTTGATTTCGTCGAGGCGCATACATCTTCCCCAGCTCTCCGAATACACGCTCTTTTGCGCGTGATAGCACATTAGTAGCTTTTCATCGCCCTTGCCGTCCTTCGTGCGGATAAAGGAATGGTGACCGGGACCGCTGACCCCGCGATTCGAGCCAAGGTCGCTACTCACGATAAATCCGTTTTCCTCGTCCGTGAGCTTGCGGAAGGGTCCTAACGGACTGTCGCCGATCGCCTGCATCACGCTGTAATTGCCCGTATCGCCCGATCCGATCGAGAAAGTGAGATAATACTTTCCGTTATGCTTATAAACGAACGGTCCTTCGTTACAATAGGCGCCCAAGGTTTCGTAGTAGACCTTTTCAACCGAGGTATCCCCGTTCGTCGCTTTTACGTAGTCATCCACGGTGTAATACAGCGCCGCCGCAACCACCTCGAACGTGCTCCAATCGGGCGTCGTCCAGTCGGTCATCTCCACCGCCGCCGTTCCGCCCGGCGACTGGCTCCAATACAGATATTTCTTGCCCGTTTCGGGATCTTCAAACGGACTGAAATCGAACGCGCGCATCCAGCCCGCGTCGACGATTCCCCCGTCGATCGTGTATATCTTTTCCCATGCAGACGGATCGCTTACGGGAAGATCCAATCTTTCATACGCCGCCCGATATTCCGCCATATCGAGGAAACAGTATTTGGCATACCACTGCGGATAGGAAGTGTTTCTATCCTCGAAAATGAGCGGCTTAAAGGGACCGCGCGGATCTTTCGAAGTTGCTATGATAGGCATGTGTTCGGGTGCGGTAAACGCCTCATATTTTTTATCGGGCGTGGGCTGTACCGCCAAAAACGCATAATACGTTTCGTCCTCTTCGCTGTAAATCACCTCGGGCGCCCACAATCTGTCGCAGCCCGCTAATCCTTCCGGGGAAAAGAAGCTCGCCCCGTAATGCCAATTTTCGAGGTCCTTCGAGTAATAATAATTATAACCCGTGGAATAGGCGTAATAATAACCCGTCCGCGCCGTGTCGTCCAAAATCTGAACGTCGGCGCCCTCCTTCAAACTCGAATTTCTACGCCAAAGCTCGGTGTTAAAATAGGGCTTATCCTGCGTGTCGAAATCTCTGCGCGTCGTTCCGTCGTAATACGGAAGCTCGTAAGCAACCTTTTTTACCGTTTCACTCCCGCAGGCGCACAGCATCACCGCCGACATACAGGCGGCAACCGCCAATGTCGCTAACTTTATTTTTTTCATTTTTTTCCTCCTCTTATTCCTTCCCGCCGCCGATCGTGATGCCTTCGATAAAGTACTTTTGTACTCCGACGTATAGCGCCAACAGCGGAAGCAGCGCCGCGATCGACGCCGCGCATTGCATATTTACATATCCGCCTTCCGATTGCGAACCGATCGTCACCAATTCGGACACCGCGAGCTGCAAGCTCCACATACTCTTATCGCGGTACAAATACATGAGCGCCGCGGCGTAATTGTTGTATCCGCCGACAAAACCGAATAAAAATTGCGAGATCAGCGCAGGCTTTGCAAGCGGCATAATCATCATAAGAAAGATTTTAATATCGTTTGCGCCGTCGATCTTCGCCGCCTCCAAAATCTCGTTTGAGATCGCGCTGTCGAAATACGCCCGCAAAAAGAACACCGTACCCGCGCCGCCGAATAACCCCGGAATGAGAATGGCGAGCACGCCCTTGTTCCCCACCCAGCCGATGCTTGCATAAAAGAGATAACTGACAAACCCAAACGCGCCGAGCGGCAGCATCATCGTAAGCACCGTGATCATAAACAGCGTCTTTCGACCGGGAAAACGGTACTTCGAATACATAAACGCCGCGAACGCCGAAACGAAAAGTCCGCCGGTCAAGGGAATCAACGTCTGCCAAAGGCTATTAAAAAAGCCGATGATGAGCGACGGAACGCCGTTTACCGCGTTGTATTCCGCGCTCGTCGAAAGCGCCATGCCGAACCCTTCTAAACTCCATTTTTTCGGAAACAGGGTGTAACCGTTTATCTTACCCATTTCCACGATCTCGGCGTCGGTTTTGAACGCCGTAAACAGAACGATCAAAAAGGGCAAAAACAAAAACACGGTGTAAAGAATCAGTACGGCGTAAGTTACAATTTTTCCGACAGGAACTTTTCTCACTTTTGTCGCAGAGGAAACTTCGTTGGTGTTTTCCATTCTCAATTATCCTCCATTGACAAAATTCTTTTCTTGACGAGAAACACGGAAGGAATCATCATTACAACAAAGAGCATCCAACTCAAAATCGAAGCATAGCCCATTTCCGCATTTTTTACGCCCGTGTTGTAGATATAATACATGATGGTCAAACCCGAGTCTTCGGGACCCGCAAAGTTATCCCAACTCATCGGCGCCAATACTTTTGCGGCGTCGAACGTGGTAAGTCCCGCTGTGATTCCCGCCAAAATCAGGAAAAACGTAATGGACGAAATCCCGGGTAGCGTGATATGACGGAATTTGTGCCAGGCGTTTGCGCCGTCGAGGTCTGCTGCCTCGTAAAGCGACGGACTGATCGCTTTAAATGCCGAACAGTACATAACGATCCCGTATCCCGGCGCTTGCCAAACAATCGAGATAAAGATCGCCCAGGTTAGCGTGGAGGGATTTTCGAGGTTGTTCAGCCACTCGATGCGCGTTCCCAATATCGCGTTCAAAACGCCGTTTAAGTCGAAGATATTGCCCCACATGATCGAAATCGCAACCGTGGAACAGATATAAGGCACAAAGTACAGAGTTTGAAAAACTCTCGTACCTTTTACGTTTTGGCTTAAAAACGCCGCCATCAACAGGGCGATCCCGAGCGATACGAACTGCGCGCAAGCCAATATCAAGGTAACTTTGATTGAGGCAATCAGCTTCGCGTCGCCGACCAGCATTTTGAAATTGGCAAAGTTGTTCCATTTCATGGTTTCGAGCTTGCCGAATTTCATCGAAGAAAACATTGCCTGCAACGACACGATGATCGGATAGCCGTTGAATACGAGAAACCCGACAAGCGGAATCGCCACGCCGATCCAGCACATGATCCAGCTTTTACGGAATTTCCTCTTTTTCTTTTCGGGCGGCAGGGCTACGGAAGAACTCGATTGATCCGTTTGCAAAACGGCAGTCTTTTCTTCCATGTTTACCACCTCCCGTTCATGACGATGGAAACTTTCCCGATATCCGTATTGGCAATGCCGGCAAAATCCTGCATAAACTTTTCGGGCGTGGTATAGCCGAGTCTCAAAGCCTGATTGAAGTTACCCGACCATTTGTCAACCCAAGCGCCGTTGTTAAAATACGCCCAGTCGCCGATTTCGGCGCCCTGCGCCGCGATCGCCGCCGCCCGGTAATTGCGACCCGAACCGATCGCCGCATATTCATCGCTCAATGCAAGCGCGCTTTGATTGGGTACGTTACCCGTCTTCATGTAAATTCTCTGACCTTCTTCGCTTGCCGCCCAACGAATGAACTTCCAAGCCGCCTCGTAATTCGAAGAATCGGAATTGACAGGAATCATGAGTGCGGAAAACGATCCGTATCCCGTTTGACGCCCGACGAACGGAACGCCGCTTTCGGCGTCTTTATCGAGTTCGCCCGTGTAAACCGTTCCGTCGTATTGTTTGCCGATGACTTTGAGATATTCGTTTTCAAACGTTTCTTCGCCTTTATAGTACACGCTTCCGCCCTTATATTCGCGCCATTGCGTGGGCAGAGCAATATCGTATTGTCCTTTGTAGGCAACCTCCAACGTTGTTGTCTGTACGATTCTGCCCGATACCATGGCAACCTTGTTCGATGCGCTGTACAAGGCGTCCACGCTCTCGTTGATTGCCGTCGCCACGCCGTAACCCGTAGCAACCATTCCGCCCGTTTTATCGCGCGGAACGCTCAGATTGATAAATTCTTGCATAGCGGTTTGCTGCGAAGGAAGCGGATGCAATCCCTGCATGGTAGCAATATCCGCCTGTTTTACTTTATCCTCATACCGCACAACCTCGCCCGCCGCATAATGCTTTCCGTTTACGGTAACGCCGTCCTTTGCCGTTACGAGATAGTTAGCTGAACTGTCGAGCGCCGTGAACGAATATTTTTCGCCGTCGTAGCCCACGCAGTCGCCGCCGACCGACCAGCCGAAAGAGAACCAGTGGTGCGTTGCACTGCCGTAATCCGTGGTCGAATCGTTGTCGGTATACGATTTTGTAAAACATTTGCTCAAATAGCGAAATTCTTCAAAATTCATGGGAATCAGGTTGTTAAAAATTTTATACACCGATTCCCCGGCAAGGTTCTCGCTTACGGTCGCACCTTCCACGGGAGGTTTTGCGCCGTTTTCCGCCGAATATTCCGCATAACCGTGCGGTTGTAATCCGGGATACTTTTTTTCAAGATCCTTTTCTTCGCAGGAAATAATTTTAATTCCCGCCTCTTCGAAGACGTTGATACTGTAATAGTAAATCATGGGATCTACGCCGAACGGAATTCCCTGAATCGCCGCGCCTTCCCCCGCCATGCGTTTTCCGTTCGCGTCGTCTTTCGTATCAATTCGGAACGCCCGCGTAAACGAAGTCGGAATTTCCTCTTCTTTATAATTACCCGGCATTTCTTCGTAATATTGCGTTAAATCGAGATAGTAATCCTCCACCGCAAACTGCTTGAACTGTTCGTCCGACAGCATGATGACGTTGGGTGAATTGACCATCAGGTCGGTTCTGGAAACAGAACCGCGATTATCGCCCGTAACGTGTACGCCGTCCTCTTTGCCCTGTCCGTTGTTATAGGCATCTATCATCTCGCTGATAATTCTGCCGTCCGGAACGGAAGCCGAATACCAAAAATCGATTTCACCCGATCCGCCCGATCCGCCGCACGCGCAGAGCGACGCAACCGCGCCGAATCCCATAATTGCCGCAAGAGCGATCGCCGCCTTTTTCCCTTTCATATATGTCCTCCGATTTTTTATTTTCCGATTGTTTGCCGCACTAAATTGCCGCGTATCAATTCTTTTCAAAAATTACTTTTTCTTCTTTTTCACAAGCACGACCGTGACGATGCCCGCGGCGACCAAAACCACGGCACAACCGCCGACCGTCCAACCGATCCACGCCTTGTTCTCATTTATGGGAGTTTCGGGTTTGGGCGGCATCGGTGTGCTCTTCTCATAGCCGCATACATTGCACTTCCCGTCAACGAAATCATGCACCGCCACATCGCCCTTTACGTCGTGTCCGCAAGCTGCGGCATGCCAATGCGATGTTTCGTCGCTCACCCACCCCTGTTCGTAATAATGCTCGTTGCCTCCTGTTCGAAGCATAAGCAAGAGAATGTCTTTCACGTTCTTTTCGAGCGTTTCGCGCGAAAGGAATCCCGCTTCGTACGCTCTTAAAGCCTGCGCATAATCCGCATTGTCGCATTTGATATTGTTTCCCGCTCCGAGCATAGCCGCATGATCGCTGAAACACCACCAATCGGAAAAGACAGCGCCGTCGAATCCCCATTCCTCGCGCAGAACGTCGGTAATGAGCTCGGGCGTCGCAGCGACGTATTCGCCGTTCAGACGGTTATAAGAACTCATGATCGCCCAAGGCTTGCTTTCTTTTACGATAATTTCGAACGCCTTTAAGTAGATTTCACGAATCGCGCGGTTTGATACGCAGGAATTGCTCGTGAATCTCGTCGTTTCCTGATTATTGACGGCAAAATGCTTCACACAAACAGCCACATGCTGCGTTTGCGCGCCTCTGACAGCAGCCGCTCCGATCTTACCCGCCACAACGGGATCTTCGGAATAATATTCGAAATTTCTGCCGCAACGGGGATTCCGATGAATATTAACGGAAGGCGCAAGCCAAACGTTGAACCCAAAACTCGCCGCCTCTTCGGCAACCGCCCGACCGTATTGTTGCGTCAACTCCTCGTCGAACGTCGAGGCAATCAGCGTCGCGCACGGAAACCAAACAACGTTGCCCTTACTGCTCAGCCCCACGCCTGCGCCCGCGTCGGTCGTATAAACCCGCGGAACGCCTCTGTCTAATTTGCCGTTCCACGCGCCGTTCCCCAATGCGCCCGCACCGCCATAGCTGAACCCGAGCGACCGTTCCAAACCCGTAAATGCGATCAGCTCTTGCGCAGACAGAGCGCCGACAAATGTATCCATATCGATTTTGCCGCTCGCAAGCTGTGAATATGTTACCGACGCGTCATACGAATCGCTTTCGACGGGGCTGTGAACACCGTCTGTATTATCCAAAAAAGCATATTCTGGCGCGCCGCATTCCGCAGGAATGATTTCAATCGCATCCAAAGCGTAAAGATTGGCATCCCTCGTTTCAATCAAAAGTTCTGTTTCCCCTGCGGGAAGCGTAACGCTAACCGAGTTGGTATAAGCAAACCGATACTTATTCGCCTCCTGCGCATAATCATCCAAAAACGAGGTACGCATCAACGAATACGCCCCGATCTCTGTTCCGCCGACGGAAAGGGCCGCTGTCTGTTCCGAAGCATTCTTTACGTTGGAAGCCTTTAATCTTACGTAATACTCGCCGGCTTTTTCCACATTGACGGGAACGGCAATCTTTTTATTTGCAGCGTTTACTACCACCGCGCCGTTATCGCCGTAGCATACGGATTCCGCACCGAGTGTTTCCGCCTCGATCACCGTGGTCGCATCGGGAGAAACGGCGTTATTATAAATCGTGAAAAAGTCGAGATTCGAAAATTGTCCGCTTTTATTTTCCAGCCGAATGGTAACCTCGCCCGCAGGTAGGGAGAGCACCCCTTCCGCGGTCGCGTAAGTAAAGTTAAGCCAATCGTGGGAAACATAAGTATACTTCACGCTCTGCTTTACGCCGTTTACGTAAAACGTTACCGCGTCGACAAACCGTCCGCCGCCGTTGTTTGCATTCGCCATTGCAAGCCCCACGGAATAATCACCGGCCTTCTCGACGCTCACCTTATAATCGAGCCACTCCCCCGCATGACCCTGCATCTGTCCGACGAAATAGAAATTATTTACGCCAAGATTTGCCTCGTTTGTGGAAACGTCGCCATTACGTACTTCATAAAGGTGCGCTTTTTGATTAAAATTTTCGCCTTGAATCGTAGTAGAACCGTAGGGCGCGATTTTTTTCATCCCTACCGTTTCCTTCTCTCCGTTTGAAAGCAAGCGCTCATCAAGCTGTGAGGCGGGAAGCGCCGTCAGTTTTTCGGAAACAGCCGTCGTTTGCGTCACCGTATAAGGTTGATATCCTGCAAACGCATTATCGGCGTCCCTCACATTCGTACCTAAATAAAATTGATAATCACCCGCAAGTAATTGATAGGTATCCGCCTCGATTTTTCCCATATCGTCGTATACCGCCATATCGTTCACGGAAAATTTGATACTGACCGTTTCGCTTTCGTTCGGTTTCAGCGAACGGGTTTTTTGAAAACCGCCCAGCTCGCGCGCGGGCGCGCCGAAAAAGACGTTTTTCTCTCCGATTTGTACGGATTCAGGCGATTGATAATAGAGCTGTACGACCTCTCTGCCCTCTACACCGCCGACGTTCGTTACTTTCACGTGCGCCGTCACTTCGTCTCCCTCAACGGAGATCGCCTGTTCGCTTAAAGTAAATTGCGTATAACTCAATCCATAGCCGAACGGATAATTGACTTTTTCGTAATCGGGATCGAAGGTGGAAAAATAGCGGTAGCCCACATAAATATCTTCCGTGTATTGCACATTATTCTGTACGCCGAACTCGCCGACGGATGCAGAAGGATAATCCGAATAACTCGCCGCCCATGTATCGACCGTTTTTCCCGAGAAATTGCTTTGCCCCGTGAGGCAGTCGGCAAGCGCCGCGCCCGCCGTGTTTCCGCCGTAATACGCAAGAACGATTGCGCCCAAATTCAGATTTTTCAAATACGTCGTGTCCATCACGCTGCCGACGTTCAACACCACGATCACGTTTTCCGCGCCGAACGTTCCGCACGCCTCAGTCAGCCTGCTTCTTTCGGCAGACGAAAGATTAAACGTGCTCGCAGCAATATCTGTGTCCTCTTGCGATGCACGCGATATAAATATAATACATTTATTACCGTCGCCACGAATGTCGTCTGTATAAGAGGCAATCAGGTTTTTTTGCGCGGCTTCCTTCAAAGCGTCGGAATATGAGATATGTCGGCGCGATGAAGAAACAAGCCCCGAGCCCGATCCGCCGTAAACGATCTGTCCGAGACTGTTCCCCACAACGCGATCGGCAGAATTTAAAGGCAGCGCGCCGCGGTTTTCCAATAAAACCATACCGTTTCTTGCGATTTCCTGCGCCAATTCCTCATGCTGAACGAGCGCCGTTTCGCTAAGCGCGGCAGATGCCGTAACTTTGTTTGCCCCCGCCATGCCCGTTAACAGCACTGCAACCGCTAACGAAATAGAACAAACTTTTCCTGCTTTCCCTTTTATCAAAATTTCCCTCCAAATCTATTAGCATTGTTTCCGTTGCGGAACGCAACGGAAAGGGGCATGCCCCTTTCCCAACACATAAAAATTATACCATTACAAAATCCCAATTTCTACACAAATAGTCCGATCTTTTCACTAAATAGTCATATTTCATTGTAAATTTTAGAAAATCATGTTATAATTTCCAAGCTATGGAAAATTTGTTCTTTTGTTTTTTCAAACATGAAAAGCTACCCGTTACGGAATATACGCACCCGTATACCAACCCCGCTCCAATGCACACCCATAATTTTTTCGAATTTTTAGTTCCGATCGAAGGAAATATAGAAAATATTTATAAAGGAACAACGCAAACACTATCGCCGGGCGAACTTCTTCTGTTGCGTCCGAACGATGAGCACGCGCTATCGATCCCGAACAACACAAAGCATCTGCATCGGGACGTTTACGTCTGGCCCGAAAAAATGCAAAAAATCTGCGCTACCCTTTCCGCTGATCTTTACGATAAAATCATGTCTGCCGACGAGCCGCTACATTTCAACATTGGTATGAAAAAACTGCAAATCCTGCAAGAGCAACTCAATCAATTCGATTCAGAAAAGGCGGATATCATTGACTACGAAAGTTATCACACCTGTATCGTGTTCGAATTACTCGGCTTTTATATCGACCACCAGATTCAACATATATCCTCTCTGCCTGAATGGCTGCAAACCCTTCTTTCCCTGCTCAATCAACCCGAAGTCATGGCGTTGCCGATCGACGATATCATCGCCCTGACAAATTACAGCCGCGGCTACGTTTACGATACATTCAAGCACTACACGGGCAAATCGATCGGGAGATATCTCACGGAAAACAGAATGAACTATTCCGTGATTTTGCTTGCCGATACCGATATGCCGATATCGAGGATCGCCACAAAGCTCGGATACGATTCGCAAAACAGTTTTACCCGTAACTTTCAGGATCAATTCGGCATCACTCCCGCAAGCTGGCGCAAACGTAACCGTTCCAAATCGTCCGACGATAAAAATATTTTTTCATGACGGAATTCAAAATTTATTTCGAGTATTAGAACAAACATAGTTCCGCACATATACAGTGCGGGACTATGTTTATAATGCGACAAAAAAATTGCAGAAATTTTTATCGTAGCATACCCCAAAACGGGCTTTCCCGTGGCTATTAGTTGAAGGGCGTAAATGCTCTAACTTAATCAAGGGAGGTCAACCATGTTGACGTTAAAACAAATTCGGGATGATCTGAAGGACATCCGCTACTACTATTCGCGCAGGGAAGCCTTCGAGCAGGGTTTCCGCGTGGTAGGCACAAACGATATCGTAGGCAAAACCAAACGATACAATACTGTGATGCAGTCCGCGCCTACCAGACTGTACGATATCTATGTCGGTCTGTACGCGCGAAATCTCACGCAGGAGGCTCTGTCGATTGAGATGTGCTACACGCCTGAGTATATCCAGATACTCAACAAGCGGCTGTTGCTGTACTTGCAGAAAGCGCTTTCGGAGGAACGGGCATAACGATTCAAGAGATACGCAATGATTTGCGGGCGATCAAATACTATTATTCCAAGCAGAAAGAGTTTGAGAAAGCGGTGGAGACGGTCGGAGAGAGCAAGATCGTGGAAACAGTCAAGCGATACAATCAAGCGGTTACAAACGCCCCTCCGCGGCTCTATAAGGTGTACATCGAGCTGTACGTTCATAACAACACGCAGGAGACGGTATCCTTTGATTGGGATTGTTGCGTGGAGTATATCAGGCGGCTCAATAAGCAGTTGTGCATCTTTCTTTTAGAATACTTCAAAGGGGAAAACTGACATGGAAAAGGATTACGATTTTTTATACGAAGCAAACAACGTTTACAGGACGAAGAACTATATCGTCAAGCAGATTATCGGCGTGCGGTGCAGCGAGCAGGAGAACAACGTGATGTTCAGCTTTGATACGTACTACCGCCGCACGGCGAAGCGGAATAGGATTTACGAGAAACATTTCCGTGAGCGCAAGAACAAGGACGGGCGGCGTTTGCTTACCACCATGTATGCCCGTACCTATGTGGAATAGCCATGCCTTTCCCCGAATGTAAAGTATATTTTGACGGAAGTCATTATATCGCTATTCCGCATACGGAAAAGCATTACCGTCCACGTCCGAAGAAAAAGGAAGAACTTATTACGGTCAGGGACGACAATGCAAGCGAGTTTCCCGTCGAATCTACCGAAGTAATACCGAATGTAAATAGCGCACCGCAGAATGGCGATGCGCTTTCGCCGTTGGAACAAATAGAGGTATCGGGCATACGGGAAAAACCCAAACAGCCCGCGAATATCTTGCAACCGAATGAGCGGCTTATGACGAAGAAAGAGTTGTTCAACGAGCTGTATCAGCAGTATCTCCATTTGAAGAAAAGCGAACGGCGGGAAAAGCTCATGACGGCTTTACGTCCGCACTTTAAGACGGACAATGCGGTGAAGAACTATGTAGACAGTAATATCGAACGCAAACGGCGCAATCTGATTATGCGGCATATTCGTTTGACGAGGAAAGTCAATTTACAGACGTTTAACTACTTCGTAACTTTTACCTTCAACGGAAAACTTCATACCGAGGAAAGTTTCCGCAAAGGCTTGAAAAAGACGCTTGCTAACTTCGCCTCTCGGAAGGGTTGGAAGTACGTCGGCGTATGGGAGCGTTCTCCCGAAAAGCAACGGTTGCACTTTCACGGATTGTTTTACATTCCCAAAGGAACAATGCCGGGGCTGTTGTTAGAAAAGAGCGATTACAGTTTCAAAAGCCACCGCAGACAGATCACGGTGCAGAACACCTATTTCAACGAACGGTTCGGTCGTTCCGATTTCGAGAAGATAGATGATTATACTATGCTTGGTAATTCGGTTGCATATCTTATGAAGTATCTTGAAAAGACGGGAGAGAAGATCGTTTACAGTAAGGGGCTGCCGCAATACTTTATCTCGGATATCATGGAGGACGACATTGTAACGACAATCGGCTTGGAGGATAAAAAGCTGTTATTATTCGATGACTTTGAATGTTGGGATGAGGGCGTAAGCGTCGGCAAAGTCAACGCCGATACGATTGCACAACTGCGAAAAAGCAACTGACAAAAAAGCATTGACAAGAAAACATAATTATGCTATAATAATGACACGAATGGAATATAATATATTTGGAGGTGGTTTTATGCCGCAGATTATTCCGATCAGAGATTTAAGAGATACGACGAAGTTATCCGAAATGTGCAATGCAACCAACGAGCCGATTTACGTTACGAAGAACGGTTACGGCGATATGGTGATCATGAGCATGGCGGCTTACGAACAACAGCTTGCGCGCATCGATATGTATTCCAAAATCATGGAAGGAAAGGCGCAGGCTGATAACGGGCAATTATCGGACGGTCCCTCGGTGATGGCAAAATTGAGAGGAAAGTATGTCAAATAAGTTCTCATACTATCTGACACCCCTTGCCGAACAGGATATTGATTCGGCATTGGACTACATAGCCAATCAGCTTTGCAACGGACAAGCCGCAAGCGATTTGTTCGCCAAGATCGAAAATGCAATCAAAAATATTTGCACATTCCCCTATTCGTCTGCAGATTGCACTTATTTTCTTGTGAGTGATGAGAACATACGCCATGTCTTAATAGACAACTATGTATTGATTTACGAAATAAAAGAACAGGCGAAGCAGATCAATATCCTTCGGTTTCGCTATACGAGAATGGATTTGACGCAGCTACAATTAAGAAACGAAGAAAAGCACGATAACGATTAACTGAAAAATAACGGCATTAAAAAACGAGTCAAAATCGGGATACCGCGCGACGGAATGAGCGGGCGGATCGCCAAGCGGTTTAGCGGCGAACGCCCGCCCGTCGCGCTCTTGATTTTCGTATTTTCAGCAGTTGGTTCAGTTGCGTTGCGGCGTGTGCTGGTCCGCGGCGGCGAAGCCGCCGCGCTTGTATCAAGACCAGC
>CAJUSA010000021.1 GCA_910589015.1 uncultured Christensenellaceae bacterium
AGATTGCAAAATTATAATATATAAAAATTGAACAAGTCTTATAAATTTCAATTTATCTTACTTAATCACAAGCAAAAAGAACTCTCGAACAAATTGTTCGAGAGTTCTTTATCGTTATTCGTTTTTCATTCCCTATGGGAAGTGTGCTTTCTGCGGGGACTTTTGTTAACCCTTTTCACAATTTTCTTCAAAGAACCCGAGCACCGCGCCCCACTTTTCGGCGCGGTTTTCCTTTTCGTTCAAAAATTCATGGCGCGATCCGTCGAATAATTTTAATTTAACGTTGCGCATGCCCGCCTTCTGCGTGTAAAACGCGTGCAGCTTTTCCACGCCCTTGCCCATATCGCCCACGGGATCGTCTTTGCCCGAAACGAGCAGCACGGGCAGATCCTTGGGCAGACCCGCAATATATTTTTTGGTATACAGACTTTTCAGTCCCTTGAAAAAATCCCGATAAAACCGGTTGGAACAGGTGAACGAGCAATACGGGTCGGCATGATACCTTGCGTTGTTCTCTTCGTCGATGGAAAGCCACTCGCCGTCGCGGAACTTTTTCGAATAGGCGCCGAACGACTGCTTTTCGATGAACTTCGCCGCTTTTTTTGCGGGCGCAAGGTGGGATACGAACGAACCGAGATATACCTCGAAATCCTTTTTATAATTGCTGCCCGCGATCACGGCGCCGTCGATCTTGTCGCCGTAACGCGAAAGATAGCTCTGCGTTAAAAACGAACCGTACGAAAATCCCAGCACGAAATATTTGAGCGCGGGGTATTTTTCTCTGTAGTAATCGGTGATTGCGCCCTCGTCGGTAACGGTATCATAGAACATGTTCCCCTTGCAATACCCCAGCGTATCGCGGTCGGTTTCGCCGTGCCCGCGGTGATCGTCCGCCACGACGATATAACCGTGCCCGTTCAGAAAGCGTGCAAATTCCTCATACCGCGCGCCGTGTTCCACCATGCCGTGCACGATCTGCACCACGCCTTTGGGCTCGTCGACTTGAGTCCATTCGTGCACATAGATCTCTTTTCCGTCAAAGCTGTTAAAAATCATTGCCATTCCCCTTTTCTATTATCATACCGCGTTCGGGCGGTTTATAAACATGTTTACCGAAATTTTCCTGTAACGGATAATTCTTGTTCCGCTGCCTTTTTTTCACCTGTATAAAATCCTTGCGTTGGCATTTTTTATTCTGTTACAATAGGCTTGCGGAACCTTCCGCATAAGGAGGATACCATGAAAATAAAATCTCGCGCGGCAGTCGCGCTTGCCTGTATACTTGCGCTTGCTCCGCTCGCGGCATGCGGTCAGAAACCGCAAACCGATTCCAAACCCGATGACGACATCATCATTGCGCCGCCCGCAGAGGAACCCGTTCTTCCGCCTGTAACGCAAGATCCGGAATTGCCCGAAGAAACGCCGACACCCGAGGAACCCGTTCAGCCCGAAGAGCCGTCACAGCCCGAAGAGCCTTCCGTTCCGCCCGCCGGGGAAGAGCCGAACGAACCGACGGGGCCCGTCGCGCCCGTTGTTCCCGAACAGCCCAAAGAGCAAACGGCGGACTATGTGCGCGTCAACGCGAACGGACTGAGCATCCGCACGGGTGCGGGCACCAATTATACGATTCTCGGCAGCGCCGACAAGAACAGCCTGCTTATTTACACGGGAAAATCGGGCGACTGGTACCAAACGCGCTATCAGAACCGCACCGCTTATGTACACGCAAGTTACGCAAGTCTTTATCAGGTCAGCCTGTCGAACGGACAAGACAAAACCGAAGCCGTAATCAAACGCGGATTCGACTTCCTCGGCGTGGAATACGTTTACGGCGCCACGCGCTATCACGACGGCAAGGGCAATAAACTGAGCGGATTTACGACCACGGCGTTCGACTGCTCGTCGTATATGCAATACATCTTTTTATACGGCGGCGGCGTACTGCTCGACGTTACGACGCGCACGCAGGTAGTGCAGGGCACGCCCGTGGCGCGCAAAGACATTCGACGCGGCGACTTGCTCTTCTTCACCAATTCCTCGCGTTACGACAAAGAAGGCGTGGAACGCATCGGGCACGTCGCGCTGTATTTGGGCGACAACTACATTCTGCACACCGCCTCGGACTATGCCCGCGCCGAACAAATCACGCAGGCGCGTTGGAACTATTATATCACGGCAAGGCGCGTTCTGTAACGCTTGCTTTGCGGCGATGAATGTGTTATACTGTAACCATGGAACGCATCGATCTGCACACGCATTCGGCTTTTTCGCACGACGGCAACGCCGCGCTTGCGGACATGGTTGCCGCCGCGCATGCCGCGGGGCTGAAATACTACGGCATCAGCGAACACTTCGATTACGACTGCGCCGCTCTCGGCGTAACGGTGAACGGAAAGCCGCTGCGGCAGATCGACGCCCGCGCGTATTTTGCCGCGGCGCGCGCCCTGCAAACGCGGAACGAAAATCTGCTCGTCGGCTGTGAGTTCGGATATGCGGATAACGCGGAAACGCTCGCCGCGTATGCCCGAACCGTTGCGCGATATGCGCCCGATTACGTTATAAACAGTGTGCACGTCTGCGACGGAAAAGACTGTTATTTCCCTGATTACTTCGAGGGAAAAACCGTGCGCCGCGCCTATGAAGACTATCTTGCCTGCGTGCGCGCAAGTTTAGACGCACCCTATCCTTACGATATCGTCGGGCATATCGGTTATGTTTCGCGCAATGCACCGTACGAAAAGAAAAAACTGCGCTATGGCGATTATGCCGCGCAGTACGACGATATTCTCAAAACGGTCATCGCTAAAAACGTCATTCTCGAAGCGAACACTTCGGCACGCGGAACGGGCGGCGCGATCCTGCCCGATACCGACGTTTTGCAACGCTATTACGAACTCGGCGGGCGGGCGCTCTCGTTCGGCTCGGACGCGCACGGTACAGGGCGCATTGCCGAGCGGTACGACGAAACGGTTTCCGCGCTCCGCGCGATCGGATTTACGCACTTCACCGTGCCCGTACGCGGCAAACGGCTTGAAATCAGCTTTTGATCACGCCCGCGCGCACGAGCGTATCGGATAACGCGCCCAGCTGCGGCGGCGTTAAAACCTCGCCGCGCACCCCTTCTTGAATTTGCGCCGCCCGCATGATTTCGCGGGCGGTTTCGCGTTCGAAACGGAAGGTATTCATGAGATTGTTTTCGAGCGTTTTGCGGCGGCTTAGAAAGGCGCAGCGCACCGTTTCGCGGTAGGCTTTGGGGCTGAGCACCGCAAAGCCCCCTTTCGTGAAATCGATGCGCACGACGGCGGAATCGACGTTCGGGCGCGGATAGAACAAACTGCGCGGCACGCCACGCGTGAGCTTTGCCTCACCCTTGCGGGCAATCGCCGCCGTGATGGCGCCGTAATCGGAAGTGCCCGCCTGCGCACAGAACCGCCGCGCCACTTCCTGCTGCACCATGACCGTAACGCCCGTGCAATTTTTGGCCTCTTCGACAAATTTCAGCACGACAGGCGAGGTGATATAGTAAGGAAGATTCGCCACGACGGCGTATGATCCCAACCGCTCTTCGAGCGCCGCAAATTCGGCGCGTTGAAAATCGCCGAACACCACTTCGGCGTTGGGATAAGGGGCGAGCGCTTCGTCGAGCATGCCTTTCAGACTTTCGTCGATCTCATAGGCGACGACGCGTTTCGCCCGCTGCGCAATCGCCTTTGTGAGTGCGCCCGCTCCCGCGCCGATTTCGAGCACGGTGGTCTTACCGTCCACGCCCGCGTCCGCCACGATCGCCGAAAGCAAATTGTTGTCGGACAGGAAATTCTGCCCCCATTTCTTTTTGAATTCGTGTTTTCCGTTCATGAAAACCCTTCCTTTGCGCATACTGCCTGCGGCGCGCTCGGCGCGCCCCCACGAAAGAACAAGAGAGCCGATTTTTTTTCGGCTCTTGACTTTTTTATTTGATTTTTTCAAACAGCCTTTTGGCGTTTTCCCGTACGGCGCAAACAAGCCGCTCTTCCGCCATGCCCCGCTCGCATGCGATCTTTTGCACAATCACGGGGATATTCGCAGGCGTGTTCTTTTCGCCGCGGAAAGGGGAAAGATAAGGGCTGTCGGTTTCGGTCAAAATTTTATCGAGCGGGCAGCGCACCGCGCTTTCGAGCACTTTGCGCGCGTTCTTGAAACAGGTCACGCCGCCGAACGAAAAATATGCCCCGAGCGCTAAAAAATCTTCCATCATTTCCGCGCCGAACCCGTAACAGTGTAGCAAAAACCCGCGCTGCATGTGGGCGTTCATTTCGCGCAGCAGCGCGAGCGCGTCGGCGGCGCAGTCGCGCGCATGCACCTGCACGGGCAAGCCGACTTCCTCGGCAAGCAAAATCTGTTTGATAAAAGCCTCGCGCTGTTTTTGTTTATCCGTATCGGGGTAGTGGTAATCAAGCCCGATTTCGCCTACGGCGACGCACTTATCATCGCGCGTGAGCACGCGCAGTTCTTCTATCGTGCGTTGCGAAAAACCGTCGGTTTCGGAAGGGTGCACGCCGCAACAGAAATACGCCCCCTCGTGATCGGCGCAAAAATCGCGGTGCATTTTGCTGTGCGCAACGCAATCGCCCGCAAGCACGACGGTATCGACCCCCGCCGCCTTGATCTTGTTCCATTCCTCGGGAAAAGAATAACCCTCGTCCGCAAAATGCGCGTGAATATCGACGTAACTCACCGCACCGACCCGCCGCTCGCAAAGGGTTTTTCGGGCGATACGAGGCACAGATTGCCCTCTTTATCCTCGGCGCATAAAATCATGCCTTCCGAGAGCACGCCGCACAGTTTGGCGGGCTTGAGGTTGGAAACCACCACCACTTTTTTGCCCACCATCTCTTCGGGCGTATAATAATTGGCGATACCCGAAACGATGGAACGGACTTCTTCCCCGATTTTCACCGTTTCGTGCAACAGTTTTTGCGAGCCCTTCACCCGTTCGCAGGCGATGACCTCGCCCACGCGCAGTTGCGTTTTGAAAAATTCGTCGATCGTGATCTGCCCGCCTTCCGCGGCGCTCTCTTTCTTTTCTTCCTTTTTCGGTTTGCTCTTTTGCATGAGCGCGGCGACCTCGGCAAGTTCTTTTTTGACGTCGATCCGCGGGAAGATGGGCGGCAGCTTTTTCACCGGCGTCCCCTCTTTCAGATACCCGAACGCAAGCGTATCGAACCCCGTATCTGCCCCGCATGAGAAACTTTCCAGAATAAGCGCGGGAATCTTCGTCAGGAACGGCTTCAACAGCACCGCGCAGATACGCGTCGTTTCGGCAAGGTTATAGAGCACCGCGCCCAGCCGTGCGCGCTTTTGGGGATCCTTGGCAAGCACCCAGGGCATGGTTTCGTCGATATACTTATTCGCGCGCGCCACCACCGCGAAGATTGCGGCAAGCGCGTCGGGCGCGTTGAGCCGCTCCATGGCGGTTTTCACCGTTTCAAACGCCCCGTTTGCCATATTGATCAGTTCGCCGTCCGTTCCTTCGATTTTTCCGCGCGCGGGCAGTTTGCCGTCGAAATTCTGCACGATCATCGCGCTCGTGCGCGAAACGAGGTTGCCTAAATCGTTGGCAAGATCGGCGTTAATGCGCAATAACAGCTTTTCGTTGGTATATTCCCCGTCGCTGCCGAAGGGAATCTCGCGTAAGAGGAAATAGCGCACGGCGTCCGCGCCGTAACGCTTGACAAGCTCGTAAGGGTCGGTGAGTTGCGCGATAGCCGCGTCCTGCTTGCTTTTCGAGAGCTTATCGCCGCCGATCAAGAGCCACCCGTGCCCGTAAACCTGCTTGGGCACTTTTTCGCCGAGCGCCATTAAGATCGCAGGCCAGATGATGGCGTGGAAGCGCACGATTTCCTTGCCGACCATATGCAGATCGGCATTCCAGAATTTGCGGTAAAGCGCGTCGTCGTCCGAAAGATACCCCAGTGCCGTGATGTAGTTGGAAAGCGCGTCGATCCAGACGTAGGCATAGTGCTTGGGATCGAAGGGCAACGGCACGCCCCACTTGACCGTGGTGCGCGATACGCACAGATCCTGCAAGCCCGGTTTAATGAAATTGTTGACCATTTCGTTTACGCGCGATTTGGGCTGTAAGAACTCGGGGTTGTCCTCATAGAGTTTGAGAATGCGCGGCGCGTATTTGGAAAGGCGGAAGAAATAGCTTTCCTCTTTCTGCAAGGCGACTTCTCTGCCGCAGTCGGGGCATTTGCCGTCTTTGAGCTGCGCCTCTGTCCACATGCTCTCGCACGGGGTGCAGTAATACCCCGTGTATTCCGATTTATAGATATCGCCGCTGTCGTAAAGTCTTTGATAAATCTTCTGCACGCACGCCACATGGTCGGCGTCGGTCGTGCGGATAAAACGGTCGTAAGAAATATCGAGAAGGCGCCACATGTCTTTGAGCTGCGCCACGAGCGGATCGATAAACTGCATGGGCGTAACGCCACGCTTTTGCGCCTCGCGTTCGATTTTCTGCCCGTGTTCGTCGGTACCCGTTAAAAAATATACGTCTTCGCCGAGCATTTTATGGAACCGCGCAAGCGCGTCGCAAATCACCGTCGTGTAACAGTGCCCGATGTGCCAGTTGCCGCTCGGGTAATAAATGGGCGTGGTAATATAAAATTTCTTTTTAGCCATATCAACTCCTGTGTTCGTCCTCGGTCGGACCGATACTCATTATACCCCTTTTTTGCGGGAAAGTAAATTATTTTCGATCAAAATAATCTTCTTCGAGAACGGCGCGGTAGACGATATCTTCCCATTCGCCCGTCGAAAGCAGACGGAACGCCTTGCGCATGGTTCCCTCGTAGTGCAAGCCGCATTTTTCCATCACTCTGCCCGAGGCGGGATTGTTCACGGCGTGGCTGCTCTCGATACGGTGAAAACCGACTTCCTCGAACAGATAGCGCAAAACCTCGGCATACGCCTCGCTCATGATGCCCTTTCCCCAGAATTTACGGCTTAAACAATACCCCGTGTGCGCGTTTTCGCCGCGCACCGCCACTAAGGCAAGATCGCCGATGACTTCGTCCTGCAACGTGATCGCCCAATGATAGACGTCGGGACGCTTGCTTTCCTCTTCCCAGACGGCGAGCAGGGCGCGCGTTTCTTCGACGTTTCGGTGCGGCGTCCAGGTCAAGAACTTCGTTACCTCTTTGTCGTTCGCCCAGTTTTCAAACATTGCCCCGGCGTCCGCCGTCGTGAACGGGCGCAGAACGAGCCGCTGCGTTTTGAGAATTTTAGTGCCCTTATGTTCCATACATTCCTCCCAACCAAAAAAGCCCCCGCGCAGGGGGCTTGTCGTTCCGCAATTTCCCGTACGCAAAAATTACCGTATGCCCTCGGCTACGGGATACATGGCGTACATGGGTTGTGCATACCGCTTATTCATGCCGCTATTTTATCACGCCCGACAAGCGTTTGTCAACAAATTCAACGTATATTCCGCGCGGACAACTCATAAAAAAGAATATGAACGCAATCTTTGCCGCCGTATTTTTGCTTGCGGGCGGCGTATTTTTGATTTTTAACCCCGAAGGCTTCCTTGCCGCCATGCTTGCGGGCGGACAGAAAGCCGCCGCCCTTTCCCTTTCGCTGCTTGCAATCTACTGCGTGTGGCTGGGCTTTTTTAACGTGTTGCAGGACAGCGGACTTGCGCGCAAACTCTCTTCCGCCGTGTTCCCGCTCTCGCGCAGAATTTTCCGTTCGGACGACAAAGAGGCGGTATATCTTGCAAGCTGCAATCTTTCCGCCAACTTTTTGGGTCTGCCCGGCGCGCCCACGCCGCTCGGCATACAGGCGTGCAAAAAGTTTTGCGAGCGGGGCAATATCTACGCTTCCGACATGCTCTTCGTGCTCAACGCCACGAGCTTGCAACTTCTGCCCACCACGGTGATCGCGCTGCGCCTTGCGGCGGGATCGTCCGCCCCCGCCGATATCTTTTTGCCCACCCTGCTTGCAACGCTTTGTTCGACGCTCGTCGGCGGACTGCTCGTCTTTATAACAAGGAAACGCAAATGAAATATCTTTCGCTCGCCGTGCCCCTTCTCTTCCTTGCCCTCTTCGTGTATGCCCTGATCAAAAAAGTGAAATTGTACGACAGTTTCACGGCGGGCATCAAAGGCGCGATCCCGCTCGTCGTATCGCTCTTCCCCTACCTCGCCGCCGTGCTCATTTTATCCGAACTGTTCGAACAGAGCGGACTTTCCGCCCGCATGACGGCGCTGCTCGCGCCGCTGTGCAAAGGGGTGGGGATCCCGCCCGAACTGAGCAAGCTGTTGCTGCTCAAACCCTTTTCGGGCAGCGGATCGACCGCCCTGCTCTCGGAAATTCTCGGCGCATACGGCGCGGACAGCTACATCGGGCGGTGCGCTTGCGTGTGTTACGGTTCGAGCGAAACGGTGTTTTATATCTTAGCCGTTTATTTTGCGGGATCGCAACGCAAAAATTTTCTCAAACCCGTGACGATCGCTTTGTTTGCAAATCTGCTCGGCGCCGTTTTGGGGTGCCTGTTCTGCCGTTTTCTTTGATTCAAACTAAAACGAAGAGGGTTTATTTGTTCGATTATAACAAGATATTATGCGAATATATCAAAAAAAACCTTTATAAAAAAGTTTCGACGAAATAATTTACAATTCGCCCGAGTTTGTATTATAATAAAGGCACAAACAAAGTTGCTTACACTTTTCCCCCTTATCATATAGGTAATCCCCTCGGAACGCGAGTTTCGGGGGGATTATCTTTTCTGTTCTTTCCGGCAATCTCACCGCCGTAAGGGTAGCGGCGGTTCGGTCACGCTCGCAGGGCTTATATCCTGCTGCGCTCAGTTCGCCCCGCGCGCACACGCCGCAGGCGTGTGCCCAGAATGCGCGGCTCACCCCTCGGAACGCGAGTTTCGGGGGGATTATCTTTCTTCAATAATAAGGCGACCATGAAAAGATTCTTCGACTGCGCTCAGAATGACAATACGGTTACTGTAAAAAAAGATCCCCCTTTTGTATGGGGGATCTTTTTATTGCTCGGCGCGCTTTTTCTTTCTTTTGATCAATCGGGTATCGGCGCCCGCCTGCAAATCGACGCCCTCGATAAACAAGAGCAACAGCGAATAGAATATCGCGGAAGGTCCGCACTGGAAGAAGTGGCAGTCCATAAAGCAGATCAAAATCATCGCTAAAATGCTCAGCGCCATCATAAATTTGGCAAGCGTGCGGTGTTTGAAGAGCATGACGAGCGTCTGCAACCGATGCACGGCGTAGGCAAATACGCCGAAGATCCCCAAACTGCCGAAGAGCTGAAAATATGTGTTGTGCGCCATAAAATAGGTGAACGGGCTGGAAGAATCCGCCCAGCGGTCGCCGCCCCACCCCGCGCCGAACACGGGCGCGGAAAGGAAATACCGCCACGCCTCTTTGAAGAGCGGCACTCTGCCGTTGTCGTCGGTGCCGTGAACAAGCATCGATTCGAAGATTGCGCGCACCTTATCGCGGAAACACAGCGCGATGACAATCACGGCGACAAGGCAAACACCCAAAACGATCAAAGAAAAAATCCGTTCGCGCTTTTGCGCTTTGACGAGCGACACGACGAGCGCGACGAGAAAGACCGATCCGCCGAATAAAATCGAGCCGCGGCTTTGCGTGAGAATGATGCCGACGGCGAGCATGCAGGCAAGCGACGTGTAAAGCCAGCCGTGTTTCTTTTTCGCGGCAAAGTAGAGCGGCGCGCACGCGCACATCGAGAGCACGCACCCCACGCTGTTGTAATGCCCCCAGCCCGTGCCGAGCAGTCCGCGGTCGCTAATCGTGCCGTCTACGACCACACCTTCGCGGAAATACATCGCAATCACCTGCACCAGCACGGTGACGCCGATCACACAAAAGAGCCGAAAGACGTATTCCATGCGGAAGGTGTTCCAGTCGAGCGCATAGTGCAGCGTAAAATACAGAAAACAGATCATAAAAGCGTTGACGACGCCGAACGCCACGGTATCGAAGCCGTAATATTTCGTGAACGCCCCGCCGAGCACATAGGAAACGACGAGCAGCGTAAAGCCGATCCACAAACGCGGCGCGCGGCGGCGTTCCCCGAACACGGCGCAATAGAGCGCGCGGGCGGCGATCATGAGCACCATAAGCGCAATGCAGAACCCGATCTGCACCACCGCCTGCGGACGGTCGAACACGCCTGTGGCGGGATACTGGCCGTTCTTGTATTCGTAGGAAATGCACATATAGCCGCACCCGACGACGGGCAACACGCCCGTTGCGTCGCCGCCGAAAAACACGGAAAGCGCGGTAAACGCCGCAAAACAGTAAAACGCGGGCACTTCCCACCCGAGAAACGACGACAACAGCGAGATGAACGCGACCACCGCCATATGCACGGGCGACGCCAGATAGAGGCGCAAAAGCCGCGCAAGCGATTTACTCTTCAATTGCGGAAAAGCATCAATCAGCATATAAGATTCCTCAGCGGTTCAAACGTAACGGTTTTATTATAGCACCTCGCAACACGATAAGCAATATCTTTTAACTGTTTTTTAACAATTCGCTTATAAATCGAGCGTTTCTTTATAGAGCGCGTTTTTCGGCACGCCCCGATCTTTGGCGGCGCGTTTCAACGCCTCTTTTTTATCCATGCCCTCCCCCATATAATGCAACACATGTTCGCGCACGGAAAGCGCACAAAGCGGATTTTCCTTTTTTTGCGCCCCCTCGACAAGCAACACGTATTCCCCGCGCTTTTCACCCTGCAAGCCCGCGGCAAGCGTAAAATGCACGCTCTCTTCGTGCATTTTGGTGATTTCGCGCACGGCGCACGCCTTTCTGTCGCCCCATGCCTCGTACATGGCGGCGATGTAATCGTCCACGTCCTGCGGCGCGCAGTGAAATACCAGCGCGCCCGTAAATTCTTTCAGTTCCTCAAGGCGCGCCCTTCTGTCGCGCGGACGATCGGGCAGAAAACCGATAAACGCTGCCCCTTCGGCGGGATAGGCGGCAAGCACGAGCGCACACAAAAAGGCGTTTGCGCCCGGCAGAACGGTATAGGGTTCGCCGCCCTCGCGCAGAGCAAGGCATACCTCGCGCCCGGGGTCGGATACCGCAGGCATGCCCGCGTCGGAAACGACGCACACGTCTTTCCCTTCGCGCGAAAGCGCAAGGATTTTTTCCGCCGCCCCGCGTTCGTTGAACTTATGGCAGGAATAAAGCGGTTTCTTAATTTCGTACGCGTTCAGAAGTCCCAATGTGTGGCGCGTATCCTCGCAGAAGATCGCGTCGCAGTTTTTAAGCGTTTCGAGCGCGCGCAACGTGATGTCTTTGAGATTGCCGATGGGTGTGGCTACAAAATAGATCATGGATTGTTGACCGCCTCGCCGTAAACTTCCAGCCCTTTTTTGCCGCCTTTGACGGCGGAAACGAGCGCGAGGTAGGGCTTTTTCCCCGCTCTGCCCGTTACGAATTGCAGTTTTTTGGGTTCCAACGCGCACGCACGCAACGCACAGAACAGATCGCACAGCCGATCGCAACGATACACGAGCGCAAACCTGCCGCCGAATTTTAAGCACCGCGCCGCCGCCGCGCACAGCTCGCTCAGTGTGAGCGTTTCCTCTTCCTTGCAAAGCGCCTTATCCTTCACGGGCGTAGGCACGCCGCCGTGCCCGTAAGGGGGGTTGCACAAAATAAGCGAGAACGCCTCGGTATACCGCGCGGGAATATCCTGCAAGCGGCAGTTTTCAACCGTGAATGTATTCTGCAAGCCGTTAAGCGCAACGGTCTTTTCGCACATCTTAGCGAACTCGGGCTGCATTTCAAAGAGCGTGACGCCTTCCACGCCGCGGTTTTCGGCATAAAAATGCAAGCCCACGATCCCGCTGCCCGCGCAGAAATCGGCGGCGCGTTCGCCCTTTTTCGCCTGCAAAAAGCGTGCAAGCAAGACCGAATCGCTCGTGAAACGGTAGCGCGCGTCGTCCTGAATGATTTTATAATCGCCGATGAGTAATTCTTCGATAACCTGCATGATTTTCTTATCGCCCGATTGCGCGCAATCAAAATGCGTTTCGCGCTTTTCCGTCCGCAAAATAGCGTTGCAAAATTCCGGCGAGTTCGGCGGCATGTTCGGCGGCGTAATCGTCGCATTCTTCGAACGCCGCGACGATTTGTTCCGACTCGGGTCCTTCCCCCAACCCTTCATACGCCGCAATCGCCGCGTTGAAATTATCAAGCATGTTTTCGGGCAAAAGCGAACGCAAGTTTTTGATCGCATCCTCGTATATCCCGTCGAATTTTAACATGGAAAAGTATTCGAAATGTCCGCAAGCGCGGAACGGAAGATTTCGGTCGATTTCCATATAATACCGAAATAACATCTCATAGGGATATTGCAGCTTGCCTTTACGGTAAGGACGGAGCGCCGCCCGAAACCATTTGAGTTGTTTCCATTTTTGGAATGACATATCCTTTTCCTCACAAAAAAAGCCCTCCCGCCTTGCGGGAGGGTTGCTTTGTTATGCCGTGATCGCTCCCGTAGGGCAGCCGTCCTCGCATGCGCCGCAATCGATGCAAGCGTCGGGGTCTACGACGTACGTCGTATCGCCGGGCGCAATCGCTCCGACAGGGCATGTGTCGGCACAGGCGCCGCAGGAAACGCAGGCATCCGTGATCACATGAGCCATGATCAACCTCCATAATGAAATGTACTGTTATTATATCACACTTTTTCGCGTTCGTAAAGGCTTTTGACGAAAGTTTTTTAATCCTCGTCGTTCGGATCGTTGCCGCCCTTGCCGCCGTTGTCGTTCTGATCGCGGCGGAACCGCAGCGATTCGGCGGGGAAATCGCGGAACACCGTGCCGCCGTCGCGCTCGATTTTGAGCCGCGCCTCGCCCTTTAATGCGTTGACGGAAACGACGATCCCCTTGCCCTCGGGCGACGTGACGGTCGCGCCGATCTTGGGCAGTTTTTTATTTTCGGCGGCATAGAAGTCGTTTTCGTAGGCAAGGCAGCACATCAGTCTGCCGCACAGCCCGCTGATCTTGCCGGGATTGAGCGAAAGCCCCTGCGTTTTCGCCATTTTGATGCTCGTCTTTTTGAACTCGGGCATGCACCCCGCGCAGCAGCATTCTCTGCCGCACGGTGCGATTCCGCCCAAAATACGCGTTTCGTCGCGGATCCCCACCTGTTTGAGTTCGATGCGCATGCGGAATACGCCCGCCAGATCGCGCACCAAATCGCGGAAATCCACTCTGCCTTCCGCCGTGAACGTGAACACGACCTTGTTCCCCTCGAAGGTGAACTCACAGTCGATAAGTTTCATATCGAGGTTGTGCGCCGCAATGCGTTCTTTGCACGTTCTGAGCGCGTCTTTGCGCTTTGCCTCGTTATTCTTCACCGTTTCTTCGTCGCGCTCGGTTGCAAGCCGCACGATGCGCTTGAGGGGCTGAACGACGTCTTTACTCTCAACTTCGCGTTCGGGCTCGATGACTTTGGCGTATTCCAAACCGCGCGCCGTTTCGACGATGACGCCCTGCCCTGTTGCGGGTTTCAAGCCGCCCGCGCTGAAAAAATACGGTTTGCAGTTGTTTTTGAATTTGACTACGACAACTTTTTCCATTTGATTCTTTCCTCCCTGAGCGATAATGCCAGATTGAACGCCGCCTGACCTGCATTGGCGTTGAACTGAATTTCCCGCTCTGCCTGCGCCGTTGCGTCAAGTGCGAAGAGAATCGCCCCGACGGGATAGAGCGCGGCAAGTTTTTTATAACTTTCCTTTTTGAACGTGCAATCATTTTCACGTTCGGTTTTGTAAAACAGCATATCGCGCAGAACGAGCCGCAACGCGCCGAAAAACGACGTTCGTTTTTTATCGCCGATTTCACGGCAGATCGCCGCCGTCTGCCCGCCCGACAAAAACGCCTCGGCAAGAGCAAGATCGCCCCCTTCCTCCAGCAGCGTTTCCGCCGCCGAATAGATCCCGCCGCAAGCGAGCGCTGCGTCGCGAATCCCCGCCCTGCCCGCATAATTGCGTTCGAGCGCCGCGGCGATCTCTTCCGCCGCAAAACGGGGAACGACGTAGCGGCTCATGCGCGAGAGCACCGTAGGCAGTACCCCGTGCGCGGACGACGCGCCGACCAAAAAGTACACGCCCGCAGGCGGTTCTTCGAGCAGTTTCAGAAGTTTGTTCTGCACGAGAGGCGTTACGCTCTCGAACGACGACAGAACATATAATTTATTCTTGCCTTCGGCGGGGCGCAACATACTTTCCGCCGGCAAAGCCGATACCGTTTCCGCCGTCAGCTTGCCCCCTTCGGGCGGCAGGATTTTGCAATCGAGATAGCTTTCGGAATCGATCAGACGGGCGACGCGCGATCCTTCTTCCGCGCCGAAAAACGCCTTTGCGCACTCTTTGAGCAACGCGCGCAGATACACGGCGTCGTCGAACACGACAAGCGTAGACTGCGCCATGCCCCCTTCTTTTATGGAACGGTAAACCGCCGTCGACCGTAAAAGCGTTTTCATCTATTCCTCCGCATACACGCAAATCAAATCGCCGCGCAAGCCGAACGCGCCGCCTTTGGCAAGCCGCGCCGCCGCGCTTGCCGTGATTTTATCGCCCGCCCGCAACAGCGGCACGCAGGGCGGAAACAATCCGCATTCGAGCGCGCACACGCGCCCGACCGCCTCGGTCACGGGCACCCATGTCCGCAAATCCCCCGACCGACCCGTTTGTATGCCGTCTTCTTCGATCGCCGCACGGGGAATACGCCGCAACAGCGCGGCAAGTTTTTTCAAGTGCGCGCCCTTCGTGCGGGGCGAAAGGTAAAACATAAGATAATTCCCGTCGTTGAACTCGGGATAAACGCCCCTGCTTTCGAGATAGCTTTGCGCCGCACCGCAATTCGCGCCGAACGCGATCAGGATTTTCGACCAGTCGTCGTTCGGTAGAGCGTCAAGTTGAAGTTTGAAGCGTTCCGCCGCGCGCTCGATTGCTTCGTTGCGCGGATATTTCACGGCGTATTCCACGCTTGCCATGATGGGATAAGACGGCGAACTCGTGCGGAAGATCTTCACCGCTTCGCCGAGCGGTTGCGTCCATGCCCCCTTTGCGGAAACGACAGCGCCCTGCGTGAGCGCGGGCAGCGACTTGTGCACGCCGTCGACCCACATATCGGCATAAAGCCCCGCGTGCGCCCTTGTAAAATGCAGATGCGAACCGTGCGCCCCGTCGATGAGCAGAGGCTTGCCCGCCGCCTTACACAGCGCCCGCGCCTCTTCGAGCGGAGCGAAAAAACCGTAGTAATCGGGCGAAGTCAAAAGCAACGCGTCGGCTTGTTGCAACGCCGCCGCCAACTCGTCGGCGCTTGGCTGAACGGGAATGCCGCGTTCGCGCCGCGCGCAACATTCCACCGTCTGCACGCCCGCCGCGCGGCAGGCATTTTTCACGCTTGCATGGCAGTATGCGGGCAGGGCAAGCCGCGTTTTTCCCGCCGTCTTTAAGGCGTAGATCATGGAAAAGATCCCCGCCGTGCTGCCGTCGGTCAGGATATACGACTTGTCCGCATGCAGAATGCGCTCCAGATCCTCTTCGGCACGCATGATCGCGCCCGTCGGATTCATGAGATTATCGGAATAACTCAGTTCGGTGATATCGCCGCCCGCCCGTTTATGACCGGGGGTGTGAAAGGACAAATGCTTTTTCTGTTTTTTAAGCATATCGGCGATATGCAAAACGTTACGCATAGTTTTTCGCAAGGAAGTTGAGGAACGAAACGGTTTCGTAACACAAATCGTAATCGTTTTTGCGGTTGTTACGGAACACCGTTAAACAGACGCTCTTGCCCGTTGTTTTATTCTTGCTCTCGCCGCCCTCTTCTTCCGCTTGTTCGGTATACTCGAAATAATAGAGTTTGGAAATTGATTTGAGCGCGCCCGTATCGAACGCCGCAACGTAATAATTCTCGGGGGACGCTTCGCCGAACCCGATCCGCTTTGTTTCGCCGCTCTCTTTTTCAACGGCGACGTAAAAGAGTTTTCCTTCCCCGAATGCCGTTTGCACGGCAAGATAATCGTCGCGCAGTTTGATAAGCCGCTGTTTTTCGTTCTCGATCCCCGCCGCCTTTTGTTCCTTCGTGCGGAAACGCTTGTCCTTGCCGTTGCGTTTTGAAAAGCACGCCGCGGCGGCGTCTTCGTCGAGTTCGCCGCTCAGATCCGCGCCGAAAAATCCGGCAAGATATTTTTTGATCTCGGTTTCGAGAAAATACTGCGGGTCGTAAAAACCGCTGTATACGTCGCCGCCCGCATACGTTCCTTCGCCCGTGTTGCGGAAGAGTTCGGACTCCTTCGAGGCTTTGCCCGTTTTATCCCACGCGCTCAGGAACATTACCGTGCCTTCGCCCGCGGCACGGCGCGCCGTGTATGCCGCCGCCGAATAGGAATTGCCGTAAAAACTTTCCGATCCGATTTTGAGGATATCGTAAGAAAAGACCTTGTTCTCTTCGAGCCGCGAATCGAGCGACATATTCTCGGTGCCGACGCGCAGATCGGTATAGCCGTAAATAGTAAACGTCTGCGCCGTCGTGGGATTGGTGGCGGTCATGGTAAAAAGAAGTACAAGGGCAAGCACCGCCACGGCAATCGTGACGAGGATTTTGAGCCAATCGTAAGCAAGCAAGTTGGCAAGCCGTTGTTTGGTAATCTTTGCGTCCACTGGGTATCCCTCTTTTCAAAATTTTTCTTTGCTTGGCGCGCAAATAAAAATTCTTGATTTGAGGAAAACCGCGGTCTGCACGCGCTGCGCGCTATCAGCCGAGTATTTTCCTCTGCGGGCGAATTTTTATGGGCGCTACCTTTTTCTTCGCCCGCATTCACCTTTCCTGTGAAAGTCGCAAGCGACAAATTGGGTGCCTTTTTTCAAAATTTTTCTTTGCTTGGCGCGCAAATAAAAATTCTTGATTTGAGGAAAACCGCGGTCTGCACGCGCTGCGCGCTATCAGCCGAGTATTTTCCTCTGCGGGCGAATTTTTATGGGCGCTACCTTTTTCTTCGCCCGCATTCACCTTTCCTGTGAAAGTCGCAAGCGACAAATTGGGTGCCTTTTTTCAAAATTTTTCTTTGCTTGGCGCGCAAATAAAAATTCTTGATTTGAGGAAAACCGCGGTCTGCACGCGCTGCGCGCTATCAGCCGAGTATTTTCCTCTGCGGGCGAATTTTTATGGGCGCTACCTTTTTCTTCGCCCGCATTCACCTTTCCTGTGAAAGTCGCAAGCGACAAATTGGGTGCCTTCTTTCAAAATTTTTCTTTGCTTGGCGATGGATTTGGCGATAGATTTTCGACTTCGCTCAAAATGAAAGCAATCCGTGCAACCACCTGTCATTCTGAGCCTGCCGAAGAATCTCGGACCGCGCGCGTATTTTACAAATGGCACGGGGTTTCCCGTGCCATAAAACGCCTGCTTATTTTTTCGGTTTCATGGTGGGGAAGAGCAGAACGTCGCGGATCGATGCGCTGTCCGTCAAGAGCATGACAAGGCGGTCGACGCCCAGTCCCAACCCGCCCGTGGGGGGCATGCCGTATTCGAGCGCGTTCAAAAAGTCTTCGTCTACCTGCGCGTTCGCGCCCGCGGCGCGTTTTCTTCTCGCCTGTTCTTCCATGCGCGCGCGCTGATCGATGGGATCGTTGAGTTCGGAAAAGGCATTGCCCATTTCCATGCCCATAATGAAATATTCGAACCGTTCGGTCATCGTCGGATCGGAAGGCTTGCGCTTTGCAAGCGGGGAAATTTCAACGGGATAATCGTATATAAACGTGGGTTGTACAAGCTTGTCCTCAACGAACGCATCGAAGAACGCCGCAAGAACATGCCCCTTGCTTTCCTTGCCCTTTTCGAGTTCGACGCCCTTTTCTTTGGCGACCGCGCGCGCCTCTTCGTCGGAAGAGACCGCCGCAAAATCCACGCCCGAATATTTTTTCACCGCCTCGGTCATGGTAAGGCGTTCCCACTTGGAAAAATCAAGTTCGACGTCTTTATACACGACCTTCGTGCCGCCGCAGACCTCGCCCGCAACGGTGCGGTAGAGATTTTCCACGAAGTCCATCATCTCGAAATAATCGATATACGCGCAGTAGATTTCCACGGTGGTGAACTCGGGATTGTGCCGCGCGTCCATACCCTCGTTGCGGAAAATTCTGCCCATTTCGTACACTTTTTCGAACCCGCCGACGATGAGCCGTTTGAGATAAAGCTCGGTTTCGATGCGCAGATACATATCGAGGTCGAGCGCGTTATGGTGAGTTTTGAAGGGACGCGCGTCCGCGCCGATTTCGAGCGGCAACAGAATAGGCGTATCCGCCTCGATAAAGCCGTTTCCGTCGAGATAGTCGCGAATGCTCTTGATGATCTTCGCGCGGCGGAAAAAGGTTTCGCGCACGTCCTGATTGACCATTAAATCGACGTGACGCAAACGGTATTTGGTGTCGGTATCCTTCAATCCGTTGTGCTTTTCGGGCAACGGCAAGAGCGATTTCGAGAGCAGTTCGAGCTTGGTCGCGTGGATCGTGACTTCGCCCGTCTGCGTTTTGAACACCGTGCCTTCTACGCCCACGATATCGCCGATGTCGTAATCCTTTTTATAAGCGGCGTATTTATCCTCGCCTACGTCCTGACGGGTAATATACACCTGAATGGTGCCGTCGCGGTCGGAAACGTGCGAAAAAGACGCCTTGCCCATGACGCGGCGCGACATCAGCCGCCCCGCCACCGTAACGGTTTTTCCCTCGAACGCGGCGAAATTCCCGCGCACCTCTTCCGAATGCGCGGTGACCGCATATTTGGTCGTAAGATAGGGATTGTTTCCCTCTTCCGTCAGCTTTTTGAGTTTTTCGCGGCGGATGCGTGCCTGCTCGGCAAGATCCTCCTGCTGCGTGATTTCTTCTGCCATAGCCTTTCTACCGTACTCTTACTTGATTTTGATGATTTTAAGTTTGTATTCGCCGTCGGGCGCTTTTACCGTAACGGTTTCGCCCTTTTTGTGGCGCAAAAGCGCCGCCCCCACGGGCGATTCGTTGGAAATGACGTTTTTCATGGCGTCCGCTTCGGTCGTGCCCATAATGGTATAGGTCGCCTCTTCTTCGAGATCGTCGTCGTAGACCGTGACGGTCGAACCGATGTGCACGACGGACGTATCCTCGGTTTCCTCGATGATGACCGCATTTTTGAGCTTATAGTCGAGTTCGAGAATCTCGCCCTCGTTCGCCGCCTGCTCGTTGCGCGCCGCGTCGTATTCGGCGTTCTCGGAAAGATCGCCGTGACTGCGCGCTTCCTGAATGCGTTCGACGATTTCGGCACGTTTGACCTTCGTGAGATAGTCGAGCTCTTTTTTTGCCGCCTCGTATCCCTCTTGCGTCATATAAAACTTATCTGCCATGAAACAAATACCCCTTTGCGCTTTTCGCGCATCTTCGTTCTTTTTTTCAATAAAGACGACCGTGATTCCGTTCAAAGGGAATCACGGCGACGCTTACATCTTCAATTATATAGCCTTTCACCCGATTTGTCAACACATTTTCGCCTTGCTTTGTGTTTTCGATTCCGCGCGGCTTGCAAGAAACAGCCCCATGCGTTTGACTGCCTCGCTCAGTTCGCGCATGCCCGTAGCGTAAGAACAGCGCACATGATATTCGCCGCACGCGCCGAACGCGCTGCCGGGAACGACCGCTACGTGCTGCTCTTCGAGCAACGCGCCCGCAAATTCCTCGCCCGTCATGCCCGTGCTCTTCACCGAGGGGAACACATAAAACGCGCCGCGCGGCTCGAAACAGTCAAGCCCCATCGCATTGAGCGCGCCCACGAAATAACGGCGGCGTCTGTCGTATTCCGCGCGCATCTCTTCCACCGAGGAAAAACCGCTCTCGAATCCGCCCGCTAACGCGCGCACGGCGGCATGCTGCGATACGCGGGGAGCGCAGAGCATGGTATACTGATGGATTTTAAGCATGGCTTTGTCGATAAGCTCGGGCGCGCACGCAAACCCCACGCGCCAGCCCGTCATGGCGAACGCTTTGGAAAACCCGCCTAACAGAACGGTGCGCTCGCGCAGGTTGCCCAGCGAGGCGACCGAACAGTGCTGCATGCCGTAAGTCAGTTCGCCGTAAATTTCGTCGGAAATGACGAGCAGGTCGTGTTTTTCGATGACGGGAGCGATCGCTTCGAGCTGTTCGCGCGTCATCACGCCGCCCGTGGGATTGTTGGGATAGGCAAGCACAACCGCCTTCGTTTTGGGCGTGATCGCCCGTTCAAGCTCTTCGGGCGTGAGAATAAAGCCGTTTTCCGCCGTGCAGCGCACCGAAACGGGTTTGCCGCCGCACAGCCCGATAATGGGCGCATACGAAACGTAAGCGGGGTCGGGAATGAGAATTTCGTCGCCCGTTTCGCACGTTGCGCGCAGGGCAAGGTCGATCCCCTCGCTCGCGCCCACGGTGATGATGACGCGGTCGGCGGGATAATCGACGTGAAAGCGTTCGGCAAGATAACGGGATATAAGCTCGCGCAGTTCGCCCAGCCCGCGGTTGCCCGTGTATTGCGTGTAACCCTTTTGCAACGAACGGATCCCCGCGCTGCGCACGTCCCACGGCGTGACGAAATCGGGCTCGCCCACGCCGAGCGAAATGGCGTCGGGCAGCCGTTCCACAATGTCGAAATATTTTCTGATGCCGCTCGGCTGCAACTGCCGCGCGCGTTCGTTGAGAAAATCTCTCATGCCTGTACCGAAAGACGGCGCGGTTTTTCCCGACCGGTCAGCGCGCCCTCTATTTTATATTTTTTGAGTATGAAATGGGTTGCCGTCGAAAGAACGCAGTCGAACGTCGAAATACACTCGGAAATAAAACGCGAAACCGACTTCACCGAGTTGGTTTTCACGATGACCGCAAAATCATACGCGCCGCTCATGAGGTAGACATTTTTCACCTCGTCGTGACGGGAAATATCTTCCGCCACGCCGTCGAAGCCCGAGCCGCTCTGCGGCGTGACCTTGACTTCGATGAGCGCTTCCACGCATTCGTCCTCTTCCTCGTCGAGGTTGGAAATCGCGGTATATTTGACGATCGTGCCCCGCCGTTCCATGGACGCGATGGCGCGTTCCACGTCCGCCTGCTCGGCGCCGAGCATCACGGAAAGCTGTTTTGCATCCGTGCGGCAGTCCTCTGCGAGCACCGCAAGTATTTCGCGTTCGAGTTTTTCCATCGGGTAACCTCCGTATCCGAAACCTGTATTAACCATGATTGTAGCTTATTTTATGCCGCTTGTCAAATACATTTGCTTTTTTGCAAAATATTCGTATAATGAAATTATGTTTCGTATCTGGGCAAAGGTCTTTTCCGAAGACCATATTATCAAACAACACGTCTATGAAAAGGAAGAGCCGTTCGCTTATTCTTCCTTTTTCACCTACCTCACGGAAATTTGCGACGCGCTCGACGTCCCCACGCCCGTGCTTTTGAAAACGCATATCATGAATTATGCGAAATTCAACACGGTCACGTTCCGCCCCGCCGACTATATGGAAGAGGTGCCGTTCAAGAAAATGGTGCTCGAAAACATTCTGTGAGCACTTCTTTTCGTAAGGGCGTTGCCGCACTGCCCTAACGATGCGCCGCGCTTACGTCATGCGCCCCTGTCTTTTCGGTCGCCCCTTTGTCATTCCGAGCGCAGCCGAGGAATCCAAGGGATATTTCGACTTCGCTCAATATGACAGACGCCCCTCTTCATTCCGATCGCCCTTTTGTCATTCTGACCGTCCTTTTGTCATTCTGACCGCAGGGAAGAATCCCGCCGCCGTGCGCCGCATAATTGCACGAAATTCGCACACGATAGCAATATGAAATATACGACTTATATCTGCTGTGCCATTCTGATTTTATTCGGACTCGGCGCCGCCGTGTTTGCGCTGACGGGGTTTAATCTTCTGCTCTTTCTGTGCGCGGGGAACGTCTTTATTTACCGCGCGATCCTCTCGCTTGCGGGCGTCGGCGCGCTGTGGCTGCTCTTCTGGCTGATCGCGTTCCGCCCCGCGCAGTTCCTCAATTAAAAAACAGCGCAAAAAACGCTTGACTTTTCGCCCGAACGCGGTTATGATAGAAACCGCAACGGAAGGTTTTCGGTCAACACTTCCGAATAAAAAAACCGAGGTTTTTTCATATGAAGAATTTTTTCACCGCTAAGCGCATCTGCCGCGCCGGCATCATTGCCGCGCTGTATGTTGCGCTTTGTTACGCCTTTATGCCCGTGGCGTATCAGGGGATCTTTCAGATCCGCCCCGCCGAGGCGCTGTGCATTCTGCCCCTCTTCTTCCCCGAGGCGGTGCCCGCGCTCTACATCGGCTGCATGCTGAGCAATCTTGCGTCGCCCTTCCTTGTTTACGACGTATTTGTCGGGTCGCTCGCAACGCTTATTGCCGCGCTCGGCACATACATGGTGGGCAGACTTATCCGCGAAAGCCGCAAAAGCCCGTTCGCACACGTCGGCAGAGTGGCGCTCGGCGGTCTCTTCCCCGTGATCGCCAACACCTTCGTCATTCCCCTCGTCATCGTGTTTTTATGTAAGGATACCGAAGGCTTTGCAAATGCAAGCATTGCCTATTGGACTAATTGCCTTTCGATGTTCGTCACCGAACTGACCTGGATATTCGGGCTCGGTTCGCCCCTTTACGCGTTTGTATACCGCATGCGCAAAAAGGGCGTAGCCGCCTTCCTCGACGGAAAAAAAGCGGCGCCCGTAACCGAAACGCCGCCCGAAGAACCCGCCGCATAACCGCCCGCGGCATAATTTGAAAAAACGCAGCCGAGTAAAGACTGCGTTTTTTTATTCCCGTTTACCAATCCTGTTTTTTAAGCGATTTATCCTTCACGTCGTCGTAAAATTCGAAATACCGCTCTTTCCATTCCGCAGGGGAAAGCGGCGCGTCCTCGTCTTTCACATAATCGAGATACTCCTGCAATTCCTGCGGCGTGAAATCGGAAAGGGATATTTCGCCCTCGTATTGCGAAAACAATTTCATTAAATCAAGCTGCGACATATTGTCCTCATGGGTTATCCACATTTGCACAGTGTAAATGTGGATAAAATTTACCGAAAACGGTTGGTTTTTGCATCGTAGACGTATCCCGCCGCGCCGAGTCTGTTTTCAAGCGCAACCTGATCGACGTCGAGCGATGCGCACAGTTCCCCGAGCGAGGAATACTCGTCGCGGAGTTTGGTGTTGATATAGCTCAGTAGCATAGCGTCATCCTGCGGCAACATACCCGCATTATACCACGCCGCGCGGTAAAACGCAACCGATTGCAAGGGCGCGGAAAAGATTTGACAAGCGCCCTTCGGGGCGGTATAATATTATCGCAATGGAAAGAACGCACGAAACATCACAATTAGACGAAGATCTTGTCGTATCCTGGGTGCGGCTGACGGGAATCCTCAAAAACGGACGTCTCACCGACGGACTTATTTATAACGAAGCGGTCGTCATGCTGGCGGCGTACCGCCGTTACAAGCAGGACGGCGAGGGGCTTGTTTCCTTTAAGGAAATCGTTTCCGAAACGCGCATGCTCAAATCGCATGTGCACCGCACAATCGATTCGCTTGTGAAAAAACAGCTTCTCGAACGCGTAACGGGCGCCGATAAGCGCACGAGTTTCGTGCGGCCCGTAAAAGAGAATTTAGACGCATTTTTAACCGTGCACCGCAGTTCGCTCGCGCTTGCCGAAAAAGCGCGCAGTATTATCGGCGACGAGGACGCCGCCGCGTTTATCCGGCTGACGAATAAAATCTGTCAGTCCGACCTTTTGCGCAAATAAGACATCTCCGCCGAATGGGCGGGGCGGAATTTTTATTTTAATAACGTGCGGTCGAGTATGATTTTATTCTTCCGCACGTTTTTCCACGAAAAACAAGCGATCAACTCGTCGAGCGCGGCGGCGCGGTTGACTTCGATGATCCCGGAGGAATATGCGAGAAACCCGAGCAACCGTTCGGGGGGATACGTTTCGATCCAGCGTGCGGCGCTGTCCCCCTCGCTCTTGCTCAATTTCCGCCCCGATCCGTCGCACACTAACGGAATATGGCAATAAACGGGCGGCGTATACCCCAACAGGCGCATAAGCCAGATCTGGCGGGGCGTGCTCGAAAGCAGATCGTTTCCGCGCACGACTTCGCTCACGCCGCTCTCGCCGTCGTCTACGCTCACGGCAAACTGATAGGCGTAAACCCCGTCGCTGCGGCGCAACATGAAATCGCCGCATTCCGCTTTGAGATTTTGCACGGTTTGCCCCGCAAGAAGATCGGTAAAGCCGATTGCACAATCGGGCACTTCCACGCGATAACACGGGCGGCGCAGAGCGATCCGCTCTTTGATTTGTTCGTCTCTCAGACGGCGGCACGCGCCTGCGTAAAGAAACCCGCCGTCGCTGAGGCGCGGCGCCTCGGCGGCATGCAGTTCCGCGCGCGTGCAAAAACAAGGATACACCCGCACTTTTTGTTGCAGTTCGCGCTCTTTTTCGCGGTACAACGCGTTGCGCTCGCTCTGATATACGATCGGTCCGTCGCTTGTGATCCCCAACGTTTCGAGCATGGCGATCATGCTTTCCGCCGCTTCGCGCGAACAGCGGTCGGGATCGAGATCCTCGATACGGATCAAAAATTTCCCGCCGCGGTGTTTTACCGACAAATAGGCAAGCAACGCGCACATCAGACTGCCCGCATGCAATTCGCCGCTCGGCGTGGGCGCGAACCGCCCGACCGGAAAGGTGTTTTTTTCCTGTTCGTTCATAATTACCGTCGATAAAAATCCCCGCCTGTTCAGACGGGGGTTTTGGTTACATGGCGGGGCCGGTTACGGAAGGCGTATACACGCGCGCCAAAAGCTCTTGATTGAGCGCGTAAAGCCCCTTTGCGTCGTGCCCGAACAGCTCGAATTTTTTGAGCATATCTTCGGCGTTCTTTTCTTCTTCGCCCTGCTCTTTGATGAACCAGTCGAGGAACTGCATCGTCTTGAAATCCTTGATCGCAAACGCCTCGGCATAAATATTGTTGATGAGCGACGTGACGTACTGTTCGTGCTCGTAACCCGCTTTTAACGGCGCGGTCAGGTCGGCAAACTTCTTGTCGGGCTGCGCGATCGCCCCGAAGGTCACGCGGATACCGTTGTCGATGAGATAACGGCGCATCATCATGGCGTGGTCGCGCTCTTCCTGCGCCTGCACCTCATACCAGTGCGCAAAGCCGTCCAGCCCTTCGTCCGCATAATAATTCGCAAAATCGAGATAGAGATATCCCGAATAAAGTTCTTTGTTCACCTGCTCGTTCACAAGCTGCGCAATTTTTTTGTTTAACATAAGATTCCTCCGTTTTTGGTTTCCGCTTAAAATAATTGCCGTTTCAGTTCGATCGCGTCCGCCTCGGTGATCGGACGAATGACCCTGCACGGGTTGCCCGCCGCGAAAGAGTTGTCGGGCACGTCGCGCGTGACGACGCTGCCCGCCCCGATCACACAGCCGTTACCGATCTGTACGCCGCCGCAAACCGTCACGTTCGACGCCAGCCAGCAGTTATCCCCGATCGTGATGGGTTTGGCGTATTCGTAGTCGAAGGGCGTGCCGTCGGGTTTGAGCCGCATATTCCGGTCCTGATACCGCAAGGGGTGCACGGGCGTGACGAGCGCGCAATTCGGCCCGATCATGACGTCGTTCCCGATCGTCACGGGGCAGCAATCGAGCACGGTCAGATTGAAATTTGCGTAAAAATGTGCGCCCGTTTTGAGATAAATTCCGTAATCGAAATATACGGGGCCCTGAAAATACGAACCCTCGCCGCGGCAGGGAACAAGCTCGTCCAAAATCGCAGCGCGCTTTTCCTCTTCGGTTTCGTCGGTTTCGTTGTATTTGCGGCTCAACGCGTGCGCCCGCGCGCGGGCGGTTGCAAGCGATTTGTCGCTCGGGTCGTAAATTTTTCCCGCAAGCATCTTCTCGGTTTCGGTCATGCCTTTTTCCCTTCTTTTTGCGCAAAGTATAGCACAACGCCGTGAAGATTGCAAGTAAAAATCAGGTATTTTTCTTTGATTGCGCGGTATTTTTCCGCGGGGTTTTAATTTGCGCGTATATGCGTTTACAAACCCTGTATCCGCACAGTTTGTCGATAAAAATGAGCAGATAAAAAGCGAATACGCCGAACGCGGCAACGATAATATCCCACATCGTATCCCGCAGCGGATGATAGCTCGCAAAAAATTCGCGCACGGTCAGATCGCCCGCCGTACTCAAATCCGGCATCCAACGTTGCGGATCGGTATGCGTGATCGCCCCCTCGACAAATTCGTATATTTCCCACAGCGCCGCCACACCGAGCACGCAAAGCAAAATCAGCAGAAAAAAGCACCACGGGCGCAAGTTCTCGCCGTTTCCGTACAACAAGAGCACAAACACGCAGAAGGCGCCGAGCAAACCGAAAAGCGTATGCAAAATTTTATCGTATTGCGGGATCAGGGCATAAAAGTTGAGCACCGTGCCCAGATCGATCGCCGCAAACGCAAAGACGCCGATCGCAGCATTGAGCGCAAACGGGATCTCGATTTTGCAAATGCGGTTGAGCACGGGGATCACGAGCGCGATGAGCGGCGCAACCGCAAGCGCAAGAAATTGCACGATAGCATGCTGTTTCTGCACGAACAGATACACGAACAACGTTGCGATCCCCGCAACCGTCAGAACGATTGCCGGCAGAAAATCCACCCAGATATTTGATTTTTTCGTTTCCGTCCTTTCCATAGGTTCCATTGTAGCAAAGCAATGTTATAAGTATGTGAAATTTTTTCTGAAAAACAAAATTCAAGCAAAGAAAAAATGCGTTTGACGATTCGTCAAACGCATTCGTGTCTGAAAGGCGGCAACTACCTATCCTCCCGGCCTGTTAGGGCAAGTACTTTCGGCGTAA
>CAJUSA010000022.1:0-3078 GCA_910589015.1 uncultured Christensenellaceae bacterium
GCTTGATATTCAAAGTTTCCGAGACGGACCTGTAAGCCGGGTTCTGTCGTGCGCGCTCTCGTCGGCGCAAACTCCGTTTCCCGCCGTTTCCTCCGCAAACGGCAACCGCACTCCGTTTGCTACTCCTCTTCCCAAAAAAATACTGCGTCTTTTTTCGGGATCCCTTTCTATGAGATAAATGCCCGCTGCACGACTTTCATCGCCTCTACGGGCTTGATATTCAAAGTTTCCGAGACGGACCTGTAAGCCGGGTTCTGTCGTGCGCGGTCATTTATCTACGCCTACCGTCGCCGATAGGCTCTAGCGTTATTCACGGTTATCCTCGGACGGGCAGCCCTATGTGAGAATAACCCAAACTTGCATCGGACGGGGTTTACATGGCACGGGGCGTTACCGTCCCGTCGGTGAGCTCTTACCTCGCCTTTCCATCCTTACCGCAAAAACTGCGGCGGTTTATTTCTGTTGCACTTTCCTTAAAGTCGCCTTCACCTGACGTTATCAGGCGTCCTGCCCTATGATGCCCGGACTTTCCTCATCGTATTCAAGATACGCCGCGGCCGCGTAGTCCGCTCGGATAATGCCATTATACCGCCTTCCCGCTAATTTGGCAAGTGTTTTTCGGAAAATTCAATTGTTTTCAGGCGCACTCAGATCGGATACCGTTGTTCGATATCGTAATCCAGCCCGAACGTCTGCGCCTTTTCCCAAAGCTGTATGACTTCCAAACATTCCACATACGCCGTCTTTTCGCCGTAAGCAAACGCGTTTTCCTCATACCCGTTCAATTCCGCCAGATACACTTCAAGCAATTCTTTCATGTACTCCAAAACCTCTTCCGCCGTTCTTCCCATTCTCTCATCCATAAATTTTTCTTATGCAACCCTATTATAACATATATAAAACTTCAAAATTTCCAATTTTTGGAAATTTTAATATTCTTTCATGCGTTATAATGTAGTTATGCACACGAAACAGATAAAATCGTTGGAATCACTCATTGTTCGGGAATTGCAAAACGCAGACGACGACAAAATAAACGCGACCTTTTTCTACATACTCAATCATTTTACGGACGAAGAATATCTGTACGGAATCGCGCATAGCCAGATTCTCACGTTGATTTATCTCAAAGACTTTTACCGTTATAAAACGACGGGCGCGCTTTCGCAGGAAACGCACCTCAACCATAAAACGCTGCTGACTTGCCGCAAACTCTACCTGAGTCTGTTTGCAAAGCATTACCTCGATCTGAAAACGCCGACGAAAACCGACTTTGCCATGCTGTATTCCAAACTGAGTGAAAGCAGGACAAAAGAAAACGACAAGACCGCATAATAAAACGCCGATTCCGAGCCTTCGGAATCGGCGTTTTTTTCATACTTTTATTCGAGATCCCACCGCAAAAACGGCGTTTCCCCCTCGTATCCGTTTGCGTAATCGACGGTATGCGAGCCTTCGCGCAACCAACCCGCCGTTTCGACGCGATCGCCGCGCTCGTTGAGAATTTCCGTTCCGTTAATGCGGAAAGAAGTTCTTACGCCATGCTTAAACACATAACCGTAGCCGTCGGTTTCGTAACGTTCGTTCGGCCCCGCACCGTAAAGCACCAAACGGCGGGTCGGGCGCGTCATCGTTCCGCTTGCGGGCGCATTGCCGCGGCCGGGGCTGACGATCGACACGACGAGCGCGACGAAAAACACGATCACGATGAGATACACCGACATGCCGCCGAGCAACACCGCCGTAACCGCATCGGAAAAGAGATAGGCAAACATGCCCTTCTGCCCCGCCGCCTGCATTTTTTCGGCGCGGCGTTTGAGCTTTTCGTCGGCAGCAATCCGATCCATGAAAACGGCGTCAAACGCATAATCGTCGGATCGCAACTGCGCCGCCGTGACGTTTGCCGCATAACGCGCAAAACAACCCGAACGATGCTGCACGACGAGAAAATAAAAGGCGAACGCCGCACAGGAAAGCGCGGCGGCAAAGCCGAACGCAACCGCCGTTGCCGCAGGAACTTCGGAATGTGCGCTCAGAAGGGCATATCCGAGAATACAGGCGGGCACCAATAAACCGCACACGATAAGCGGATAGCGCAAGAACCGCGTCATGGTGCGGTACAAAAAGCGCACCTTCCCCTTTTTTTCATCGAAAAACGAATTGACTTTTACATAATCTTTGAGCATGGCGCGATAGTATTTGTTATTTTCGGAAAGATCGGGTTGGTTTTCGTATTCCTCTCGGTGCGACAGAAACTCTTCGTAAGCCCTCTTGGCTTCCTTGCTTGCGCGTGCGCCGAATACGAAAAAGCACACGGTAAAGGCAAGAAAAAGCAACATGCAAATCATCTGCAAACACGGCCAAGCATTACCTTCGGCAAATCCGTCGAAAGCGTCGCGGAATTCGAACGGACCGTGGAACACCACCCAGCCGCCCGTGGCATATTTCGGGCAACAAAGCCACAAACAGCAGAACACGCACGCCAGCGCGCCGAACACAAGCTGCAACACCTTGCTTTTGTTGCATTTGATGCGTTTGAGCGCATCATATTGCATTTTTTCTTTCATATGAAACCTCTCTTTTGCAAAATTTACGGCGTAAAACCGCTTCTCAGCACCATTCTACCATAATACCCCCCCCCTTCTGTCAACCGTTTCATCGGCTTTTTTACAAAAATTTTCCGATCCTTACGGGCAACCTTTCGCTTTTTCAAACGTAACAAAATACGCAAAAATTTTATATTATTTAATAGAATATGTATTTTACAGAATGCATTTTTTGTGTGATTCATATTTACAAAAAAACAGGCGTTTCCGCGTCTGTTTCATTCAGGAGGAAACAATATGGAATTTGACAATCGCTGCGCCTTTTGCGGCTGCTGCCCATGCATGTGCGTGCGCAAAAAATACAAGATCATCCAGTGCGGAACGGGAATCACCGGCCCCACCGGACCGCGCGGCGCCACGGGCGCAACCGGTCCGATCGGGCCCACGGGCGCGACGGGTGCCAACGGCATAACGGGCACGACAGGCGCTACGGGTGCGACGGGTGCCAACGGCGTAACGGGTCCCACGGGGG
>CAJUSA010000022.1:3178-22737 GCA_910589015.1 uncultured Christensenellaceae bacterium
CAACGGGCGCCACAGGCGCCGACGGCGCTACGGGTGTAACCGGTCCTACCGGCGCAACAGGTGCGACGGGCGCCAACGGCGTAACGGGTCCCACGGGGGCAACGGGCGCCACAGGCGCCGACGGCGCTACGGGTGTAACCGGTCCTACCGGCGCCACGGGCGCGACGGGTGCGAACGGCGTAACGGGCCCCACGGGGGCAACGGGCGCCACAGGCGCCGACGGTGCTACGGGTGTAACCGGTCCTACCGGCGCCACGGGCGCGACGGGTGCGAACGGCGTAACGGGTCCCACCGGTCCGACGGGCGCAAACGGTGCCGCTGGCGCAACGGGTCCGACAGGTGCAAACGGTGCCGACGGTGCAGTCGGTCCCACAGGTGCCACGGGCGCCAACGGTGCAACCGGACCGACGGGCGCAAACGGCGCGACCGGTGCAACGGGTGTGACCGGCCCCACAGGCGCGACGGGTGCCACAGGCGCAACGGGCGCAACGGGCGTAGCAGGTCCCACGGGCCCGACGGGCGCAAACGGTGCCGACGGTGCAGTCGGTCCCACAGGCCCCACGGGGGCAACGGGCGCCAACGGTGCAACCGGCCCGACGGGCGCGATCGGCGCGACGGGCGCGACGGGTTTAACAGGTGCGACAGGTCCGATCGGCGCAACCGGCCCCACGGGTGCCAACGGCGGAACGGGCCCTACGGGTGCAGTCGGTCCGACAGGTGCCACAGGTGCAACAGGCGCGACGGGACCCACGGGCGCGACGGGTCCCACCGGTACGGTCGGCGCAACGGGTTTAACGGGCGCGACCGGTCCTACCGGCACGGCAAATCTGAACGCATACGGCGGACTTTATAACGCCACGCCCCAGACGCTCAACCTGACGATCGGCGGCACGACGCAGTTGCCCCTTGCCGCGACCATGCCCTTGAAAAACGTGACGTACACGCCCGCCAACAGCATCACCGCCACGGCGGCAGGCGTATACGAGATCAATTACTACACCAACGTATCGGCGGCGCTCGGCACGACCGTAACGCTGGCGGTACGCCGAAACGGAACGGCGATTCCGCAGGCAACGTTGTCGCGCGTCCTGTCGGTCGGCGTCGCCTCGATTTACAACGGCAGTTTCATCATTGCGTTGAACGCGGGCGACGTCATCGATATGGCGATCTCGGCACTGCTCGCCGTGGGCATTACGCTGGGCAGCGGCGTAAATACCACGTTGACGATCAAACAGATTGACGCGTAACCTTTTGCAAAAAAATGCCGACGGAGTTTCTCCGTCGGCTGATTTTTGAGGTGAATTCATGATAACATTATCGCTTTGCATGATCGTAAAAGACGAAGAATCGGTGCTTGCGCGCTGTTTAGACAGCGTAAAAGATTGCGTCGACGAAATCGTGATCGCCGACACGGGTTCCGCCGATCGCACCAAAGAGATCGCCCGACGCTACACGAAACACATTTACGATTTCCCCTGGCGCGACGACTTTGCCGCGGCGCGCAATTTCGCGCTGTCAAAAACAAGCGGGGATTACTGGCTATGGCTGGACGCCGACGACTGCCTTTCCCCCGAACACGCCGAAAAACTCGTCGCGCTCAAAAGCGTGCTCGAAACGCAGTCGCCCGATATGGTGATGTGCCTTTACGACACGGCGTTCGACGAAGAAGGCGCGCCCCTCACCACGTTCTACCGCGAACGCATCATGAAACGCAGCGCCGATTTTTGCTGGGTCGGCAGAGTGCACGAATGCGTGGCGCCGCGCGGAAAAATCGTGCAAGCGGATATGCACGTCTTTCATCTCTCGAGCGACAAGCCGCGGGGCGCGCGCAACCTGCATATCTACCAGAAATGGGCGGCGGAAGAAACGCTCGGCAGCCGCGATCTGTTTTATTACGGCCGCGAACTCTTTTACAACCGCCTTTACACCGAGGCGGAAGCAATCCTGCGAGCCATGCTGCGTTGCGACGGGTGGCACGTCAATCAGATCGAGGCGTGTAAAATTTTGGCGCTCTGTTACGCCGAACAGAGCAAAAGCGAACAAGCCAAGCAGGCGTTGCTGCAAAGTTTTTTATACGGTCTGCCGCGGGCGGGCGTGTGCTGTGAACTTGCGAAACTCTTCCAAAGAGATAACAAACTGCAAGAGGCGGCTTTCTGGTACGAAACCGCGCGCGCCTGCCGCGACCACAGCGCCGAGGGCGACTTCGAATCGCCCGAATGCCGCACCTATGTGCCGCTTGTCGAGCTCACATGCTGTTATTACGCGCTCGGGCAAACCGAAAAGGCGTTATTCTTCCATAAAGAAGCGGAACGGCTCTTTCCGAACCGCCCCGCCGTTCAATTCAACCGCACGTTCTTCGAAAAAGCCCGGTTGCTTTGATTATAATTTTGCACGCATGCGCAGGGAATTGATGACGGCGAGCAGCATCACGCCCGTATCGCCGAGCACCGCCGCCCACAGCGGCAGGATCCCCGCCACCGAAAGCGCCATAAGCGCAACCTTGACCGCAATCGAAAACACGATATTCTGCGCAACGATTTTGCGTGTTTTTTTCGCGCCCTTCACGGCTTTGGGCAGCGCGGTAAGACTATCGGACGCCAGCACGAAATCGCTCGCCTCGATCGCCGCGTCGCTGCCCAGCCCGCCCATGGCGACCGAAACGTCGCTTTCCGCCATGACGGGGGTATCGTTGATCCCGTCGCCGACGTAGAGCAGAGTGCCCTGCGCTTTGAGTTCGCCCGCCCGCACGACCTTCTGTTCGGGCAAAAGTTCGGTGCAGATTTCATCGACGGGAAGATTTTGCAATGCGGCGTTCGCCCGCTCGCGCGAATCGCCCGTGAGCACGGCGATTTTTTCCACGCCGACGCGTTTGAGTCCGTTGAGCGCCTCGGCGGCGTTTGCGCGCACGCAATCCTCGATTTCCACGCAACCGAGATATTTTCCCTCTTCCGCAACGTACACGACGAGGTGCGCACTCTCTTTTTCCATCGGTTCCACGCCGTTCTCGCGCAACAGCCGCGCACTGCCGATCAGAACCTGTTTCCCGTCGATAACGGCGCGCAATCCCCTGCCCGCGACCTCTTCCACGCGTTCGGCGGCTTTGGCATCGCTCTGCGCGAACGCCTGCGCCAAGGGGTGCGAGGAAGCGCGTTCCGCACGCGCCGCCAACTCATACACGCGGTCGCCGCCCTCGACGGCAGCCACCGTAAACTTCCCTTCGGTCAACGTGCCCGTTTTATCGAACGCGGCACATTTTACTTTGGCAAGCTCGTCTAAATACACCGCGCCTTTCGTAAGAACGCCATGGCGGGCAAGCGTACCCACGCCCGCAAAATAGGTGAGCGGCACCGAAATGATGAGCGCGCACGGGCAGGAAATAACGAGAACATCGAGCGCGCGGTAGATCCACGTCTGCCAGAGCGCGGCGTCCTGCATGCCGAGAATAAGCGGCGGCAGTACGGCGAGCAACAGCGCGATCGCTACCACGATCGGCGTGTAAATACGCGCAAACTTCGTAATGAATTTTTCGGGTTTCGCCTTTTTTGCCGCGGAATTTTCGACCAGATCGAGAATTTTCGCCACGGCGCTTTCCGATACGGGACGAATGACTTCGGCTTTCACGGCGTCGCCGACGTTGACGCAACCCGAAAGAATCTCGTCGCCCGTTTTCGCCTCTTTGTAATACGATTCGCCCGTCACCGATTTCGTATCGAACGACGACGGCGCAAGCAAGCGGCAGTCCGCGCTCACGCGGTCGCCCTTGCGCAACAGCACGGTATCGCCCGCGCGCAGATCGTCGGGGTCGATTTCGCGTTGCGTATCCCCTTCGACGAGAACGGCGGTATCGCTTTTGAGTTCCATAAGTTTTTCGATCGCACCGCGCGACGACCCCACGGCGACCGACTGTAAAAATTCGCCGATCTGATAGAGGATCATCACGATGGCGCCTTCCATGCTCTCGCCGATCGCAAACGCGCCCGCCGCCGCGATCGTCATCAGCAGATTTTCGTCGAGCAGAACGCTCGGATGAAACCCGCCGCGAAACATGCGCGGGAAATTCGTTATTACCTTCCAAACAACCGACCAGCCCGCACTTGCGAACGCGGCAAGATACAAGCCCAGCGGCAACCATTTTTCCCAGCCGCCACGATCGCCGTACCCCATAAGATCGAGCACGAGGGCGGGGACGAAAAACAACAGGGAAAGAGCGATCGAAAGGATCTCTTTTAAGCGGCTTTCCTTCTTTTTCGGCGCATTGCCGTCGATTATTTCCACTTCTTCAAAATGGGATATCGCATAAATCGCCTTTTCAAGCGCCTCATCGTTTTCATATTGCAGACTGACGCGCTGCCCCACGAAATCGACCGACGGTTCCGCGATCCCCTTGATTTTTTCCAACTCTTCCTGCAATTCCGCCGCGCAGGCCGCGCAGTCTAAATTTGCGATTTTAATTCTTTTTTGCATAATTACTCCTTCTTTGTTTTCGTAAAACAAGATCCTTCGACTGCGCTCAGGCTGACAAGTTCGTTATCATACCACGCCCTCTGTCATTCCAAGCGCAGCCCCTCTGTCATTCCGAGCGCAGCCCCTCTGTCATTCCGAGCGTAGCCATTCCGTCATTCCGAGCGTAGCCGAGGAATCTCAAACCTTGCACGAAATATGCGCGCAGGCAAGTTCGAGCACCGCCAGAACGTGCGCGTCGGCAATCGAATAGACGATATTCTGCCCGTCGCGCCGCGCTTTGATCATACGCCCTTCGCGCATGATCCTCAGCTGATGGGAAACGGCGCTCTGCGTGCCCCCCACCGCCTCGACGATGTGATAAACGCACATTTCGCCCTGCCTGAGCGCAAGCAAAATTTTAAGGCGCGACGGCTCGCAAAGCGTTTTGAACGAACGCGCAATCTCGGCGATCTGTTCCTCTTCGGGCATATTCTCTTTGGCGCGTAACGCCGATGCGGCGTGCTCATCTTCGTGCGTGCAATCCATAACTCACCTCTATATCAATATATGAATGATTGTTCATATATTATCACAAAGAAAAAACGCTGTCAAGCGTTTTTCGGAAATTTTATAAATTTTTTTCGGACGCGAACGCTCTGCCGTCGAGGTAGGCAAGCACGCCGCGATCGTGCAACGTCAGCTCTTTTGCGATCAGCCGTTGACGGGTTGCGTGAAATTTGCGGTTGATCTCTTGGTTTCCGTATTTTTCATCGCCGAGCACAGGGTGGGCAAGGTAGGCGAGATGGGCGCGGATCTGGTGCGTTTTGCCCGTGTGTAACGTGACTTTCAGTAAACTCAGCTCGCCACGCTCTTCGAGCAGCCCGTATTCGGTTACGATCTTCTCGCCCTTGTCTTTGGTGATCTTCACGCGGGCGGCACGCTCGTCTTTGAGCAGGCACGCCTCTTCCACGGCATGGCGTTGTTCCATTTTTCCGCATACAAGCGCATGATAAATTTTTTCCACGCGTTTCGCGCGAAACGCCGCAAGCAACGCGCCGTTGCTTGATTCGTTGCAGGCAAAGATCATCACCCCCGCCGTGTTGCGGTCAAGACGGTGCACGAAATAACACTCCCCCTCTTCCGCAAGCGCGGAAAATACCGCCTCGGAATTAACGCCGCTCTCTTTATCGACCACGACGACGTTCTCGTCGCGGTATAAAACCGAAAACGCCTGTTTTTCGCGCTGCGCCGCCGTCAGGAAATAACTGACGCTGTCGCCCGCTTGCAGGGGGATATCCCGCCCCACGCGTTCGCCGTTGACGCGGATCTCGCGCGCTTTCAGAAGCGCGCGGAAACAGAACGAAGCCTGCGCGCAATGATTATCGGTGAAGTCTTTGAGACTTTGATTTTCGGTTACGGTGTAACTTTTCACCCTTTTTTCCTCGGATCAGTATTAAAATCAACGCCAACAGAACGGGCACCAACAACACGAACGCCCCGCCTGTTAAGGCAAAATAGGTAAAATAACAGGCGAGAAGCGCGCTGCCCGTCTGCATGAGCGCGTACAAAAGCGCTCGTTTTACGCCTACCTCTTTGCCCGTCGCCGCGATCGCCGCCACGCAGGGCGAACAGGTCAAAACAAACACCGAAAACGCAAACGCGCTTTGCGGCGAATACGGGAAGGTTTCATAGAACATGGCGAGCGCGCCCGCAATGTTTTCTTTGGCGATCAAGCCCGAAAAGGCGCAGTAAGCGATCCGCCAGTCGTTCATGCCCGCAGGCGCAAACACAAACGAGAACACCGAACAGATCTTTGCGAGCATGCTCTCTTCCTGCGCGACAAGACGGAAAGAAAAGTCGAACGACGAAAGCAACCAGGAAAACAGAAAAAACGCAAGAACGACGGTCGTCACCTTTATTATAAACTGTTTGAGCTGAAAGAGCAAGGTTTTTGCGACGAAAAGCGGGCGGGGAATCTGCAACGGCGCCAACTCGAGCACGAAGGGCGGCGTATCGCGTTTGAGAAACACCGAAACGCCCGCGCCGATCCCCACCCCGAGCGCATAGAGCAGCACAACGCTTAAAAACGGGTTGGGAAAGAACGACGCCGACAGCGTGAGAAAGACGGGCAGCTTGGCGCTGCACGCGATATAGGGCAGGCAAAGAATGGTGCGCCTCTGAACGCGTTTATCGTCGAGCGAGCGCGTCGACGCCACCGCGGCGGCGGTACAGCCGAATCCTAACAGCAACGAAAACACCGCCCTTCCGCTCAGACCGATCTTCGAGCAGATCCCGTCGCAAAGCACGGCAAGGCGCGAAAACAGTCCGCTCTCTTCGAGAACGATCAAAAACGTATACAACAGCGCAATCTGCGGCAGGAAACAGAGCACGCCGCCCAAACCGCTCAAAATACCGTCGCACAGAAAACTGCGCAGAACGGGCGAGGAAACGCCCTCGGCTTTGCCCGAGAGAAATTCGCAGAAGAACCGCTCGACCAAACCTTTCAAAAAGTCGCCGGGGCCGCAGCGCGCAAAGGTGAGGAAGAACGCCGCAAACAGCAACACAAAGAACAGCGGCAAGGAAAACCAGCCGTTGAGCAGCAGACGGTCGGCTTTGGAAAGCCCGATTTTGGGCGGTGTGAAAATATCCGCAAGATCGCCCTTCCCCGCATAGGTTTTGGGCGCGGCGAGAAATGCCTCGATTTGCTTTCTGAGCGCACGGTTGCCCTTGTCCGCGTCGATCACGTCGATTTTCAAACGGCGGGCAAGTTCATCCGCGTCGATTTTTCCGCCCGCCCGCTCGAACGCACGGCGCTTCGTCAAAACGAGCGCGGCTTTTCTGCCCTTGCACAAGGCGGCAAAAAGCGGTAAGGCGCGCGCGAGCGTGGCGCATTCCGAAACGAAAAGAACATGATCGCCCGCATGCGCGCGCACATAATCGCGGGCGTAAAGCTCTTCCATGCTCGTCCCTTCCACGCTGTAAATACCGGGGAGATCGCACACTGTAACGCGTTTTCCGCCGATTTTCGCCTTGCCCTCGAGCGCGCCGACCGTTACGCCGTGCCAGTTGCCCACGCGCGCATGTCCGTGTGTGAGCGCGTTAAACAGCGTGCTCTTCCCCGCGTTGGGATTGCCGACAAGCAGGATCTTCACGTCTTCCATATCTTGATCCCCGCCGCCGTTTCGAAGTCGATCGCCGCCTTCGTTCCGCTGCGCACCGCTTGCAGCACGAACACCTTTTTCCTGCGGGAAATTTTGAGCATGCTCAGTTTTTCCCCCGTATAAATCCCGAGCGCACGCAACCGCTCTTTTGTGAGCAGCGCCGTCTGTACGGTGAGCACCACCGCACTTTCGCCCCGTTTCAATTCGTTTAAGGTCATACGTTAATGAATGCAAAAACAAGGCGAAATATGCCGAAAAAAATCACCCCTGCGCGTTGCAGGGGCTTTTTTTGTTCAAAGTATAAATTATCGGATCTCTTCGACGCGGATCCCGTCGTCCGCCTCGGTATCGTAAATTTCGGCACGGTAGCCCGTCGCCTTGAAATATTCTTCCGCAACCTGCTTTTTGAAACTTTCCACGCCCGATTTTTTAACAAGCGAAACGGTACAGCCGCCGAACCCCGCCCCCGTCATACGCGAACCGAGGCACGCAGGGTGCGCCTGTGCCGCCGCCGCAAGCGCGTCGAGCTCTTTGCCCGTGACTTCGTAAAGATCGCGCAGCGAGGCATGGGAAGCGGTCAATAAATTGCCGAGTTCGATCATATTCCCCGCCTTCATGGCGTTCACGGCGCGGCGGACGCGGTCGCACTCTTCCACGACGTGGCGCGCCCTGTCTTTGACCTTGCCTTCGAGCGAATCGCCGATGCACGCAAATTCGAGGGGCGTGAGGTCGGCAAGGCAGGCGATATTCCGCCGTTTTTGCAAAATTTCCAGCGCTTTTTCGGTTTCGGCGCGGCGTTCGTTATATTTGCTTTCCACAAGGTTGTGCGGTTTTTTGCAGTTGACGATGACGAGCGCGCAGTCGCCCAGATCCATGGGAACGTATTCGCGTTCGAGCGTTTTGCAGTCGAGCAGTACGGCATGGTGTTTTTTGCCGCAAGCAGAGGCATATTGGTCCATGATGCCGCAATTGACGCCCGTATATTCGCGTTCGGCTTTCTGCGCCAGAAGCGCAATTTCTACGGGGTCGATCTTCTCGCCCGCCGCCGTTGCGATCGCCGCGATCGTCGAAACCTCGATCGCCGCAGAGGAAGAAAGTCCGCTGCCGAAAGGCACGGTGCAGTCAAAGAGCATGTCGCAACCGACAATCTTTTTCCCCGCGCGCTGCCACATGAGCGCACTGCCCGCAGGATAATTCGCGTATTTTTCATTGCGGTATGCGTCGAGACCGTTGATATCGAGCGTAACGCGGTCAGGCAGATCGGTCCAGAAAAGGTTGATCTGATTTGTACCGTTTGCGCGGACGTAAACGGTATTGCGCAGCGTGAGCGCGGCGGGCAACACCTTGCCGCCGCAGTAGTCGACGTGTTCGCCGATGATGTTCACCCTGCCCGCCGCACTGACTTTGTGTTCATAGCTCTTGAAATCGTAAAAATCCATTCGTTATAAATCCAATCCTTTTAAGAAATTTTCGGTATCGGCAAACGTTTCGAACACCGCCGTATTTTGCAGGATACGCGTGCAGACGCTCGCAAGCTCTATCTGCACCGCCCGATGCGCCTGTTCCTTCGTAAAGGTCGGACGCATTGCGCGCAATTCGCCGTAAATCATTTCAAATTCTTTGAGTTCTACGGAAAGCGGCGCGCCGTTTACGAGCAGCTCTTCGATTGTTTCGAACTGCGCTTTGAGCCGCCCCGGCAGGATAAACAGCCCCTGCGCCTCGATCAGCCCGATCGATTCCTTTTTGATGATATGGAACTCGGGATGAGCATGAAAGATGCCGTCGGGATAGCGTTCGGAAGTCGCGTTGCTGCGCAGAATGAGCGTCATTTCATACATGCCGCCCTTCTTTACCACTGTCGGACTGACGGCATTGTGCGCGCCGTCCCCGTCGAAGGGAACGATGCCGCGCGCGGCGTCCTCATATTGTTCCCACGCCGCGCGGATGAGATCGGAAAGTTTTGCCACGGCCTCGCGGTTTGCGGAAGTCACACGCACCGCCGTGCCCGCCCAGTCGAGCACGCCGACCGTCGCATCGGGATAGCGCTTGCTCTTGAACGAAGTGACGCAAGCGGCGCGATGCAACGGCAGAACTTCGCCGCCGCCCTGAAAGTGATCGTGCGCCAGCACACTGCCGCCGATACGCGGCAACGGCGCGTTACAGCCGATAAACCAGTGCGGGAAAAGGTCGACGAAATCCATAAGACAGACAAAGGTGTGCTCGTCGACGTGCATGGGCGTATGCAGACAGTTTACCGCAATCCCGTGCTGATAAAAATATCCGTAAGGCGAAAACTGCCAGAACCAGTCGCCGCCGCCGAGCTTTAACGTTACCGTGCGCAACGTGCGTTTATCCCTGCCCGCGAACCCTTCGTTCTCACGGCAGATGGTGCACTTCGGGTACCCGCCCTTTGTGGCATTGCCGCTTGCCGCCTTCTTGGGATCGCGGAATTCGGGCTTCGCCAAATTGACGGTGATCACCAGTCCGTCGCGCTCGAAACGCGGGTTTTGATCGAGTTTCTCTTTTTTAACGTAGTCGGACAGCACGGCGTATTCGTAAAACCACTTCGTCGCCTCTTCGGAAGAGCGGGAAAGCCGCCGCGCAAACTCTTCTTCGGTGTCTTTGGGGGAAAGCGACAGCGCGCCCATCACGGCGTCGGCACGGTGTTCGCGCTCTTCCGCCGTATAGAAACCCGCCCCTTCGCATGCGGCGTGCAAGTCGTTCAAGAGCGCGGTACAACTTCTGCCCGCGCAGCGCGCGTCCGTTTGCTCGTAACTTTCGGCGCCGATAAGATCGAGCACCGTATTGCGGACGTAAATTTCGTTGCGCGGATCAAGCAGTAAATTCTCTTTTGCGTAATCAACGAGGGCGTCGACCGCCGAATATACTTTGCGCATCTTATTTTTCATACCCGTTCGGATTATTCTTCTGCCAGTTCCACTGATCGCGGCACATATCGTCGAGATCGAATTGCGCCTTCCAGTTCAGATCTTTTTCTGCCTTTGCGCTCGTCGCGTAACAGGCGGGCACGTCGCCCGCGCGGCGGGGCAGAATTTCGTAAGGCAGTTCCTTGCCGCATGCTTTGGAAAACGCCTTGACCATATCGAGCACGCTGTAACCGTTGCCCGTACCTAAATTATAGATATGTACGCCGCCCTCTTTGAGCGCTTTGATCGCGGCAACATGCCCTCTCGCCAGATCGACGACGTGGATATAATCGCGCACGCCCGTGCCGTCGGGCGTGGGATAATCGTTACCGAACACGCCGACGCGTTTGAGTTTACCCGTTGCGACCTGCGCAACGTAGGGCATCAGATTGTTGGGAATGCCTTTCGGATCCTCGCCGATCAATCCGCTCGGGTGCGCGCCGACGGGGTTGAAATAGCGCAGCAACACGACGTTCCAGCTATGATCGCTCACCCACAGGTCGGTTAAAATGCCCTCTTGCATGAGTTTCGTTGCGCCGTACGGGTTAGTCGTGGAAAGGCGGCACCCTTCGTCGAGCGGCAGGCGTTCCGGCTCGCCGTAAACGGTTGCGGACGAGGAAAACACGATGTTCTTGACGCCGAATTTGCGCATAACCTGCAACAATACCAACGTGGAACCTAAATTGTTATCGTAATATTCGAGCGGCTTTTGCACGCTCTCACCCACGGCCTTGAGCCCCGCAAAATGAATGACCCAGTCGATTTTATGCTTCGTAAAAATCAATTCGAGCGCGGCTTCGTCGCGCACGTCGTTTTCATAGAACGCAACACTCTTACCCGTGATCTTCTCTACGCGCCGCAGCGACTCTTGGTTTGCATTGCTCAGATTGTCGATCACGACGACGCCGTAACCGCCTTCGAGCAGTTCGACGACAGTATGCGAGCCGATAAAACCCGCGCCGCCTGTAACTAAAACGTTCATACACTTCTCCTTATTATGGGTCAAGCCCTTTTTGCTTAATAAAAAAGACGGCAAAAAAAACCGTCTTTTCCTTGTTATCTTTCTGCTTTGGGGGGAGAGAAAGATAGTTGACGCACGGTGCTTTCGCCGTTTGTCGGGTTTATTATATCACACCCGCGGCATTTGCGCAAGTATTCCAATATGCAATATCGGACATTTATTGACCTTTTTCACTCTTACCCCCTTGACAAATCAGGAAAAACAGCCTATAATCGGAAAAAAAGGGAATATCATGCAATATGCTTGCAAAACGTGAAATTTGGAAATATTCCGACCACGGAAAAGTGTGGGCGGGCAAATACCGCAATTCGCACAATCTGTTGCACTGGCACCCCGACTGCGAGCTGATCTGCCTCGAACGGGGCGGGATCGACGTATTCTGCAACGGAAAAAGTTATACGCTTGCCGTCGGGCAGGCTTTGTTTATCGACAGCGAACAGGTGCATTACATGCACGCAACGCAGTCCGATACCGTCCTCGTTGTGCTCATTTTCGATTATAACGTCATTCGTTTTTTTGCGGAACGCTTCACGCTTGCCTGCCCTATGCTGAAAAAGGACTATCCCATTGCCCAGACGTATCGCAAACTGCGCACAGTGTTCACCGAAAAACCGCCCTTTTACAGCGCGGAAGCATGTTGCGAGATCGAAAATCTCATGATCGAAATCTTCCGCGGCGAAGCGCTTACCGCCAAAGAAAAAAAATACGATAAAGCAACGATATCCTTCAAACAATTGCTCGAAGAGATCAACCTGCATTTCCGCGACATCACCTTCGAGGACGCCGCTTCCTTCATGAGCATGAGCCCCTCTTATTTTTCGCGCTATTTCCGTAAAACCGCGGGCGTTACCTTCTCGCGGCAACTCAACTTCGTGCGCACGGACGAGGCGGTACGCATGTTACAGAGCAACCCCGATCTGTCCGTCACCGAAATATCCGACGCATGCGGATTCGGCACGATCCGCAATTTTAACCGTATATTCAAAGAACTCACGGGCTTTGCGCCGCGCGATCTGCCCGCCGACTACGTTCTCAGCGAGCGGTTTTCCTACCCCAGCGACCGCGCCTTCGACCCGACGCTTTACGACTGCGAGCTCATCGAATCTTCAACCGCAAAAAGCGAATAAAAAATACGCACACCAATGATCCGTGTGCGTATTTGCTTGTTATGGTGGAACATTGTTGACCTACATCGAACCGAAGAACTAAAAAAGTAATTATTATCATATCAAGTTTAATTTGCAATTTCAGTATTCTCTTCTTTGCGGCTTTTAATTGATTTTATTAGCCTTTTGATAAGCATAACAACGATATTGAAAATGACTGCTGATACAATAGATACGGCAAAAACAATTAAATAAATAGCCCATATTTCAAGACCGCCGACATATTCCAACAGAGTTATTATTACGGGGTGAAACAAATATATTGCTAACGATAAACTGCCGAGATAACCGAACGCTTTATTTACCTTTGAATTTGTAACAGCTACGCCCTTGCCTGCAAACGTAATCGAGATTGCAACAAATATACATACTACGGCGACAACCATACAAACGGGTTCCAAACTTTTATTTATAGGAATAAAACCGAGAATTATCGGTGCACAATAACAAATCATTTCAACAACTTTCAAAATTACCGACGGTGCGGCTTTTAAGTCTTTTTTTGTTATGACGGTAGAAAGATAATAAGTAAACATACCTACGCACATTTCGCCCCAAGCTCTTAAATCATAGACAAAAGTCGTTGTAAATGCCCAATTCGTACAAAGTCCATAAATAACAGCTATAACGCCTAAAACGCCAAGCAAAATAGGAATTACTAAAATTCCTTTCTTGATTTTCTTTCTTAACAGCAATGCAACGGGTACTATAAACAGCATACATAAGAGCATTGACGACAAATACCATTCGGGAACGATGAGCGCGCTTGCATAGGCGTTCGTCCACACGCCGCCCATTTGCACTAAAAATATACTCGGCAAGCCGTTCAGAATTATATTGCCAGAATTAGCAAAATTATAAGTCAATAATACGACAATAATTACTATAATAGCCGTTAAATGCGTGGGTAAAATTCCTTTAATCTTATTACCCATAAAACGGCAACTTTCAAGCGCAGGGTTATAATTTTCCTTTGCGCTTATTTTTTCAATAGACCTTGCAAGGAAATAACCCGAAATCAGAAAGAAGAACTCAACGGCAAGTGCGCCGTTCTCAAAAAAATTTATGTCGTCGCCTAAAAAAGTCATTTGAATATGATAGCCGACAACTAAAATACTGAATAGAAATCTCGCCAATTCAACTAAATTGTTTCTTTTAGTCATTTTAGCCTCCGTAAAAAAAGCGTGTTCCATTGAGAAACACGCCGAAAAACGCACCTCTCAATGTTGCTATACATTTTCCTCAAACAAAGGCGAGAGAATACATTTTTACCAAAGTATTCCCCTTGTTTGAGATTATGAAAATGTATAGCATAAAAAGTATAGCAAAATTTCATAAAAAAGTAAATCGTTAGAATTAAGAAATTTAAAATTTTAGCTTTATGGCAGATAGGCGGGTGCTTGATAAAACAAGCGCGCCGCTACGCGGCGCGGACAAGCACCCGCCACAAAAGGACACAACGCAACGAAAGAGTCAAACCGATACAGTCGCTCAAAAAGCAAGAACGGCAACGAAAAATCGGGGTTCGCGCGCAGGCTTTCCGCGAAACCCCGATTTTTTTGCCCGTTGCCTTAAACTGTGCTTTTTCTATATGCCGTGTTTTACTACCGCAAAACTACCGCTTTTGTAACAGTCGTGAGTTTACGGCGTGCGCTTGTCTTGATATAAATGAGCGCAAAAACGGTGTTTTACTTTATACCCCCGATACTACCGCAAATGTGCCACCATTGATTGTGGCGCGTGTGCTTGTCTTGATAACAAGCCGAGCCGAAAATATATTCCCTATAAACACCGCTTTACTTCCGCAAGCGTTACGCAAAATAAGCCGTTTGTACTTTAATTCCCTACATAAAGTCATTGCCGACCTACTTCCAAATTGAAAGATAATAGCGTATAACGATTTTACAGCGCATTACAAAAGAAAAATATCGTAGTGCGCTATTTGTATTTTCGGGAGTTTAGGCTATGGAAATTATAATTTACGGCACACCGAGCATTGCCGATCTTACGGAAGAAGAACAGAGAGTATTTTATCAAACGATTTACGATAGACTGCTTGAATTAGCGAAGAAATAATTTTGTCTTTCGCCGTGCGGAGCGTAAACGAAAACGCCCTTGCTGTCAAGGGTAAAGTGCATTGCCTTGCGGCAACTCTTGACCGGCAAGGAATGAACGAGCAAACGAATAAACCTTATTTTGCGTTTCCGTTTATTCGCCCCTTGTCGAAAGACAAAAATTAAAATCAAAAGGAGTTTTAAAAAATGCAAACAGCAGTAATTTATTGTCGCTATTCCAGCGACAGCCAAACCGAGCAAAGTATAGACGGACAGTTGCGCGTATGTACAGAGTACGCCAAGAGCCGCGATATACTCATACTCGATACCTACATAGACCGCGCTATGACGGGTACGAACGACAACCGCCCCGACTTTCGCCGTATGATTAAAGACAGCGCAAAGCGGACTTTTAACTATGTTATCGTTTACAAATTTGACCGTTTTTCGCGTAACAAGTACGAAACGGCGATGCACAAGAAAACGCTGAAAGATAACGGCGTTAAAGTGGTATCCGCTACCGAGTTTGTACCCGACACGCCCGAAGGTATTATCTTTGAAAGTATGCTCGAAGGTATGACGATAACCCCCGTTATAGAGTCTGCAAGCAATCAGGCGTTGATAGCTTGCGCGGAACATAATATCGGAGTTGCCGTATTACCGCAAAAACTCGTTGCCGAGCCTATCAAAAAGAATAGATTAAAAGTAATCGAAGTTGACGATAACAGTTTTGAAAGGTGTTACTATATAGTTCATCATAAAAATAAAAGATTTAGTCAGTCGCAAAAGAAAATTATATCGACGGCGCTTACGGTTTTTTAATTTTATAAAAAAATTTTTTAATTTCACCAACAAATCGTATGCTTGCTTTGTTGTATATAGTGAAAGGGCAAAAAGCTCTTGAATATACACCGAGGAGGTAAAAACGGTGAAAAAGAAATTTTTATTGGTTGGTTTGTGTTTAACTATGGCAGCGACTATGGCGTTGGCGGCGTGCGGAAATCCGAACAAAGGCAAGACAATCGCTTTATCTTCACCAAACGACGTTTACGGAATGGGTGCGGTATCCAGCGTAAGATTGTTGGGAAGCAATATGCCTGCAAGCGCAGTCAAGTCTTTCTCTGCAGTTAATGCTGCTGCAAAAACGCGCACTTGCGGAGTTAAGTTGGCGTCCGCTGTCGCAGACACTTCGGAAAACGAAGTCAAAGAACAGTCGGAAAAGTTCAACGAATATTTTACCGCGCTTGACAGCTTTCTCGGCGATGACGTCGTATCCACTACTACCGTAGCAAATACGGACAGCAGTTACGACTACGAAACGAAAATGACGGTAAACGGAAAAGACTTTAACGGCGCGACGGTAACGTACACAATGTACTATACCGAAACGCTTGTAAAAACAAATACTACCGACGAAAACGAAGAAACTGAAAGCGAATATCAGCTTACCGGCGTAATGGTAATCGACGATGTAGACTATTATCTCGAAGGCGAACGCTCGGAAGAAAACGAAAAGGACGAATCGGAAACGGAATTGAAAATCCGCGCTTACACCGACAAAAAAGATAAAACTTCCTATATCCAAATGGAACAGGAATATTCGGTTGAAAACGGCGAAACCGAAACAGAATACGTTTATTCCATCTATGTGGGCGGCGAACTGTTGGAACAGACCGCAGTCGAATTTGAAACGGAAAACAAAGACGGTAAAGTAGAAACCGAGTACGAACTTGAATTCAGAAAAGGCACGTCGAAAGGCAAATATATCGTAGAACGCGAGGTCGTAGAAAACAAAGCGGAAATCAAAGTTAAATATGCAATCGACGGTAAGTCGGGCGAATTCCGTATCCGCGAAATTACCGACAAAAACGGAGATAAACGATACGAATATTCTTACAGCGACGGAAGCAAGCAGGTATTCGATTAAGTTTTACGTTTGACGAACACTTGAACATTTGGTATAATTACGATACCGAAAATTCGGAGATAAAAAGTGGCACTCGATAAATTTATAAAAAAATTTATAAACGGCGATGCTTCCGCGTTTGATGAAATTTACAATCGGACGCGGAAGTCCGTTTACTATGTGGCACTTTCTATACTGCGCGACAAAGCCCTTGCGGAAGACGTAATGCAAACAACGTATATGCGCGTATTAAAAAACATACAAGGGTATGCGCTCGGCACGAACGCTTCCGCTTGGATAATTAAAATAGCAAAGAACGAAGCTATAAACATTAAAAAAGTCCGTATGCGGGAACAATCGGTTGACGAATACGAAAACGTTTCCCTTTTCGGGGTGAGCGAACCCGATACATACGGCGAGTTGACAGACTTGGCAAAACGGCTGTTATCCGACGATGAGTTTTCGATTTTAATGCTTGTAACCGCTTGCGGTTATAAACGGAAAGAAATAGCTAAAATGATCGATATGCCGATACCTACCGTTACTTGGAAATATCAGAACGCACTTTCTAAAATGCGTACCGCTTTGGAAAAAGAAGGCTGTTAAAATGAAACGAATAGACATAGAAAAAGAACTTAAAAAGGAATCAGACCGGTTTGCGCCCGATCCGCTTGATAAAATCAAAACTGCGGCACGGGCAGAAAACCTGTTGCCTTATGATACCGAACAAAATTCGGAAGTTTATACGCAAGGCAATACAGCTGTAATTGCAAAAAATAAGCGTAAAACGATTTGGTTGTTTACCGCGTTTGCGTCGGTTGTAGTTTGTTTGATTTTAATATTGTCGTTTACGTTACCTTTCGGAAGGAACAAACCGTTTAATCCCACACGCTTAAATCTTTCGGCAGAAAACGTTTACGGAATGGGCGCAGTATCCGGCGTAAGATTGTTGGGAAGCAGTATGCCCGCAAGCGCGGTCAAATCTTTCTCTGCGGTTAATGCTATCGCTTATACAACCACCGACAAATCGGAAGACGAAGCCAAACGGCAAGCGGAAAGATTTAACGAATATTTTACTGCGCTCGACAGCTTTCTCGGCGAAGAAATCATATCGACTACTACCGAAAAAAACACCGATAGCCGCTATCCTTACGATACGAAAATGACGATAACGGGAAAAGACTTGAATGGGAACACGATTTCCTATTTGATGTATTATACCGAAACTTTACTGCAAGACGATTTTGACGATGACGAGCGGGAATATAAACTTGTCGGCGTAATGACAATCGACGGTGCGGACTATTATCTCGAAGGCGAACGCTCGGAAGAAAACGAAAAGGACGAATCAGAAACGGAATTGAAAATCCGCGCCTACGCTAATAAACAAGACAAGACTTCCTACATCCAAATGGAACAGGAATATTCGGTTGAAAACGGCGAAACCGAAACAGAATACGTTTATTCCATCTATGTGGGCGGCGAACTGTTGGAACAGACCGCAGTCGAATTTGAAACGGAAAACAAAGACGGTAAAGTAGAAACCGAGTACGAACTTGAATTCAGAAAAGGCACGTCGAAAGGCAAATATATCGTAGAACGCGAGGTCGTAGAAAACAAAGCGGAAATCAAAGTTAAGTATGCCATCGACGGTAAATCGGGCGAATTCCGTATCCGCGAAATTACCGACGAAAACGGCAACAAACAGTATGAATACACTTTCAGCGATAACGAAAAAATGATTTTTTAACAAACAAGTCCAAGCGGTAATGCTTGGACTTGTTTGTTATGATTTGCCGAAATAAAAAGTAAATCCGAACCATTCACGTGTTACTATGATTGAGTTCGAATTATTTTGATTTGGTGGAACTGAAAGGTGCAAAAACGCACACCGTAATATATAAGATAAACAGACGGGAATTTTATTGCGCCGTAGATTTGCCGCTGTCAGACTACCCGCTGTATGGCAAACAGTTAGTCGCAAGGGGCTAACCGCCCACGGCTTGCCCGCTCGCTTGCAAGGGCTGTCATAGCGTCCTTATAGATACGCTTTGACAGCCTTTTTGCTTGCTCCTTATCGGGCGGCAGTTCGGCGTATATGTTTTTGCTTTGGTCGTTAAAGTAGATAACCGATATTCCGAGCGGTATTTTCTTGTTCATATTTGAAACCCCATAATTGTTTATAACCCCACCCACAGCGGGCTTACTTTTTTGTTCCGTGTTCCGTAGTGCCAATAAGGTAATAGTATGCTTATTGCCACTGCGGGCGGCTGTCGCCGCCCGCATATCGCCATTTTTACCCGAAAAGTGTTACAGTGTTACGGGGTGGACTAAGGTAATACTATGTCCACCCCGTCGGCATAACGCTTGAATTTACGTTACACGTTACGGGGTGAACGGGTAATATTATATACTGCAATCGCGTAATTCCTTTTGCAACCGTTTGCGTATTGTTTTCATACGTTGCGATATTGCGGTATGTGATACGCCCGTTTGACTTGCTATTTGTCGCATTGTCATTTCCTCGTAAAACACTTTACGCACCAAATCGCGCCGCTTGTCCGATAGAGTAAGCAACGCTTTATGTACGCGCTCGGCGTTTTCTTTCCGCACGATTTCAGCAAATAAGTCTATACGCTTGTCCTCAAAGTCTATTCCCATATCGGTAAAGTAATAAAGCGAGGTGTGCCGCCGTGTTTCGCGCCAATGGTTGCGCTTTTCTTGTTGTAATAATTCCAAGTGTATCAAGTAAATATCTTCCGTAACCTCGACGGCGTTCGTCGTTCCGTCCACAAACTTATATATAATTACTTGCATATAGAAAGCCTCCACTTATAAGCACGGCGACGGCGTTGTGGTAAGGTTTTTTATAAAAATTCTC
>CAJUSA010000023.1 GCA_910589015.1 uncultured Christensenellaceae bacterium
ATTCAATCGGTTGCGTTCTTTCATTTTTCGTGATATAATGATTGTACGATAAACAGGAATTTAACGGAGAACAAAAAATATGGAATACATAAAACTCACACTTGAAAATTTAGAAACAGAGCATATTTGTTGTGCCATCTCTAACAATAAGGACATACAAGTTGCAAGCAAGAAAGCGTGGCTAAAAGAAAGAATAAAGGACGGCTTGGTATTTTTGAAATCCGTTGAACGCGGCAAATGCTTTATTGAATACATACCTGCCGAAAATGCTTGGTGTCCTATCGAAGCGAACAGCTATATGCACATAAATTGCTTTTGGGTATCGGGCTCGTTTAAAGGACACGGCTATGCAAACGATTTATTAAATGCTTGTATAGCCGATGCAAAAGCGCAAGGCAAACACGGAATTACCGTTATATCTTCGCCGAAAAAGATGCCGTTTTTGTCAGATCCGAAATATCTTGCTTATAAAGGGTTTAAGGTTGCGGATAAAGCAAATCTAAACTTTACTTTAATGTATTTATCTTTCGACGAAAATGCGCCCGTTCCGAAATTCAAAGAACAAGCAAAACAGCCGCGTATAGATAAACAAGGTTTTGTTGTGTATTATACGTACGGTTGTCCGTTTACGGCTAAATACGTTCCGCTTGTTCAGCAAACGGCAAAGGACAAAGGCATTCCGTTTGAAAGCGTATTGATAGACAGCAAGGAAAAAGCGCAAAACGCGCCTATGGCGTGGACGAATTACGCCGTATTTTATAACGGACAATATATATCAAACGAAATCCTAAACGAGAAGAAGTTTCTTGAACTTGCAGAGAGTTATTATAGACAGTAATATAAATTTCAATTTATCGTTATTAAAATGTTTAGTTAAAAGCTCTCAAACAAATTTGTTTGAGAGCTCTTTTATAATCGCATGTCTGTTCCCTATGGGAAGTTCGCATTTGTCAGAGCTTTTTTATTCGTTATCCCAGATACACGATCTGACCGGGATAAAAACACGCGGTGGCGTTGAGTTCCGAAAAACGCGCCGCCGAACCGCACAGCAGCGTTTTGCTCTCGCCGCCGCGCACGCAATACAGGTTCCGCCGTTCGGAAGGCACCGCGATCACCTGCCCTTCTTCCACTTCCGCCGTGAGGGCGTTTTCTCTTGCGATCACGGGGGCGGGGACACAAAAGGTTTCGGCGATGAGCGCAAGCGTTTGTCCGCGTTTGACGCGATAGTAGCGCGTTTTCATTAACGAGAGTTCCATAAAAATATTGTATGCCGCCCCTCATAAAAAGGTGCGCGCGCAAATAAAATACAGCATGCAGAATTTATATCGTTCCGCCGCCCTCGTCACGGTGTTTGCCACGATCGAGCACGGTCTGGGATTTTTGTACCGTATCATTCTCTCGCGCATGCTCGGCGCGGAAGGACTGGGCGTATATCAGGTCGCGCTCACCGTGTTCGCCGTGTTTATCACGATCTCTTCGAGCGGACTGCCCATCACGCTTTCGCGCGCCATATCCAAACACCGCGCGCGCGGCAGTTTGCAGGGCGAACGCGCCGCAACGTCCGCCGCCATTCTCATCGCGCTCTTGTTCAGCGTGCCGCTCACCGTGTTGCTCTTTGTGGCACGCACGCCCTTTTCCGCCGTCTTTTCCGATCCGCGCTGCGCCGATCTCTTTTATATTATGATCTTCGGCTTGTCGTTCACGTCGGTTTATGCCATTATCCGCGGCACGTTCTGGGGAAATAAGCGCTTTCTCGCCTATTCGCTCATCGAGCTGATCGAAGAGATCGTCATGATCGTTGCGGGCGTCTTTTTGCTGCTCTCGGGCGCGAAAATCGCCGACGTCAACAAAGCGGCGATCGCCGTGCTGATCTCGTATCTGTGCTCGTTTGCAATCGCCCTCGTCTATTTCATTGTAAAAGGCGGCAGGTTTTCTTCCCCGCGCGGTGAATTTCTGCCCCTGCTCAAATCGTCGCTGCCCATCACCGCCATGCGCACTTCCTCTTCGCTCATGAACTCGCTTATTTCGGTCATCTTCCCCATGCGCCTGATGGCGGCGGGATTTACCTCTTCGCGCGCGCTCGCCGAATACGGCGTCGTTTACGGCATGGTCATGCCCGTCATCATGATCCCCTCTTCGCTGATCGGCTCGATCGCCCTCGTGCTCGTCCCCGAACTGAGCGAATGTTTCTACAAAAAACAGACCGAAAAACTTTCCGCCCTCGTGGGGAAAGCGCTCAACACCACGCTGCTCATTGCGGGCATGCTCATTCCCTTTTTCATCGTATGCGGACAGGACGTGGGCATTCTGCTCTATTCCAACGCCGAAAGCGGCAAGATGATCGCGGTGTGCGCGTTCATTCTCATTCCCATGAGTCTTACCATGATCTGCACGAGCATTCTCAATTCGCTCGGGCATGAAAGAATGACGTTGCTCTTCTTCCTGCTCGGCTCGGGCGCGATGCTCGCCTGCGTGTGGTTCCTGCCCAAATATCTGGCGGGCGGTGCGCTGTGCATCGGCATGGCGAGCGACTACCTCATCACCGCCGTCTGCTCGCTCATTCTGCTGCGCAAGAAGACGGGCGCGCTCAAACAGGGCAAATTCCTCTTGAAACTCGCCGTTTCGATCGTCGTCGTAACCGTAAGCGGCGTGCTGTTGCACAGGCTGCTTTCGACCTATCTCAGCTATCTGCCCGCCTTCGTGCTGGCGTTCACGTTTACCGCGCTTGCCGAGGTCGCCTTCCTCGCGATCTTCCGCCTTTTCGACTTCCGCGCATTTTTCGTCCGTTTTCTACCGAAAAGACGCAAAAAAATCGCGTCACCGTCTTGACATTCTTCCCAAAAAGGACTAAAATACTTTTAGTAAATTTTGGAGGAACTTATCATGAGACTGACGGAAGAGTTGAAAAAATCGCTCACCCTTCACGTTGATTACACCAACATGACCGACAAATACCTCGGCGACAAGGGTATTTCGCAAAAGGAAATCGAATCGCACAAAAAAACCGCGAAGGAAGCGCACGCTTATGTGGCGCAGAACCGCGGCAAAGACGAACTCTTTATGGGCTGGACCGAACTGCCCTATAATCAGGACGAAATCGTAAACGACATTATACAGACGGCGAAGAACGTGCGCAAGAAATTCGAATATTTCGTCGTGCTCGGCATCGGCGGCAGCGCCCTCGGCCCCATCATGGCGTTCAACGCGCTCTGCCACCTGCATTATAACGACCTGCCCCGCTCGAAACGCAAAGGTCCCAAATTCTATGTGGAGGACAACGTCGACCCTGTTCGCATGAAAGAACTGCTCGACGTGATCGACGTCAAAAAGACGTGCTTTAACGTCATTTCCAAATCGGGCGCGACGAGCGAAACGATGACGCAATACCTCATCATCGCCGATCTTCTGAAAGCGGCGGGCGAAAACGTCAAAGATCATGTGATCTTCACGACCGACGCAAAACGCGGCAACCTCGTGAAAATTTCCGCCGAGTTGGGCGGCGTCAAGTCGTATGTGCTGACCGACGGCGTGGGCGGAAGATTTTCGCAGCTTTCCCCCGTGGGCTTGCTGCCTGCGGCAGTGCTCGGCATCGATATCAAACTGCTCTTGAAGGGCGCGGCGCATATGGACAAGCTGTGCAAATCTGCCGACCTCAAAAAGAACCCTGCGCTTATCTGCGCGCTGTTGCAATTCATCGGCATGAAAAACGGCAAGAATATCGGCGTGCTCATGCCCTATTCGGATAATCTGAAATACGTTTCCGACTGGTACGCGCAGCTCTGGGCGGAATCGCTCGGCAAGAACGTGACGCTGAGCGGCAAGCCCTGCAACGTGGGGCAGACGCCCGTCAAAGCGCTCGGCGTGACCGACCAGCATTCGCAGGTGCAGCTTTACACCGAAGGCCCTTACGATAAAATCGTCACCTTCCTTTCGGTGGAACGCTATAAAGAGCCCTTCCCCATCCCTCACGGCTGCGAGGATATTCCCGACGTTTCCTTCCTCGGCGGGCATACCATGGAAGAACTCATTCAGGCGGAAAACAAGGCGACGGCTTACGCGCTCACCAAGGCTGGACGGCAGAACTACACGATTACGTTGCCCGAAGTGAACGAATTTACGCTCGGTCAACTCTTGTTCCTCTTCGAACTGCAAACGGCTTACGCAGGCGCGATGCTCAATATCGACACCTTCAACCAGCCCGGCGTCGAGGCGGGCAAGAAAGCCACCTTCGCCCTCTTGGGCAAGCCCGGCTATGCCGAACAGAAAAAGGAACTCGACAACGCCGCAAGCGACGCGGAATATATCGTTTAAGACCGGATTCGAACGCAAGAAAAAATCCCCCTTTTTACGGTAATTCGCATAGGGAATTTAATAAAACGCAAATAAAAAAATTTAGGCATAGCGTTAAGCTGTGCCTTTTCTCTGCTTTTTTGTGTACGAATTATGCTACTCGTAGCATAGTGAGATATAGATATGTTTTATATTTCCCGCAAAATTCAATCGGTTGCGTTCTTTCATTTTTCGTGATATAATGATTGTACGATAAACAGTAATTTAGAGGACAAGGATATAGATTTTTATGTCAATTCAGAAGAAAACAAAAAAGAAAATCATTATTGCATCAATCGTGACGGCTGTATTGATATTGATTGTATTTTTGGTTGCACCATTCACAGTCGGGGCAATTCTGTATAATAGTGTCTTTAATGTAAGGTATGAAACTACGGAATATTGGAAATTTAATCTTGATGATTTTGACGGACTCAAAGCTGACAGACATGAATTTACTTCAAATAACGGGATAAAGCTTGTCGGATATCGTTACTATGTAGATAGAGTCGATGCGCAAGGTGTTGTCGTAATTGCTCACGGCTTTGGCGGCGGCGGACATAACAGTTATATGGATGTTGCTTATTATTTTGCTAAGCACGGGTACGATGTATTTGCCTATGATGCAACGGGAAATGACGAAAGCGAAGGAAACGGAGTAAATGGTATTCCGCAAGGCGTGGCAGATTTAAGCTATGCGATTGACTATTTACAGAAATTAGATGAAGTGAAAGATTTGCCAATCATGCTGTGGGGACATAGTTGGGGCGGTTACTGTGTTAGCGCAGTATTAAATTATCACCCCGAAGTTAAAGCCATTGCCGCTATTGCGGGATTTAATCGATCGGGTGATCTTATCAGGGCGCAAGGGCAAGAGATGGTTGGCGGGCTTATTGATTTTATGATGCCCTATGTTAACTCGATTGAACGAATTAAGTGCGGAAAATATTCATCAGCCGATGCTCTTAATGGATTTTCAAACTCAAAGTGCGGCGTATTAATTGCACACAGTAACGATGACACCACTGTGCCTATTGAATATGGTTATGATGTCTATTATAAACAATACGCAGGCGATGAACGATTTGAGTTCATACAATATGAAAACAAAGGGCATATGAACATACTCAATTCTGATGAATACATAAATTATATGAATCGTTTTTATGAGGAATGCAGTAATTACTTCAGTGGACGGACGCTGTCGCTTGAAGAAAGAATTGAGTATGTCCAAAAGTACCTTGACAGAGAAATTTATTGCAATGGATTGGATAATGAACTATTTGATAGAATAATAACTTTTTATAATTCTAACTTGTAAGATAAATTTCAATTTATTTTTCTAAATAATGCGTATTTAAAAAGCTCTCGAACATATCGTTCGAGAGCTTTTGTCCTCGCTTGAAAGTGCAACTCTAAAAAATTTAGTTTTTTATTCCCTATGGGAATTGCGCGTTGCAAGGGGGATTTTTTTATAACACAAATTGAAGAATATCGACGAGCACCGCAAACCCGAGCAAGAGAATGAACCCGACGCCGTGAATGATCGCTTCGACCTTGCGGCTGATCGGCTTGCCGCGCACCCATTCGATGAGCGTAAACACCACTTTACTGCCGTCGAGCGCGGGAATGGGCAAAAGATTGAACACCGCTAAATTGACGCCGATGAACCCTGCGATTTCGAGGAAGTAACGGAACCCCATCGAGACGATTTTCGAGGTCGTCGTGATCGTCGTCACCGGTCCGCCGAGCGAGGATATGCCGATTTTACCCGTAAGCAATTCCCCGAGCACGCGGAAGATCGAACCCGCGATTTTGCCCGAATAGGCGAACGACCGCCCGAGCGTTTCGAAAAAGCCGAAACGATATGCCTCATCGGTCAACATAAAATATTTTTTTCCGTCCTCGCGCTCTTCGATTCCAACGCCAAGCGCCTTCCATACGGTAGACATTGCCGAACTGTTTTTTACGACAACATCTTCGCGCAACATAATGCTGATTTTTTCTTCTTTTCCGTCGCGCCCGACAAGAAATTCAACCATATCGCCCGCCTTTTTGTAATTGATTGCGCTTGCGATGTCGGTTGCCATATAAATATTTCTTCCCGCAACTTTCAGCAGTATATCGCCCTCTTGAAAACTGTAAGTCAATTCCGCAGAGTTTTCCGTCGGTGCAATTCCCGTGATTTTATTCATCGTCTGCCCGTAGGCAAAGAAACACGTTATGATGAGCAGAACGGCAAGAACATAGTTCATAAACGCGCCCGCAAGCAGCACGATAATGCGTTGCCACGGCTTTTTCCGCGTGAAATAGCCCGATTTATCCTCTTCCTTCTTTTCTTCCGCGGCTACGGGTTCCTGCGGGGCGGCCGCCTCTTCTTTGAGCTCGCCGAAGGGTTCCGCCTCTTGCTTTTTCTTGTCCTCTTCCAGCCCGTCCTCGCCCGCAAACGCGCAATAGCCGCCCAGCGGAATCAGGCGCAGCGCAAACAGTTCGCCCGATTTTTTGTTTCGGTGCTTGAAGAGCGCGGGGCCGAACCCGATCGAAAATTCGTCAATCTTAAAGCGCAGGATCTTGCCCGCAACGTAATGCCCGAATTCGTGCACGGTGATCATGACAAGCAACATGAGCACGGCTAACGCCACCGAACCGACGGTAGCCCAAACATTCAATAAATTATTTCCCATATATTTCCCGACGCGCCCGTTCGCGCACGCGCGTATCGACCGCAAGCAACTGCTCGTAGCTTTCGACCTCTTCGCGCGCAAAGGCGTTTAACGCGCCTTGAATAGTTTCCGCGATTTGCCCGAAGGTTATACCCCCTTTCAGAAATGCGCCGACCGCCTCTTCGCCCGCCGCATTGAGCACGCACGGGCACGTTCCCCCCGCCTTACCCGCCGCCAGCGCGAGGGTGTAACACGGGAATTTTTCTTCGGGCAGACGCAGAAAATGCAATGCGCCCAGCTCTTCGAGCCGCAACTGCGGCGCGCAGGGCAGACGGTTCGGATAGGTGAGCGCAAGCTGAATGGGCACGCGCATATCGGGATACCCGAGTTGCGCCAACGCCGCGCCGTCCGCAAAATACACGAGCGAATGCACGATGCTTTCGGGGTGTACCACGGCGTCGATACGGTTATAATCGGCGTCGTAAAGCCACTTCGCCTCGATGACCTCGAACCCCTTGTTGAGCATGGTGGCACTGTCGATCGTGATCTTCGCACCCATGTTCCAGGTGGGGTGTTTGAGCGCGTCCGCCGCCGTTACGCGCGCGAGCTGCTCTTGCGTGTAATGTAAAAAAGGGCCGCCGCTCGCGGTGAGCACGAGCCGCGCAAAGGACATATCTCGGCGGAACGAAAGCGCCTGAAAGAGCGCGGAATGTTCGCTGTCGACGGGGACGATTTCAACCCCCCTGCGTTTTGCCGCTTCGGTAACGAGCTTACCGCCACACACAAGCGATTCTTTGTTGGCAAGCGCGACCGTCTTGCCCGCCTCGATCGCCGCAAGCGTATAGGCAAGTCCCGCAAAGCCGCCCGCCGCAATCAACGCAATGTCGCAATCCTCAAACAGCGCAAGGCGCGGCGCGATCCCTTCCGCAAGCTCGGTCGCGGCAAGCGCGCGCGCGGACGGAAATTCCTCTTTCATACGAAAAAGTTCCCCGCGCGGCCGTCCCGAGACGAGCGCGGAGAAACAAAATTCATCGGGATAGCGGCGCACGGTATCGCAAACCTGCGTTCCGATACTGCCCGTGCAACCGATCAAAGCAATTTTTTTCATGTCAGTTTACTATATGCCCGTCAACCCACAATCATGATACGGGCGACGAAAATGAGCGCAACAATCAAACTTGCGTAAAGGCTCGAATCGATCCGATCGAGCAACCCGCCGTGACCGGGAATGATCTTGCCCATGTCTTTAACGCCGAGATTGCGCTTGATCGCGCTTTCGACCAAATCGCCGAACTGCGCGAACGCCGAAACGACGACGCCCACGGCGCAGAAGAAGATCGCTTCCCACCACTTGAAGTCGATCGCCCAATTTCCCGTTTCTATCGGCTTGCATACGCCGAAATAGAGCAAAAACACAACGACGCCGCCCACAAGTCCGCCGATCAAGCCCCCTGCGCCGCCGATGAGCGTTTTATTGGGGCTGATGTTGGGCGCCATCTTCGCAGGCAGTTTTTTGCCAAACAGCTTACCGAACAAAAAGGCGAACGTATCGGCGCACGGACTGATCACGAACACGAATACGAGCACGAGCGCGTCGTACTTCACGAAATGGTTACAGATGCTCAGCGTGAGCAGAAAGAACGAGGGATAAACGAGCGCAATGAGCGCGCTGCCCGTATTTTCGAGCGTCACACTGCCGTGGCGGAACACAAGCAAGGAAAAAAGGACGGCAACGCCCGTGATAAAGACGCCGAGCACGAAATACAGCGCGTAGTTTCTGCCGCTGCCCTTGCCGAATTCGCCGGGGACAGGCGCGTCGACGCCGATAATTTCCACAAAGATGAAATCGCTGATCACATAGGTTAAAATGACGAGCACGGCGAACGTCATGACGACGATCTTCTGCGAACGTTGCAATCTGTCGCCGAATACCGCCATGATCTCGTGCGTGCCGATGATTGTAAAAACCAGCACGAGCGCGTCGAACCACAAACTGCCGTAAAGCCTGCCATACAGGTAAGCAAACAGAAGTTTCAATGCAAAGAAAGCAAGCAGTATGAAAATATAGACCGCCGCCGAAACGATTCTGAGTTTGATATTTTTAGACATGCGTACCTCCTACACCCTGCCGAACCGCCGCGTTCTCGACCGGTACGCGTGCAAAGCCTCTTCCAGTTCCTGTTCCGAGAAATCGGGAAAAAGCGTATCCGTAAAATAAAATTCCGTATATGCGCACTGCCACAGCAGGAAGTTCGAAAGCCGCAATTCCCTGCCCGTGCGGATGAGCAGATCGGGATCGGGCATGCCCGCCGTATCGAGCAGCGCCGAAAAATCGCTTTCCGAAAGCTCTTTGCCCGCGCGCACCGCCTTGTTGACCGCGCGCACGATCTCTTGTCTGCCGCCGTAGCCGACGGCTAAGGCAAGCACGCCGTTTGTTCCGCCGACGGTCTGCGCCGCGCCCGTGCGAATGAGCTGCGCGATCTCTTCGGGCAATAGGTCAAGATCGCCGATCACGCGCAGTTCGATGCCCTTTTCCTGCAATCTGCGCACGTTTTTGCGGAAGTAAGAACGGAAGAGCGAATAAAGTCCTTCGAGCTCTTCCTGCGGGCGGGAAAGATTTTCGGCGGAAAGCGTGTAGAACGTGCAATATTCGACGCCGCTTTCAAAGAGCTTTTCGGAAAGCGCGATCATATTGTTCATTCCCGCGCGATGCCCCGCGCTGCGCGGCAACAGGCGTTTTTGCGCCCATCTGCCGTTCCCGTCCATGATGACGGCGACGTGCCGCGGCACCCCGCCGGTTTTCGTGGTTTCCATTAAATCGTGAGCAACTCCTTTTCTTTCGCCGCCACGATCTTATCTACCTGCGCGATGCTTTCCGCAACGCTTTTTTCGACGTCCTGCTCGCAGTTCTTGCTCTCGTCTTCCGAAAGCTCTTTCGCCGTTTTCATCTTTTTAAGCGCTTCCATTGCGTCGCGACGGTTATTGCGCACCGCCACTTTGGAATCTTCGCCCATCTTGCGCACCTGCTTGACGAGTTCCTTTCTGCGTTCCTCGGTCAGGTCGGGGAACACGAGGCGGATGACATTGCCGTCATTCGTGGGGTTGATGCCGAGGTTCGAGGCAAGAATGGCCTTTTCGATCGCCTTTAAGAGCGATTTATCCCACGGGCTGATCACAAGGCATCTGGCGTCCGCCGACGACACGTTGCCGAGCTGGTTCAAGGGGCTCATGCCGCCGTACGCCTCGACCTGCAATTTATCGAGAATATGCGGATTGGCACGCCCTGCGCGGATCGATGCAAATTCGTCTTTGAGCACGTTTAACGTTTTTTCGAGTTTTTCTTCGAGAGTTAAAAAAATCTCTTCTACTTTTTCATTGTCGATCATAATATCATTCCTCTTTTTTTATTATCACAAATTTTCTTTCGAGCCGACGAAAGAAAATTTCGTGAGCTCAGGGCTACTCGCCCTCTGCGGCGCGCTTTTTATGCGCCCTCGATTTACGCGCGCCGCATTCACCGCGGTGAGCCGCTAAAGCGCAAACAGAGTGCGACTGCGCAAAAGCGCGGTTTTGCTTGTCGCCGTTATTTTTTATTTTTCACAAATTTTCTTTCGAGCCGACGAAAGAAAATCATTTCGTAATGATCGTGCCGATTTCCTCGCCGCAGACGGCGCGGATCACGCTGTCTTTCTCGCCAAGGGCAAATGCCAGCACGGGGATATCGTTTTCCATGCACATCGTCGCCGCCGTGGCGTCCATCGCCTTCAAGCCGTCGTTAAGAATATCGTGGAACGTGAGGTGCGCATACTTTTTCGCGTTGGGGTTCTTGCTCGGATCGTCGTCGTAAATGCCGTCAACGTTCTTCGCCATGAGCAGAACGTCCGCGTCGATTTCGCACGCGCGTTGCGCTGCCGCCGTATCGGTCGAGCAGAAGGGATTGCCCGTGCCGCACGCCATGATGACAATGCGCCCCTTTTCAAAATGGTGCAACGCCTTTCTGAGCACATAGGGCTCGGCAAGCGATACCATGTTCAGAGCCGTCTGCACGCGGGCGGGAATGCCGCGCTGTTCGATCGCGTCCATCATGGCAAGCGAGTTCATCACCGTGGCGAGCATGCCCATATGGTCGGCGGTGGTGCGGTTCATGTTCGTGCCCTGCCTGCCGCGCCAGAAGTTCCCCCCGCCGATGACGAGCGCGATTTCCACGCCCATTTCATGCGCTTTGACGAGCTGATCGACGACCATGGATACGACGTTTTCGTTCAGACCGAATTTCTGATCGCCCGCAAGCGCCTCGCCCGAAAGTTTCAACAAAATACGTTTGTATTTCGGTTGCATAAATGCCCCCCGTTCTTTTATTTACTTTTTCTATAAGAGTATATCATAACCCGACAAAAAAAGCAATAATTTCCAAAAATAAAAAAGCAGAGAAATCGGAACTCTCTGCTTTTTTCCCAAGCTAATAACCGTATTTTTTGCGACAGACGAAAAAGAACGTCATCGTCATGCAGAATGCGACGATCTCCGCCGCCGTCGCCGCAAGCCATACGCCCGTCATGCCCCAAAATACGGGCAGCAACAGCACTGCGCCGCACTGGAAGATAAGCGAACGTAAAAAGGATATCGCTCCCGAAACCAACCCGTTGTTGAGCGCGGTGAAATACGCCGAACCGAACACGCTGAACCCCATCAACAAATAGGCGGTCGAATAGAGATAAATGCCGTTTCGCGTGAGCAGGAAGATTTCTTCGCTGTTAGCAAAGATGCGCGCAAAGGGCGAGGCAAGCGCCTCGGAAAGCGCCGTTAGCACCACGCCGAGCACGCCGACGATCAAAAATCCCTTGCGCCGCAGATTTTTGAGTTCTTCTTTGTTCTGCGCGCCGTAGTGATACCCGACGGGCGGCGCGGAGCCCATGGAAAATCCGAAAAAGATATTGAAGAAGATCGTGCTCATATACATGATGATGCCGTAAGCGATCACGCCTTCGTCGCCCGCCAGCCGCAAAAGCTGCATGTTGTAGAGCATGTTCACGACCGAAAAGGAAATGTTCGAGAGCAGTTCGGAGGCGCCGTTCGTGCAAGCGCGGAAAAACGACTTTACGTCGCAACGCGGCTTACAAAAGCGCAACAGGCTCGTATTGCGGCAACTGAAATATATCACGGGAAGTATGCCCGCGACCGCCTGCCCCGAAACGGTTGCCGCCGCCGCGCCCGCAAGCCCCCAACCGAACCCGAGAATGCAGAGCGCATCGAGCGCGCCGTTCAAAACGCCCGCCGCCACCGTGACCCAAAACCCGAGCGTCGCCTTTTCGGCGGTGATCATAAAACTCTGGAAGGAATATTGCAGCATTAAAAAGGGCATGCCGCACAACAGAACAAAGCCGTAAAGCACGGCACAGTCGACCGTTTCGCTCGTAGCGTTGCGTCCTAAAAGTTCCGCCACGGGGCGCAATACGGCGATCCCGACGGCGCTGAACGCCACGCCCGAAGCAACAATCGCCAGCACGAGAAAGGTAAAATAGCCGTTTGCGCGGTCTTTATCCCCTTCGCCCAGTGTTTTGGCGATGAGCGCGCTGCCGCCCGCGCCGAACATCATGCCCACCGCGCCCAAAATCATAATGACGGGGAAGATGAGATTGAGCCCCGCGAAGGCGGTATCGCCCACCGCTTTAGAAACAAACACGCCGTCTACGATGGTATAGATCGACGTAAACACCGCCATGACGACCGAAGGCAGCACAAAGCGCAATAATTTTTTGAACGTGAAATGTTCGGATAAGCCGATACGTTTCCTCGCCATAAAATCCTCCGTAACAAAAAAAGAACGTCCGATTGCAAACAACACAACCGAGCGCACTCGACGTCTTATCAACGAAACGGCTGCGGCCGCCCGTTCTCCGACGAATAGATATGTGAAAGGTATTATAAGAGATACGGCAGGCAATGTCAAACGTTTTAACGGAAAAAATTCAAAAAATTTTATTCCCCGCGTACGCGCGTTTCGTTAAGCTCTTTGAGCCTGCCGCAGAAGGTGACTGCTAAGGAACGGCGGCGCAGATCTTCCCGATAGCGCGACGTAACAAGCGCGTAAATACAGTAGATCGGCACGGCGCCGAGGTTGGTTTCGAGCAAAGAATTGACGACGAGCGTCGTGAGTTTCTGTCCCCAGTCGGCAAATTCCGCGCTGCGGATTCCGCCGACGAGCAGCGAGAATTCCCAGGCAAATTGCACCAGAACGCCGATTGCCAACATCCACAAAAGCGGAAAACGCTTGGATTTGTCCTTCTGAAAGAGGTTGTAACAAATCGCCGCCCCGTAGCCCAGCACGAGAATGAGCGCCATATAGCCGTGATACGCGCCCGTCGTGCGCTGAATTTTAATGGGCGGCAAATCGGCGCCGAAGGTGTTGGCAAGCATGGGCGCGGCGATCCACCACACCACGATGAGGAACGACCACTCCGCAAGATATTTGTCTTTGGAAAACCACAGCCAGATCCACACAAAGTTGGTGATGCCGTAACTCATGCTCATCCACAGCAGCACCCAGAACAGGTTGCCGCCCTCGATCGAGCGCGATCCCGTGAGCAAGTGAAAAATGCCGTAGTCCACTACCATGTACAAAACGCCGCCCGCAATTCCCCAAAGCAGCGTTAAATATTTTTTCTTGACGGCGAGCAGAACGCACAGCACGATCAGAAAAGCGATATCCAGATAAATATAGAGCGGGTTAAACACCCTTTGCGCGATGACTTCGCTTGCAAGCAGATTGATATTCATATTCTTATGCCGTGGCGCGGGCGGCTTTTTTCGCCGCTTTTTTCAGCTCTAACTCCACTTCTTCGCACGTTTCTTCAAGCTCGTCGTTGCAGACGATTTCCACGCCGTCTAATATATCCTGCAACTTATATTCTTTGTTCAGATAATAAATGGTCTGATAACCGATCACCGCCGTTAAAACGGCGTTCGTCAGCCCCTGCACCGAAGAATCGATCAAAACCGATATCGCCGAGCCTAAAATGGGCACGCTCTTGACGATATCCCCCATCGTCTTGACAATGCCGTTGCCGATATTGACGCTGCCCATGCCGTAGGCAATGAGCGAGTTGGAAATGACCTTCCACAGAATTTTAACGAGTTTGGCGTCCGAAGGGCGGAAACCGTATAAAAAGACGATATCCTTGACGAGTTGCAGATTGACGGTCGCAACGAGCGCGGCGTCGATGAGCTCGGACTGCGAGAGCGCCGAATACATGCCCGCCTTTAACGACGCTTTGGTGATGATATCTTTTCCCGTCTTTTTTACCGACTTCGCATAGAGTTTCGAGAGCGTTTCTTTAAGATTTTGTTCGTTCTTGGTGTGCAGCGCCACGGCAAGTTCGCCGACCAGCTTATCGTCATACCAACCGATTCCGTCGACCGAGGCATTGAAGTCGATGAATTTATCGGCGATCTGATGGCGCAATTCGCGGTTATGTTTTTGCGCCGCGCGCGCCGAATGCGAATTGACGTTTGTGATAAAATAACCCGTTTTGAACAGCTTGACGACGGGCACGAGAAAAAGCAGGATATAAGCAAGAACGCTTACCGCCGCCGCGCCGATGCCCGCATACATATGTATTTCCCACGCTTTCATGGAAAGCAAGGCGAGAACGGCAAGCAGAAAGATCCCGATCACCGCGGCAAAAAACCGCACAAAAAAGCGCGCGCTCTTGCGGTTTTCGCGGTGGACGTACTTATCCTCGTATTCGTAGATGGTCATTTTGCGTTCCGATTGCTTGTTTTGCGTTTCGGGCGGCGTTTCCTGCACGGTCAGCGCCGTTTCTTTTCTGTCCTTCATTTGTCATTCCTCCGCTCATAAGCAAAATCGCCGTCCCGAACATAAGGGGCGGCGATTTGTATCTTTTACATTACTTCTTCATGGATTCGACTTGCTTTGCGACTTCCTCGCTCAGATCTTCGCTCTTCTTTTCCAGTCCCTGCCCCATGACAAAGAAACAGAATGCTTTGAGCGATACGTTCGCGCCGACCTTCTTCGCCGTTTCCGCGATGAGCTGCGCAACCGTGATCTTGTCGTCCTTAACGAATTTCTGCTCGAGCAGGCAGTTTTCTTCGTAGAACTTCTTCACCTTGCCGAGCACGATTTTTTCGGCGATCGCCTCGGGCTTGCCCTCGTTGATCACTTCCTGTTTCATGATCGCCTTTTCTTTTTCCACGACTTCCGCGGGAACGTCGGCGGCTACCATGTAACCGGGTTTTGCGAATGCGGTGTGCAGCGCAACGTTATGCGCAAGCTCTTTGGTTTCGGCGTTTTCCGCGCAATCGAAGTCGAGCATAACGCCCATCGTGCCGCCCATGTGGATATAGGTTTCCACAAAGCCCTTGCTTTCGTAAACGGTGAAACGGCGCACGGAAATCTTTTCGCCGATGACGCCCGTCTCTTCCTGAATAAAGGTGTCGACGCTCTTGCCGCCAAGATCGCTTGCAAGCAGCTCTTCAACCGTTTTCGCGTTGGTTTTCAGCGCCTGTTTCGCCACCGTTTCCACCAAAGCGCGGAATCTGTCGCCCTTCGCCACAAAGTCGCTCTCGCAGTTGACCTCGATCAGAACGCCCTTCTTGCCCTCGACAAGCGCGTAAACAACGCCTTCCGCCGCAATTTTCGACGCGCGCTTTGCCGCTTTGGCAATGCCGCGCTCTCTTAAAATATCCGCCGCCTTGTCCATATCGCCGTCGGCGTCGATCAAAGCCTTTTTGCAATCCATCATACCTGCGCCCGTCTGCTCGCGAAGCGCCATCACGTCTTTTGCCGTAAATCCAGCCATAATATCTCTCCTTAAACTAAATTACTCTGCCGCCGTTTCGCTTGCGGGTGCTTCTTCCTGGGGAACTTCCTGCGCCGTTTCTTCCTCGTAATGAGGCGCGTCGCCTTCCTTTGCCTCGATCACGGCGTTTGCCATAACCGAAGAAATGAGCTTGATCGCGCGGATCGCGTCGTCGTTGCCGGGGATCACATAATCAATGAGATCGGGATCGCAGTTGGTATCGGTGATCGCGACGATGGGAATGTGCAGCTTTCTTGCCTCGCTCACCGCGATGTCCTCGTTATTGGGATCAACGATGAAGATGACGCCGGGCATACCGCGCATATCTTTGATGCCGCCCAACGTTTCGGAAAGTTTTTCCATCTCTTTTTTGAGTCCGAGCACTTCTTTTTTGGGAAGAAGTTCGAATTCACCGCTCTGTTCCATTCTCTCGAGCTTTTCGAGGTAGTCGATGCGCGAACGAATGGTTTTGAAGTTGGTGAGCGTGCCGCCCAGCCAACGGGAATTGATATAGTACTGTCCGCAGCGTTCCGCCTCTTCCTTGATGGCGTCCTGCGCCTGCTTCTTCGTACCGACGAAGAGCACGCTCTTGCCCGCCTTCACCTGACTCACGACAAAGGCGTAAGCCTCTTCGATGAGTTTCGCCGTCATTTCAAGGTCGATGATGTGAATGTCGTGACGCGCCGCGAAGATGTACTTCTTCATCTTGGGGTTCCACTTTCTCGTCTGATGTCCGAAATGGACGCCCGCTTCGAGAAGCTGTTTCATTGCTACTACTGCCATAATTCCTCCGTTACCCTCCCCCTTTCCGTTTTACCGTGCTCATATCCGCATGAAAAATTTACGGACACGGAGGGCACGCGAAAAGGAGTGCGTATTTACAGCTTTCGTATTATACCATACCCGCCCGCTCTTTGACAACTCTTTTTTGCGCGCAGATGAAAATTTTTTTGCAAACAGGCAAAAATAGGCATATCGTCCGCAAAACCGCGATTCCACGTAATTTTTACAAAAAAACGGTTGAAAGTGCGATTTTGGTGTGATATAATAGACGAAAAACCAAATTTTTCCAAATAAGAAGGAGCTACGGCGAAATGCAACCCATCAACGAACAGACGGCGCTCACCGTCGTACCCATGCGTTCGCAGGTCATATTCCCCAACACGACGGGCGTGTTCGACGTCGGCAGAAGGCTTTCGGTCGCCGCCGTGGAACAGGCGGAACAGAACGGGCACCTGGTGTTCCTCACGCGGCAATACCGTTCCGAGGACGATTCCCCCACCCGCAGCGACATCTGCGCCGTAGGCACGGTGGCGCGGATCCGCCAGACGACGCGCCTGCCCGGCAATCAGCTGCGCGTTTATTACACGGGGCTTTACCGCGCCCGCATACTCAGTTTTTATATGCAGAGCGACGCGCTCGTCGCCGTGCTCGAACGAACCGAAAGCATTCACGACGAACGCAAGGTTGAAGAGGCATATTTGCGCATCGCGCAGGAACACGCCCAAAAACTCATCGAAAACGGCATGAAGGGACGCAAGGATCTCGAATCGGCGCTCGAAGGCGTGCACGACCCCGAACTGTTCGTCGATTTGTGCGCGCATTTCGCAAACCTGAAAGACGACGCCAAACAGACGCTGCTCGAAGAGCCTGCCGTCACCAAACGCCTTGCCCTGCTTTCGGGCTACTTGCAGGAAGAGAACGAAGTGCTCGCTCTTGCAAGAACGATCGGCGAAGAAGTACGCAAGAACATCGACAAAGCGCAACGCGAATACTACCTGCGCGAACAGCTCAAAGTCATTCACGAGCAACTCGGCGACGACATGGAAGAAGCCGACGTACTGCGCGAAAGGATCCGCGGCAAAAAACTGCCCGAAACCGTTGAGGAAAAGGCGTTACACGACCTCAAACGCATGGATAAAATGCCCCCCTCGTCGCCCGAATACGCCGTTCTGCGCAACTATCTCGATTGGATCGTCGAACTGCCGTGGAACGAAGAGACGCAGGACGTGCAATCGCTTGCCGACGTGGAAAAGACGCTCAACGACGACCATTACGGTCTGGAAAAAATCAAGGAACGCGTCGTCGAATATCTTGCTGTGCACAAGCTGACGAACGCGCTCAAATCGCCCATACTCTGCCTTGTCGGCCCGCCCGGCGTGGGCAAGACGAGCATTGCGAACTCGATCGCCCGCGCGCTGGGCAGAACGTTCGTGCGCATGAGTTTGGGCGGCGTGAAGGACGAGGCTGAAATCCGCGGACACCGCCGCACCTATATCGGCGCCATGCCGGGGCGGATCATCTTCGAACTCAAAAACGCCAAGACAGTCAACCCCGTGTTCCTGCTCGACGAAGTCGATAAGATCTCGTCGGACATGCGCGGCGATCCTTCGAGCGCACTTTTGGAAGTGCTCGATCCCGAACAGAACGCCACCTTCCGCGACCGCTATCTCGAAGTGCCCTACGATCTTTCCAAAGTGCTCTTTATTGCCACGGCGAACACGCTCGAAACCATTCCCGCGCCCCTGCGCGACCGCATGGAAATCATCGAGCTTTCGGGCTATACCCCGCAGGAAAAGCAGGAAATCGCCAAACGCTACCTCGTGCCGAAAAAGCGCAAAGAATGCGGACTTGCCGCGGGCAATCTTTCGATCGCCGACAGCGCGATCGCAGACATGATAACGGGCTACACCATGGAAGCGGGCGTGCGCGGCTTAGAGCGTACGGTGGGAACGGTGTGCCGCAAGGCCGCCGTGCGCATCGCCAAAGGCGAGGAAAAGAAAATCACGGTGACGAAAAAGAACCTCGAAGATTTCCTCGGCTCGAAACGCTTTCACGGCGACGACGAAATGTTGCAGCGCGACGAAATCGGCGCAGCGACGGGGCTTGCCTGGACGGCGGTCGGCGGCACTACGCTCACCATCGAAGTCACCGCCATGCAGGGCAAGGGCGAAATTCAGCTCACGGGAAAACTCGGCGACGTCATGCAGGAATCGGCGCGCGCCGCGATCAGTTATCTTCGTTCGCACGCCGGAAAATACGGACTCGACGAAGAGATCTTTGAAAAAACCGACATTCATGTGCACGTTCCCGAAGGTGCGACGCCCAAGGACGGCCCGAGCGCGGGCATCACCATGGCGACGGCGATCCTCTCCGCCCTCACGCGCAATCCCGTGCGGCGCGACGTTGCCATGACGGGCGAAATCACGCTACACGGAAAGGTGCTGCCCATCGGCGGACTCAAAGAAAAGGCGCTTGCCGCAAGCCGTATCGGCATTCACGACATCATCATTCCCGAGGACAACCGCAAGGACATGGAAGAGATTCCCGAGGCGGTGCGCAGCGGACTTAACTTTATCTGCGTCAACAATGTGGAACAGGTGTTTGAAACGGCGGTATCGGGGATCGGTTATGGTCATTAAAGAAGCAAATTTCATTACGTCGGCGGCGCGCGCCGATCAGTTTTTAACGCCGCAGAAACCCATGATTGCGGTATGCGGCAAATCCAACGCGGGCAAGAGCACGCTCATCAACATGCTTGCGGGGCGCAAAAAGCTCGCAAAGACAAGCGGCGACCCCGGCAGGACGCGGCTTGTGAATTATTTCGATTTCGGCGCATTCTGGCTTGCCGATCTGCCCGGTTACGGCTATGCCGCCGTGGCAAAGAGCGAAAAAGAAAAATGGGCGAAACTCTTAGACGATTTCTTCCTGAACAAAGAGCATCTTGCGCATGTGTTTCTTTTGAGCGATATCCGCCGCGATCCTTCCGAGGACGACATGCAGATGGTCGCCTTCCTCAACTACCATATCGTGCCGTTTACGGTCATTTTGACGAAGAGCGATAAACTCTCGCGCATGAAAGCAAAGGAACAGACGCGGCGCATTGCGCAGAAATACGGATTAGGCGAGGGAAACGTACTGGCGGTTTCGGGCATGACGGGCGACGGCAAAGAGGCGTTGCTCGCAAAAATCTCGCAAATTGTTTCTCTATAATGCGGTAAATTATGAAAACCGCGCGCCCCATGTTCATACATGGGGCGCGCGGTTTTGTTAAAAAAGATGTTTCGACTTCGCTCAACATGACATCGTCTTTCGCTCACAAGACAACGCCATGCACGCAACAGAACATCGCCGTTCGCACAACATGACAACGCCATGCTCTCAACAGAACATCGCCGTTCGCACAACATGACAACACCATTTGCTCAACAGGACAAAGAGCGCCCTTATCTTGTCACCCTGAGCGCAGCCGAAGGGTCTTGCCCTTTAACCGAACAGTTTTCTTCTCTCTTCGATAAGTTTATCCACCTTGCCCAGATAGGTAACGATATCCTTCGGGCTTGCCAAACGTTCGATGCTCTCTGCGCGCAAATTCACGCGTTTGCCGATTGCATTCGCCCCCACCGCCAAATTATCCGCCGACTCTTCCATGACGTCGATATTATAAACGGACGCAAAACCCTTTTTCGTCCAGCCCACGTTCTCGTGCGCGCCCGCCATGTATTTTTGGCGATAGAGATAATACGGCTCGTATCCCTCCGCCGCGAGCGTCTTTCTCGAATAGGCGATCATTTCGGTAAGCGACCCCTCGGCAAGCATTTGCGTCTCCTCTTTGAGCCGCGCGCCCTTTTTTAAGCACAGCGTATGCACGGTGATATTCTCGGGGCAAAGCGCAATCGCTTTATCGACGCTTGCGCAAAATTCCTCTTCGCGCTCGTCCGTCAGCCCCGCAATGAGATCGCAGTTGAGCGTAAACGCGTAAGGCGCCGCCATTTCGAACGCCTCTTCCACCTGCCGCGCGGTGTGTTTTCTGCCGATCCTCTCGAGCGTTTTATCCGAAAAGCTCTGCGCGTTGATGCACAGCCGCGTAACGCCGTAATCCTTGCAAAGCTGCAATTTTTCTTTGGTGAACACGTCGGCGCGCCCCGCCTCGACGGTAAATTCCTGCCCGTTCAGCAAGGGCGCCACAGTTTTTAACACGCGTTCGAGCTGCGCCGTTTCGAGCACGAAGGGTGTTCCGCCGCCGATATACACCGAGCGCAGCCGTTTAATAAGCGGTTTTACCGCCTCGATTTCGCGTTCCAGCGCCGTTAAATAAGCCTCAACGTATTGCCGCGTTTTATCGATCGGGGCGGTGACGAACGAGCAGTATACGCATTTCGTGGGGCAGAACGGAAGAGAAATGTATAAATCGCAGTTGCCCTCTCTGCGTTCATAAATGCCCTTCTGTCCTTCGATCACGCGGCGCACCAGCCCGATATTCTCTTCGGATACGCGCAACTGCCGAAAAAGCGGCGTAAAATCTTCCCCGCGTTCGAGTTGCATGTAGGCAAGGCGCGTGGGACGGATCCCCGTGAGCGAACCCCAGGGCAAGTCTTTATGAAAAAGTTCGCTCAGCAGCTCGTAGAGCGCAAGCTTTGCATAGCGTTTGATCAGGCTGTTGCGGTCGGCAAATCCCTCTGAAAAATGTTCGTAGCCGTATTCGCGCACGCCGATGCGGAAGATGTTGCAAAACGCCGCGCCGCGCACGTCGGTTTCGTGCGCGATGTCGAGTTGTTCCGCCTCGGGAAAGAGCCGCACCACGTCCATGAGGGCGGGAACGAGAAGTTCGTCATTACTTGTAATCATGTTATAATCCGTAATATTGTTTTTCGGCAAACAGCGAAGTATCATCGCCGTGCCCCGTGTACAGTTTATAATCGGCGCCGAGCGCGAACAGCTTTTTCAAGCTGTTTTCCAACGCAAAATAACTGCCCGTGGGCAGATCGCACCTGCCGTAACTGCCGCAAAAAAGCGTGTCGCCTGTAAACAGACAATCGCCGATTTCATAACAGCAGCCGCCCGCCGTATGTCCCGGCGTTGCGATCACGCGCACCTTCATGCCGCACAGTTCTATTTCCTGCCCGTCGCGTAAAAGCACGTCGATTTGAAAGGGCGCGATCGGAATACCGCCGCCCATGGTTGCGGCAAGATTGTTTTCGCCCAGCACAAGCGCGCGTTCCTCTTTCATGCACGCAACCTTAGCGCCATGCCCGTAAAACGCGCCGACGCCGCCGATATGGTCGAAATGCCCGTGCGTCAAGAGAACGTGTGTCACGCGCAACCCGCGTTTTTGCGCCTCGTCGAACACGCGCGGCTGGGCGGGGTCGATCGCGATCGCCGTTTTTCCATCGTTGGTAACAAGGTAGCTGTTTGCCGCAAACCCGACGGGATATATTTTATGTACCGTCATCTTAACGCCCCAACCTCTTCAAAGCACTTTTCGCATCCTCATGTCCTTGCATGGCGGCTTTTTGATACCATTCCACGGCTTTGTCGATATCTTTCGGTACGCCTTTTCCGTTCGCATAACATACGCCCAAATGATATTGTGCCTCTGCAAGTCCCTGTATTGCCGACCTCTCATACCAAGTTGCCGCTTGTTCTTGATCTAGCAAAACCCCACGCCCTTTCTCATAACAAATACCCAAACCCAATTGTGCCTCTGCAAGCCCCTGCTGCGCAGCCTTATCAAACCAAGCAACGGCTTTCGCATAATCTTGCTCTACGCCTTCCCCGAAATAATATCCGTTTCCCAAACTAAACTGTGCCTTGGCATCTCCCTGTTGCGCCGCTTTTTCGTACCATGCCGCTGCTTTCGCATAATCTTGCTCTACGCCTT
>CAJUSA010000024.1 GCA_910589015.1 uncultured Christensenellaceae bacterium
AACTCGTGGCCTGTACGTTGCGAACGTACCGCTCTACCAACTGAGCCATATCCCCGTAAATTGTAGTTAAATTATAACACATCTGCGGAAAATTGCAAGCGTTTTTTTATGTTTTTCGAAAATTTATTTTTGATAGAAGTATTTTTCGCAAAGGCGCATTATCAAATCGATCCCCTGTTCGCAAAAACAAGGTATCGTTTTTTCATGGTTTCATGCCTTTTCGAGCACGGGCGCGTTTTACCTGCTGCTCAAACCCGTAGTCGGTCGGCTTGTAATACGTTGCGTTTTTAAGCGTATCGGGCAGATATTGCTGTTCGACCCAACCGCCGAAATCGTGCGGAAACAAATAATTCCCGCTCTCGCGTTTCATTTCCGCACTGCCGAACGAATTATCGCGCAGATACGGCGGAACGTTGTCGTCGCGTGTTTTGACGGCGTCGCTTTTCGCGGCAAGCATAGCGTTTTTTACCGAATAACTCTTTTCCGCCTCGCAGACGTAAATAATCGCCTCGCTGAGCGGGATCAGCCCTTCGGGGTACCCCATGTTCTGATATGCGGTGAGCGCGCTCGTTGCAATCACAAGTGCCTGCGGATCGGCCATCCCCACGTCTTCGGCGGAATGGGCGATAAGTCTACGGATCACAAGGACGGGATCACACCCGCCTTCGATAAGACGCATAGCGTAATAAAGCGCCGCATCCGAATCGCTTCCTCTGAGCGATTTACAAAACGCCGAAAGAATATCGTAATACAGATCCTCGTTATACGAGAGCGCCTTGCGCTGAATGGACTGTTCCGCATCTTGCAGCGTGACGACGATTTTTCCGTCGCTTTGCGGCGGCGTGGTGAGAACGGCAAGTTCGAGTGCGTTATACGCCGTGCGCAGATCACCGCCCGCGGTCACCGCAATATGTTCGAGCGCCTCGGGCGCAAAATCCACGTCGTACGCCCCCAGCCCCTTGCGCTTATTGCGCAGCGCTTTTTCGAGCGCGCCCTTTACGTCTTCGGTCGTAAGATGGCGGAATTCGAACACGCGGCACCGCGACACGATAGCGGGCGTCATGGCGGCGTAGGGATTTTCGGTCGTCGAGCCGATAAAGATAATCGTGCCCTGCTCGATCGCGGGCAACAAGCTATCCGACTGCGTTTTATTGAAACGGTGGCATTCGTCGAGCAACAGATAGGTTTTGCGGTTATAGAGTTTGAGATTGTCGCGCGCGGTATCGACGGCTTTTTTGACGTCGGCAACGCCCGAACTGACGGCGTTCAATTTTACGAACGCGCCGTTCGTCTGTGCGGCGATGATGTTTGCAAGTGTCGTTTTGCCGCAACCGGGCGGCCCCCAGAAAATACAACTGCCCAGACGGTCGAGCCTGATCGCGCGCGAAAGCAACGAACTTTCCGAAACAATGTGTTTCTGTCCGACAAAATCTTCCATTTTCGAGGCGCGCATGCGTTCGGCAAGCGGTTTTGCCTTTTCCTCGTTGTCGTTAAAATCAAATAAATCCATTATTGAACCAGCGCCTTTATTTTTCCTGCGTTTTCCTTGCCCAGCTCGTAACCCTTCTGATAGGCGATGAGCATTTGCGATTTTTTGACCTTGTACTGATCCATCGCGCCTAACTCGGGTTCGAGCCATAAATCGACCGAACGCATGCGCGAGATCTTTTTGCGTTTGGTCTGCGCCGTATCCATGATGTCGATGCAGCGCAGCACGGTATCGACGAGCGTATTCGAAGTCTTTTTCACCGTTAAATCGCCCAACACGTCGACGGCGACCACCACTTCCGCCCCCATTTCTTTGAGCGGTTTGGTTGGAACGCGTTCGAGCACGCCCCCGTCGACGTATTTCAGTCCGTCGATTTCCACGGGTGTAAACACACCGGGAATGGCGCTCGACGCAAGCGCGGCGTCGATGACGCTGCCCTTGTTGAAATGCACCGTTTTACCGTTGAGCAGATCGGTCGCCACGCAGAGAAAGGGAATTTCGAGTTCTTCGAAGGATTTTTCGCCGATAAGATCGGTCATCAATTTGCGCGATTTCGTGAGCTGAAACAGTCCGTTCGCATGAATGGGCGCCATGTTGAGCGTAGCGATGCGCGAAACGCGCAATTTATATGCCTGTTCCTGAATGGTTTTCGCGTTCAGCCCCGCGCAGTAACATGCGCCGACGATCGCCCCCATCGAACACCCCGTGACAAAATCGGGTTTGATGCCGTCTTCTTCCAAAGCCTGTAAAAATCCGATATGCGCGATGCCGCGCGCGCCGCCCGATCCGAGGGCAAGCCCGAGTTTTTTAGACATAACCGCACTCCTTTTCACGTAAAATTGATATGTGAACGTATCGAGAAAAAAATTGTTGTCGCTTTTGTATGCGCTGCCCGCCCTGCTTGCGCTCGAGCTCTTTTTATACGCGCCCGCCCGTTATGCCGCCTGCGTGCGCGAAGGCGTGTCGCTTTGGGCAGTAAGCGTGCTGCCGTCGGTCTTTCCCTTTTTATTCTTGACGGCGATCCTTTCGGACATGCGCGTGTTCCGTGCATTTTCGCGCAAGATCTCGCCCTTTTTCGAACGCGTGTTCAATATTTCAGGTACGGGCGGCGGAATCTTATTGCTTTCCATGCTTTCGGGCTATCCCGTGGGGGCGCGCACCGTTGCCGACTGCAACGCGCGCGGCGCGCTCGCCCGCGAAGAACTGTTCCGCCTGAGTTGCCTGTGTTCGACGACGGGCCCCGTTTTTCTTGCAGGCGTCGTGGGCGGCGCGATGTTTCAAAATCCGCGACTGGGTTGGCTCATGCTCTTATGCCACCTTATTGCCGTGCTCGGCGTCGGGTTGCTTTTGCGCATTCGCAAGCCGCGTATCCGCACGGTAACGCCGCCGCCTGCCGCGCGGCAGAACAAAGGGATATTCGACGCCGTTTACGGCGCGGTCGTATCCGTACTCTGCGTGGGCGGCAGCATTGCGCTCTTCGCCTGTTTTTCGCAGATGAGCGTCGACCTTCTGCACCTCGATCCCAACGGTCTGCCCGCCGCGCTCGTACGCGGACTCATGGAAATGACGACGGGCTGTTCGCTGCTGAGCGCAGAGATCACGCCCCTTTCGCTGAGTCTGTGCTGTTTTTTCGTCACCTTCGGGGGATTGTGCGTGCTGGTGCAACAATTGACTTATCTTGCGCCGCTCGGCATAAACCCCGCAAAATTCATTCTCGTAAAATTCGTTCAGGGCGTGCTCGCCGCCGCCCTTTGCTATCTGTTCGCCCTCTTTCTGCTTTAGTCGTATACACCGATAAGGCGGAAATGCTCACAGTAATCGCGTGCCGCGCGCAATGCGTCGATGAGGTTCTGGTCGGCAACGTCGCCGCTCAGTTCGATAAAGAACGAATAACACCCGAATTTACCGGGCAGAGGACGGCTTTCGATGCGCGTTAAATTGATGTTGCTGCGTGCAAAAATCCCCAACAGTTCCACAAGCGTGCCGGGAACGTGCCCCGTGACGGCGGAAAAATAGACTTTGGAACTGCGCGCGGGCAAATCGCCCCTGCGTTCGAGCAACATAAAGCGTGTGAAATTACACTTTTCGTTGGCAATGTTTTCATCGGACAGCACAACGCCTTCCGCCCGCACATGCGCGCCGACGATGCCCGCCGTGTGTTCGTCGAGAAGCGAAAGGCTTTCCGCCGTAGAATCGGCGTAGCGGCATTTCGCGCCGGGCAACTGTTCGCGCAAAAAAGTCTGGCATTGCCCGATCGCCTGTTCGTGCGAATAGACCTGCGTGATATCCTCGCGCTTTACGCCGCGCAACATGGCAAGACGGTGATCGATTTTGAGCACCGTTTCCTTGATCGCAAACACGCTGTAACTCGAAACCAGATCGAGATTGACGACCACGCCGCCCTGGATCGAATTTTCGATTGGCAGCACGGCATAATCGCACAATTCGTTGACAAGACTTTCGATGACTTCGTGAAAATTACGGCAGAGCAACCGTTCGCCTTCGGGACAGAGCTCACTTGCGGCAAGCTCGGAATAGCTGCCCGCAGGTCCGAGACAAGATACTTTTATCATACGTTCTCCGCAATGCTCAGAACGAGCCGCTCGGTATCTTCCCAGCCGAGGCAGGGATCGGTGATCGACTGTCCGAACACAACGTCGTGTTTCTGGCAACCCTCGACGAGGAAACTCTCGATCATGAACCCTTTAACGATCTTTTTGAAACCGCCGTCGTAAAGGCGGTTTTGCATGACTTCGTTGACGATCCGAATCTGCTGCGCGAATTTTTTACCCGAATTCGAATGGTTGGTATCGATGATGATCGCAGGCATATGCAGATCGCTGCGCGCTGCATATTCTTCCGCGACGCGCATCACGGTTTCGTAATGGAAGTTGGGGATATCCGTCCCGCTCGTGCTTTCCATGCCGCGCAATACGGCGTGGGCGTATTGATTGCCCTCGGTCGCCACCTGCCAGCTATGGTATTTGAACACCTGCGGACTCTGCGCCGCATAAATAGAATTGAGCAGAACGGGCAGACTGCCGCCCGTGTTGTTTTTAATGCCGACGGGCACCTCGATGCCGCTCGCCACAAGGCGGTGCATCTGGTTTTCGCTCGAACGCGCGCCCACCGCAACGTAGGTGAGCAGATCTTCCATATACGCATAATTTTCGGGATACAGCATTTCGTCCGCCGCCGTCAGCCCCGAAAGCTCGATCGCCTGCAAGTGCAGTTCGCGGATCGTACGGATCCCCTTGACGATATCCTCTTTTTCTTCGGGATCGGGCTGCGAGAACATGCCCTTGTAACCCACGCCCTTGCTGCGCGGCTTGTTGGTGTAGATGCGCGGCACAAGCACGAGTTTTTCTTTGACCTTTTCGTTGAGCGCGCCCAGCCGCCTGACGTATTCGAGCACGGGCGCTTTTTCGTGCGCCGAACACGGCCCGATGACGACGAGCAACTTATCCGTTCTGCCCGCGATGACGTCCTTGCACAGTTCGTCGCGTTCGCGTTTTATTTTCTGTAACGAAGCAGGCAACGGCTGCGCCGCTAAAATTTCTTCCGCCGAGGGAATTTTATTCTGTCTTCGGAACATAACAACCTCTCTTCATAATGTAATCATAAACGGGGGCGGGCACATACTGCGCGAACGGTTTGTTGAACGCGATGCAGTTCTTCACAAGCGACGAACTGACGTGCAGCAACCCCTGTTCGGCGGGAATATACAGCGTGATCATATTCGGATCGAGCTGTCGGCTCGCAAAAAAATCGGCGTTTTCGTATTCGAAATCCACGGTATTGCGTACGCCGCGCACATAAAACGGCGTATTTTCCGCTTTGAGCAGATCGACGATCGCGCCGTCGAACTGCACGATTTTCACGCGCGGTTCGTCCCGATATAAAAGCGTAAGCATTTCCGTACGCTCTTCCGCCGTGAACAGGCATTTCTTTTTGCGGTTTTCCGCCACGGCGATGATGGTTTCATCGAAGAGCGCAAGGCTCTTTTTCACCGTTTCGGCATGCCCCGCCGTAAAGGGATCGAACGTTCCCGCAAACACACATTTTTTCATTCTTCCTCCGTCCGACGCGCAAAAAAAGTGATTTTACATCTTCCGTAACTTCTTCTGTCCGCAACGACCCAGCCTTCCGCGGCGCATTCCTCGCGCTCGCTCTCGTAGACGACCAGCCCGCCCTCTTCTAACAACCCGCGTTCCTTCACCGTATCGAGAACGCATTTGCAGAAATCCTCTTTATACGGCGGATCGCAAAAAATCAAATCGAACGAACCTGTGACGCGCGCCAAACAGGTGCGGTAATCGTAGCCGAGCGTGCGGCACTTGCATCCGATTGCGCGCAGATTTTTCTGTGCGACGGCAAGACTTTCGGGCGACGCGTCGTTAAACACGACTTCGCGCGCTCCGCGCGAAAGGCACTCTAAGCCCAGTGCGCCGCTACCGCAGAACAAATCGAGCACGCGCGCCCCGACAAGGCGTATAGATAAGATCTGAAAGAGCGATTCTTTCACCCTGTCGCCTGTGGGACGGATCTGCGCGTCCCCGAGCGAAAAAAGTTTTTTTCCGCGGTACTGCCCCGCTATGATCCTCATCTTCTCAGTTCTTCCTCGGCTTTGGTCAGTTTTCCCGCCGCGCGGTTGCGCTTGTTGATATACGCGCCGACGATATAGAACACGCCGCTCACGACGAGAGGCAGAATGACCATCGGCATCGCCCAGAGCGACGTGACCGTGTATCCTTCGATTTTCAGGATCCCCGTATGATAATGCGTCACCCACGACGCGGGCGCGTACGCCCACCACGCAAGCAAAAAGAGAATGATTGTGACCCAATTGCTAATATGCCCGAATCCGGCAAGCAGAATGACGGGAATACCCACCAAAAAACCGATGAAAAATCCCTTCCACGGGCGGTATTCCTTTTCCACGCGGTGGTTGCCGCCCGAAGGAATGCCGAACAGTTCGTTCTTGCGGTGCAGACAGCCCGTGATATAGGCGTCGTAATGCATCTTGCCGTAATTATAACAAAGATGTGCGTTAAACGCCGCGCCGCAGAGAATACAGACGACGTCGACGACGATCGAAATGACGTACTTCGTCATATTCACGTCGTTCGTGAGCATGGAAGATACGGTGAGCGAAATCAGCCCCATGAACATATACATGAGGAAGGGCGTGATCATGCGGCGCCAACCCTCGCGCTGAATGCGCCAAAAGAGTTGTCCTTTTGTGGGGTGGCTCGCATCTTTCTTTTTCTTTTCGGGGTTTTCGTTTAACACGCGTTCCCTCCTTATTCATTCTATTATACTACCGTATCGCAACGCTGTCAAGTTTTTGATAAACAATGTAAGCCTTCCTCGGTGACGATTGCGTGAAGCGGAACGTCGGTTGGCTCTGCGGGAAGGCGATCGACAACTTGTCCTTTATAGCATAGCCCGACGCGGAACAGATTCGGGTGCGCGGCGAAATAACGGTCGTAATAGCCGCCGCCGTACCCGAGGCGGTTCCCCGCCCGATCAACGGCAAGTAACGGAACAAGCGCGACTTCGCACAAAAGATCTTGTTCGCTTGCGGGTGCGGGAATGCCGTACATGCCCGCGGGCAACGCGCCGCCGAAATAGGGTGCGGCAATCATCTGCCGCCCTTCGATATGCGGCAGGCAGACGCATTTTCCCCGTTGCAACAAATCGGATAGAATGCCGTGCGTATCGACCTCGCTCTTCACCGAATAATATACGAAAAAAGACGCCCCCGCAAGACGGGAAACGTGTTCCCGTATCCGCGCGTCCTTTTCGGCGGAATGCAATTGATTCCGCAATGCCTGAAAACGCTTTCTCAGGTTAATTTTTTCGTCGGTGTTATCGGTCATATACTTTTTCGGCATGCGCGCCGATCGCAACTAAAACCTCGTATTCGCTCGTACCGTGCGCCTGCGCATAAGCGCGCGCGTCGCTCATGACGAGCCGCCGCGCGCCGAACGTCGCGTCGCCCTCGCGCACGCAGGCGTCCATGCAGAGCTTGCCGACCCCTAAGCCGCCCGCGCGGAAAAATCCGTCGCCGTAACCGAGCCGCAGGGTATGCACGCTTTCATACTGTTTACGGACGCGCATGTATCCCGCGCCGCTGCCGATCGGTCTGCATCGGTGCGACACGACGGCATACACTTTCATGGCGCGTTTTAAGCGTACTTTTCCCTTGTAGGTTGCGGGTGCATAGCCGTACAGCGCCAGCCCGACGCGCACCGCGTCGCCGCCCGCGCCCCGCACCGCGCCGCCCGTTGCCGCAATATGACTGACGGCGTCGGGGAAATATTCCTTCACGGTATCCGCCGCCGCACGGAACAGCCGCACCTGTTCGCTGAGCGAACGGTTGTCTTCGGGCGCATACAAATGCGTATAAACGCCCTCGATACGGTCGCCTGCGAGCGCGCACATATGCGCGACAAGGGCAGGGCGCACGCCGTAACGGTTCATGCCCGTGTTGACGGCAAGGTGCGCGCGCACGCGCATGCTTGCGATATCCTCGGCTTTTTTCAGCACGTTGAACGCGGCGGACGAAGTGATGCTTGCGATCAGATTGTAGCCGATGAGCCGCACGCCCTCTTCCGCGCTCATACAGGGTGAAAGCACGAGAATGTCGCGCGCGATCCCCGCCGTTCTGAGCGCGGCGCCCTCTTCGACGGAAGCCACGGCGAATGCGTCGGCAATGCCTTCGAGCGCATGGGCAACGGCTGCCGCGCCGTGCCCGTAGGCGTCGTCTTTGACGACGGCGATGAGTTTTTTATGCGAATATTTTTTGATGGAAAGGGCGTTTTCCGCAATCGCTTTGAGGGAAACCGCCGCCGTTACGCGATACACGCCCCATTTTATGCGGACGTGCGGATTTTCGTTACTTGTTATAGATAAATCTGCGGCAGTGCTCGCATTCGATAACGCCGCCGCCCGAGAGCTTACCCTGCTGCGCAAGCGAAAGATCCATGCCGCATATGCAGCGCCCGTCGGTAAGCGGCACGAAAATGGGGAAGATCCCCTCTTTGCGTTTCGCCCTGTATTTTTCGAGAATTCCGGGCTTAAACTTGCTTGCAATCTCGTCAAGGCGGACTTGAATTTCCTTTACCTCGCCCTCGTATTGCGTTTTGAGTTGGTCGTACTTCGCCTTATATTCCTCTTTTTCCGCCTGCTTCTTGCTCACCTGATCGCGCAGCGCTTTGAACTCTTCGAAAACGGCGTTGCTTTCCGAGGCGATTTTATTGAGTTCGGCTTTGACCGAGCGGATCCGCTCTAACAGCGCAAGCGCGTTCTTTTTATAAAAGCCCAGATCGCCGCCGCCTTCGACCATTTCTTCGAGGTCGGAATATTCTTCGATCTGTTTCATAAATTCTTTGCAGCGCTCTTCGAGTTCGTCGCGCATTTTGGCAAGTTCCGCGGCGCGTTTATCCTGCGAGTCGATCTTTTCGAGCGCGGCGTCGACGAATTTTTTCGCCTGAATGAATTTCTTGCGCTCGTCGCTCGTGCCGATTTTCTGCTCGATATCGCGCAATTTGGCGTCCGTTTTCTGATACTCCAACAAATCCTGTAATCCCATAATGACTCCTTATAAGTACCGTTCGTCGTCAATCAGTTCGCACCCGACGTTCGGCATATTTTTCATTTTTTCATAAAAACGGGTAAACCCGTAAAATTCCGCCGCGTAGTGCGTAAGCAGCACCACGTTGCGATTCTTTTCACACAGTTCTTTGATCAGATGATGTTTCGGATCGGAAGAAACAAAGGTATCCGCGCCCTCTTTTAGCGCGAATGCCACGCTCTCTTCGTCCATGCCCGCCCCGCAGAAGCTCGCAACGCGTTTTACCTTGCCCGCGCCATACACAATAATCTGCCGCGCGGAAAAGGTTTTCTTTGCGTTTTCCGTAAACGCCGCAAGCGGTTGTTCCGTCACTTCGTATACTCTGCCGTATCCGCCTAAGGTAAGCGCATGCATGAGCGATATTTCCGTTTTGCCGCCCAAACCCTTCATCAGACATTCGTCGATGCCGCCGAGCGCACAATCGAGATTGAGATGCGCCGACAAAACCGAAATACCCGCCTGCGCGCACGCTAAAACCTCTTTTCCTTCGCCGTCGGGCGAGAGCGAGGCAAGCTTGCCGTAAATCGCGGGGTGATGCGTGAAAATGCAGTTCATGCCCCGTTCCTTTGCGCGGGCGATTGCCCGTTGAGTCAGATCGAGCGCGAAGAGCACGCCTTTGATCGGGTCGCCGCAGTCGAGCAAGATACCGCTGTTATCGTAGGCGCCGTAACGCGCGCAATATTCGCCGCTCAGGGCAAAGGGCGCGATCGCGTCGGCAAATTCATATATTTCCTTCAATCGCATCGGTCACCACCTCCAAAACGCTCAGCCGCCGCACCAATTCTTCGCGGCTTTTGCGGCTCATTTGCCGCCCCATGCGCGCTTTGATTTTTTCGCGTTCTTCGAACAGCCTTTTTAAGAACGCCTCGGGCAGGCGTTTGAGATTTTCGCGCCCGAAGAGAATTTCGTAGTCGGAATAAGTATCGCCGCCCGAACCCGTACCCGTGATCAGGTCGTAGTAATATCCCCCGTCCCCGAAGGTGTAATCGCGCTCGATCTTCGCGCCGCGCGCAAGCAGAAAAGCGCGTACCTTTTCGCTGTTACGCATGGGTTGCAAGACAAACCGCGCAGGCAACGCCCGTTCGGAAAGAATGCGTATGATCTCTTCGCCGCCCAAACCGGCGAGCAACACGCAGTCGCACGCGCCGATTTTTTGCAATCCGTCGCCCACGCAAGGAATGCACTTGCCCGCGCCGATCTCTTTTGCAAGCAGTTTTTGCGCCTTTTCAAGGCTGCCCGCGCTGATATCCGAAATATAGGCGCGCTCGCACAGATGATGATCGAAGGCATATTTCGTGCAGTAACCGTGATCGCAACCGACGTCGGCAAGACACCCGACAACGGGCAGGTTGGAACAAATTTCTTTGATACGCCCCGTCATCAGTCGAGGAAGTCGCGCAGTTTTTTGCTACGGCTGGGGTGACGGAGTTTTCTGAGCGCCTTAGCCTCGATCTGGCGAATGCGTTCGCGCGTGACGTTGAACTCTTTGCCCACCTCTTCGAGGGTGCGGGGTTTGCCGTCGTCGATACCGTAGCGCAGGCGCAGCACCTTTTCTTCGCGCGGGGTAAGCGTATCGAGTACGCCCAGAAGCTGCTCTTTGAGCATGATGAAGGCGACGCTGTCGCCGGGGGTTTGCGTTTTATCGTCCTCGATAAAGTCGCCGAGGTGCGAATCTTCCTCTTCGCCGATGGGCGTTTCAAGCGATACGGGATCTTGCGCGATCTTCTGGATTTCGCGCACCTTTTCGACTTCGATCCCCATCGCTTCGGCGATTTCTTCGGGCGTGGGTTCTCTGCCTAATTCCTGCAAGAGCATGCGCGAGGCGCGCGTGAGTTTGTTGATGGTTTCCACCATATGCACGGGAATGCGAATGGTGCGCGCCTGATCGGCGATCGCGCGGGTGATCGACTGACGAATCCACCAGGTGGCGTAGGTCGAAAATTTGAACCCCTTCTGATAGTCGAATTTTTCGACCGCCTTCATAAGCCCGAGGTTGCCTTCCTGAATGAGATCGAGAAAGAGCATGCCGCGCCCGACGTAACGCTTTGCAATGGATACGACAAGGCGCAGATTTGCCTCGGAAAGCCGCTTTTTCGCCGCTTCGTCGCCTTCCTGCATTTTACGGGCAAGTTCGATTTCGTCGTCGCCCGACAAGAGCGGGACCCTGCCGATGTCTTTCAGATACATCTTGACGGGATCATCGAGCCCGATATCGGAAAGCGCCTGTTCGAACAGCTCTTTTTCGCGCTCGTCCTCGTCGAAAATAACGACGCCCGCCTCGGGCAACGCCTTGTACACCGTTTCGATCTGCGGCGGCGTAAGGTCGTATTTTTCCAGCGCGTCGCAGAGCGCGTTGGTGGAAATACTGCCCTTCATTTTATACGCCGACGCCAAGGCGCCGATGAGATCGTTCAACTGTTGTTCGGTTACGTTCATATTTTTCCTCCGCTGCGTAGGTTTTTTAATCGTTTGTTGTATTCGTCGATGCGCAATAGGATTTCGCGCCGTTCTTCGCGTGTTTCGGCGTGTTCCGCCCGCGCCCGTTCTTCTTCGAGCCGCGCGCGAAGCGTCTTTTCGGTGAGCGCCAGCGCGCAATCCTGAAAATACGTTGCGGCGACTTCACCGCTCAGATTGTCGCCGTAATCGAGCCCTAAGATCTCGGAAAGTTCGACGCTTTCGGAATCGATCAGATCGAATACCCCGCTCGGACGGACGCCGCCCGTTTCCCTTCCCGCCACGATATAAGCGGCAATCGCGCGGTGCACCTCGTCGGTAAATTCGAACGCAGACAAATCGCAGTTTTGCGCATAAGGCTTGGAAAACAGACACGCCGCCAGAATGAAACGCGCGGCTTTCTTTTCTGCGTCGGCATTGGTCTGCTTTTTCGAGGGCGGCTCGGGCGCGGTATCGGTGCTGACGGGCGCATATTCCAGATCGCGCTGTAACGCCGCCAAACTGATGCCCGTGCTGCGCGCAAGCCGTTTTAAGAGTTCTTCGCGTTCGGTCGCGCTTTCCGCCTCGCGCACGATCGAAAGCGCCTCGCGCACGAAGTCGCGCTTTTCGTCGGTCTTGTCCAGATCGTATTTGCGTTCGACGCTCAACAGACGGAAATCGATGAGCGGCATGGCTTTTTCGATGCAATCGCGATAGCCCTGCGCTCCCGTTTGGCGGATGACGTCGTCGGGATCGAGCCCCTCGGGCAACGGCACGACGCGCACCTTCATGCCCTCTTGTTTGAGAATATCGAGCCCGCGCAGATTAGCCTTCTGCCCCGCAAAATCGCCGTCGTAACTGATATATACGCTTTCCGAATAGCGCTTGCAAAGCCGCGCCTGTTCCTTCGTGAGCGACGTGCCCATGCTCGCCACAACGTTCTTAAAACCCGCCTCGTACAGGCTGATCGCGTCCATGTACCCCTCTACCATGATGAGGTAGGGAAGTCCCGCCGCCTGTTTTTCTTTTTTGACGAGGTTGAGATTATAGAGCGTTTTGCTCTTGTTGAAGAGCACGGTTTCGCGCGTGTTCTTATATTTGGCGCGGTCGGTTTTTTGCAACGCCCTGCCGCCGAAGGCGATCACTTCGTCGAAATGGTTGATGATGGGAACGATGAGCCTGCCGCCTTCCGCGTCGTACAGTCTGCCGTTTTCGTGCTGCATGCACGCGCCGCTCTCTAAACATTCCTCTTTCGTGTAGCCCTGCGCGAAGAGATAGGACGGCAGGGAATCAAAATCGAACGACGCGCCCAACCCGAACTTTTTCGCCGTCGAGGGCGACACGCCGCGATTTTGCAGATAAGCAAGGTAATCGCCGCCCCGCCCCGAATACAGATTGCCCAAATAGAACCGTGCGGCGTCGCGCATGAGCAATAAAAGACGGTCGCGCTTTTTCTTTTTTTCGGCGGCTGCCGCGGCGGCTTTGTCGTCGTATGCGGGCACTTCCAGCCCGACGCGGGCGGCAAGAATGTGCACCGCCTGCATGAAATCGACGTTTTCATACGCCTTGACGAACCCTAAAACGTCGCCCGATACGCCGCAACCGAAGCAGTGATAATAGCGGTCGGCGGCGTTTACCGAAAACGACGGCGTTTTTTCGTGGTGAAAGGGACAGCACGCCCAGTAATTATAGCCCCGCCGTTCGAGTTTTATATACGAACCGATGACGTCGACCAAATCGTTTTTTTCTTTTAATTCCTGCACGAAGTCGTAAAAGGTCTTTTCCATCATACCGCCTCCCGCGGCACGAACAGCCGCTGAAACACGCCGATGGCATAACGGTCGGTCATGGAAGATATGTAATCGCATACGGCGCGCGGCACGTCGGTCTTTGCGATGGCAAAGTAGACTTCGGGCATCTCTTCGGGGCGCTTGGTAAAATAATCGTAAAGCGCCGTCAGCATGCGTTCCGCACTGTCCTGAATGAGCTTATTTGCTTGCTCGTACACATGTTCGAACATGAACGAACGAAGGGCGTCGAGCGCTATCGTCCGTTCGGGCGACATTCTGACGAAGGCTTGTCCCGCCGAGGTATGATAGATATCGGTGATCGCCGTGTTGATGCGTTCGGAAGTATCGAGCCCGAACACCTCGACCGCCGCGGGGGGCAGCTCGTCCGCGCGCAGAAGACCCGCGCGGATCGCGTCTTCGATGTCGTGGTTGATATAGGCGATACGGTCGGCAAGCGAAACCGCCGCCCCCTCGAGCGTGGCGGGGTTGCCGCTCTTGGTGTGGTTGAGAATGCCGTCGCGCACCTCGAAGGTCAAATTCAACCCCCTGCCGTCCTTTTCGAGCACGTCGACGACGCGAAGCGACTGCGCGCTGTGGCGGAATCCCGTCGGACAGAGCGCGGCAAGCACCCGTTCGCCCACATGGCCGAAGGGCGTGTGCCCTAGATCGTGCCCGAGCGCGATCGCCTCGGTCAGATCTTCGTTGAGAGAAAGACAGCGCGCCAACGAACGGGCGATCTGCGAAACGTCGAGCGTGTGCGTTAAACGCGACATATAATGATCGCCGTAGGGCGCGAAAAAGACCTGCGTCTTATTTTTCAGGCGCAGAAAGGCTTTGGAATAGATGATGCGGTCGCGGTCGCGCTGAAATTCCGTGCGCATGGCGCAGGACGGCTCTTCGCGTTCTCTTCCGCGGCTTTCGCACGATTTTTTCGCGTAAGGCGATAAAAATGCCCGCTCTTTTTCGTATGTCTTTTCTTTCATTCGTCTTGTTATTACGCCATGCGATACGAAAATTCCTTTCTTTTTCAAAAATTTTTTTCAAAATTTTCCGTATATTCCCGTTCCGCATCGATCATAAGCCTTGCTTTTTCCGCCGCAAGATCCTTCGACTGCGCTCAGGATGACAATCATCTCAGGCACAGAATGACAATACTGTCGTTCCGCGCACCTCTGACATTCTATACGTTGCCGCTATCCCAAATACCCCTGTCATTCTGTACATTGCCGCTATCCCGAACGCCCCTGTCATTCTGTGCGTTGCCGCTATTCCAAACACCTCTGACATTCTGTACATTGCCGCTATCCCGAACGCCCCTGTCATTCTGTGCGTTGCCGCTATCCCGAACGCCCCTGTCATTCTGTGCGTTTGCGCAGCACACCTTTGTCATTCCGAGCTTGTCGAGGAATCTCATCCGAAACAAATCCCCCTGCCTGTGAGGAAGGGGGAAAACCGTTACTGCATGGCAGAGGCCGCTAATTTGCGAATGCGTTTACTGTCGATCATGTAAATCAGATTGACAAGTTCGTCGTCGCCGAACGAACTGTTACGCCCCTCTTCGTAATCCTTGTCGATGAATTCCTTCATTTTAACGACGAGCGGATCGGATTTATCCACCTTCACGTCGTCGGGCAGTTTGTAATAATCGTTGATCCAGAACGCGATGCCGGCAAGCCCGCTCGTTTTGTCGACGGCAACGCGCGCGGGACGGTTAAACAGTTTCGCCGTATCGAAAATATTGTAAATTTCTTCATCTTTGAGCATGCCGTCGGCATGAATGCCTGCCCGCGTGGAATTGAACGCCCGCCCCACGAACGGCGTTTTCGGCGGAACGAGGTAATTGATCTCGCGTTCGAAATATTCCGCGATCTCGGTGATCGCCGTAAAGTCCATGCCGTCCATGGTGCCGCGCAGCGAGGCGTATTCCACCGCCATCGCCTCTAACGGGCAGTTGCCCGTGCGCTCGCCGATACCCAACAGCGAACAGTTGACGGCGGACGCGCCGTAAAGCCACGCCGTCGCCGCGTTCGTTACGACCTTGTAAAAATCGTTGTGCCCGTGCCATTCGAGCTGGGCGTGCGGCACGTTGGCGTAGTGGAAAAGCCCGTACACGATCCCCTGCACGCTGCGCGGCAACGTCACGCCCGGGTAGGAAACGCCGAACCCCATCGTATCGCACATTCTGATCTTGATGGGAATGCCGCTCTCTTCGGAAAGTTTCATGAGTTCGTTTGCGAACGGCACGACAAATCCGTAGAAATCGGCGCGCGTGATATCCTCGAAATGGCAGCGCGGACGGATTCCGTGCGAGAGCGCGCTCTTGACAATGCCTAAATACTTATCGAGCGCCTGCGAACGCGTCAGATGCATTTTTTTGAAAATATGGTAGTCCGAACAACTGACGAGAATACCCGTTTCTTCGACGTTCATGCTCTTCACAAGATCGAAGTCTTTTTCGTTCGCGCGGATCCACGTCGTAATTTCGGGAAATTTGAGCCCTAAATCCTGACAGGCGCGCACAGCTTCCTGATCTTTTTGGGAATACACGAAGAATTCCGACTGCCGCACCAGCCCCTTCTCCCCGCCCAGCCGCGACATCAACTGAAAAAGATCGACGATCTGTTTGACCGTGAAGGGCGACATCGACTGCTGTCCGTCGCGGAAGGTGGTATCGGTCATCCAGATTTCTTCGGGCACGTTCAGCGGAACCTGACGGTTATTGAACGCCGTTTTGGGCACCGATTCATAGTCGAACAGCTCGCGGTAGAGGTGCGGTTCCTTCACGTCCTGCAAGGAATATTCGTAAATCCTGTCCTCCAACAAGTTGAATCTTTCGTTATAAACAATCATACTGTGCCCTCCTGAATTAAGCGTTTTTAATAGATATTATAACAAATCCCCCGCTTTCTGTCAACTAAATATAAGCGTACGTTATTGTTTGGCTTTTTACTCGTTTGCTTTGAGCGACTCGTTCATGTCGATTTTCACGATCTTGCGGCGCAAAATGAGCGTGACGAGCGCGGTAAAGAGCAACACGACGAAGGGCGCGATCAGCCACATAAACCACGATACCCCCGCGAGCGAACCGAAGTTCATCACGTTGAACACCACCCACATGAGCAACGCGCCGACGGGATAGCCGAACAGGATACCGATGAGCGTGTTGATATAAACCTCGCGGTAGATATAGCCCGTCACCTCTTTATCCTGATAACCGAGCACCATGAGCGTGGCGATCTCGCGGTTGCGCTCGCTGATGTTGATGCCCGTAAGCGTATAGATGACCGCCATGGTAAGAAGTCCCGCAAAGAGAACGATCACACAGGCAAGCCCCACGATTGCGGGCGAACCGAACGTGCCGAAAATGCACAGATCGAGCAACGCCAGCCCCGCGAGCACCAGCCCCATAGAACAGGCGACGGCGATCACCGTCATATAAAATCGGTTGCGGTAGCGCAAAACGTTGCGCAACGTCGATTTATATTTGAACGGCAGACGGTTCCAGAAAAAAGGAATGCGTTCGAGAATGACCTTTCTGCCCGCTTTGGGCGGACGGGGGCGCAACAGCGCGGCAGGCTTTTCGTTGACGAGCCGCACCCCCGCAAAGAGCGTCGAGGCGATGATCGCCGCGGCGATCGCAAAATAGGTGATGAGATAAAAGAGCATGGCAACGCGCGAGGCAAGCGGCGGCATGACGTAACTGTAATTGAACACATGGTAAATAAACGCCGCCAGCCCCAGCCCTAAGAAGTACGACGCCACGCCCGCGATCCCCGTTGCGATCAAAGCAAACAGCATATATTTTGTGATGATCTTAAACCCCGAATACCCGAGCGTGCGCAGACAGGCGATCTGCGCGCGTTCCTCTTCCATGAGCCGCGTCATATTCGAAGAGACGACGAGCGCGGTGACGAGCACGAACGCCACAAGCAACACAAATCCCAAAGACAGCACTTTATCGGCATAGGCGTCGAGGCTCGAAAAAGTATAATTCTCGTACAGCGTGATAACTTCGCACCCGCTTTTTGTGCCTTCGTCGGTTTCGACAGACAACATCTCTTTGAGTTTTGCCGTGTTCTCGTCGACGTAACGCTTATAATCGGGAGAAAAGGACGCAAACTGCGTGCGGTCGCGCGCCGTAATGTAAAGATCACCCGATTTAGGCAGAACCGACTGCCCCATCACTTCGGGAATAATTGAAAGCGGAATATAAAAAATATAATCGAGCGTGTTGAGAGAATCGAGTGCGTTGACCATATCGGGCGTGGTTGCGCCCTCTTCCTGAATGTAACTCGGTTCGCCGTCGTCGGTAAAGGCAAGCGCATCGGTTACGGTGCCCGCCACTTCGGTTTCGACGGGTTTGAGAAAACGGTCGAGCATAGAAAGCATAAAATCGCTCAGTTCTTCCCCCGCCTGATCGGCGGACTGCACGAGAATATCTTTGAAATCGAGCGTGACCTTCGTGCCGTGCGTAAGCGTTTTCAGCCCTTTGGAAGCATTAGCGCACAGAATTTTCGTGCCGCCTTCCGCCGCCAACTCTTCCGCCTTTGCTCCCGAAACGTAACGCGGAAGATTGACGGTCATATTTTCAAAATCAAGGAAATAAAGCCGCGCCGTGCCCTTCTCTTCGCCTACCGTCAGTTCGACGTCGAGCGACATGCCCGTATTGACGTTTTCCGCGCCGTATTCGTTCTTGACCGCGTCGATCTGCTCTTGCGTGAAATCCCCTTCCGTCGCTTTCACGACGAAATCGCTGATATTCTGCGCAATATAATATTCGCTCAGCGAACTTTTGATGTTTTCCGTGCTCGAACCGATCCCCGAAACCAACCCCACGCTGACGACGACGATGAAGATGATCGAAAGAAAGCGCATGAGGTGTTTTTTATACATGCGTTCGAGCGTTTTGAGATAGGTTTTCATTACCACTCGATCTCCTCTATCGGCACGGGGTGCGCGTTTACTTCGATCGCTTCGATCGCGCCCGATTTGATATGAATGACTTTATCCGCCATATCCTTGAGGGCGGTGTTGTGCGTCACGGCGATGACGAGCTTTTTCTGTTCTTTGGAAACGTCGTACAGCAGTTTGAGAATTTTTTTACCCGTCACATAATCGAGTGCGCCCGTCGGTTCGTCGCATAACAGCAATTTGGGATTTTTGGCGATCGCGCGCGCAATGGAAACGCGCTGCTGTTCGCCGCCCGAAAGCTGGGCGGGGAAGTTTTTCAACCGCTCTTCGAGCCCGACGGCTTTGAGCACTTCCTGCGGGTCGAGGTGGTCTTTGCAGATTTCCACGGCAATTTCGACGTTTTCGAGCGCAGTGAGGTTGGGCATGAGGTTGTAGAACTGGAACACAAACCCCACGTCGCTGCGGCGGTAATCGCACAAACCCTTTTTATCGAGCGCGGTCACGTTTTTTCCGTCGAGCAAAATTTCGCCCTCGCTCGCCCCGTCCATGCCGCCGAGAAGGTTCAGAAGCGTCGTCTTGCCCGCGCCCGAAGATCCGAGCACAACGGCAAATTCCCCATCTTCCAGATCAAAGGAAACGCCGTGCAGCGCGGCAACTTCCATCGTGCCCGTCTTGTACTTTTTGCCCACGTTTTTTAACGAAAGATAGCTCATATTCCCTCCCGCAGTCTGATTTCTTACACGATATATTATATCGGAAAAAATGTGTTTTCGCAATTAAAAAATCATGAAAGCGCCGTGAAAAAACGCAAATTACTTTACAAAAAAACGCCCCGCGTCATAGGCGGAGGCGACTTGTCATAGAATCTTATTTTCCTTATCCCGTTCGTCATAAAAATCAGTTACTGACGGTTTGCGCACTTAACCAATCCCGTTGGCGGCACAAGCCTTATCGATCCGTTCCGCCTGCGCATACCGTTGCATTACCCGTTCGTAACCGCGGTATTCGGCGGCAGGTTCCAAACGATCAACGAAGGGCAGTTTGCGTTCTTAGACAGCAACGTCATTCACTACATGACGGCGGAAAACAAAGTCAAGATCTACAACTTCGAATTCTGTCTGGCATAGGAAGATAAAACCGAGCTGATGCTCGCGCGGCATCGGGGGAAGATCGCTTCCGTAACAAACTTTATCAGGAATTTAAGAACGTTCGGCATTTTCAGCGATAGTGCCAACGTTTTGCTCGTGCTGAAAAGCATACACGCCGCACTTGCCGACAAGACGCGCGAAATCCTGTTTCGGGAATAAAAAACAGGCGCCCCGAAAACTTTCATTTTCGGGGCGCCGTCTTTCTTTTTATAAATAAATTTCGCCCGTTTCCGATGCGGTATTCGATCCGAACGATACGTCGCTTAACAGCTGTACGCGAATCTTGCCGAAAACGATTTGTTCCATAAATTTACTTCTTTAATATCAAAACCCCATAGGGCGAAATTTCCGCTTTGCCTGAACAAAGCCTGCCTGTAATCAGGTCGGTATATTCTCCGTTTAAGACGATATAACCGCTCTTATTTTGCGTTTCTACGGCAAGAATACCGTACATGTCCCCGTCTTTTGCCGTGCGTTCGGTCAAAATGACGTTCTCGCTCGCCTCGGCAATCGGCGTCTTGTTCACTAACCGCAATAGATCCCCGTGCGATAAAACACTGCCGACTAGAATGATTTTGCCCTTCCCTACCTTGCGTTCGGTGACGACCGAGAGCGGCGCAAACTCGCCCGCCGTATAGTGCGCAAGACTCTTTGTGCCTTCCAAGCATTCATATGCGTCGTAGCACATGCCGATTTTGCAGTCGCCGTCGTTCGTCCACTTTGCCTTGAACACGTCGTTTGCGACGGGCTTCTGATACTTCGTATACACCCCCGCAAGCTCTTCCAAAAAGCCGTACGGCGCGTGCGTGTAGCGACTCACGTTACCGTCCATGATATCGCTCATCGGTCCGACGATCCACGTGCCGCCCTGCTTTACCCATTCGGTGATACGTTCCTTAAAACCGTTCTCGTCTGCGCACACAAGGAAAGGCGATACGATCACTTCGTATCCGTCGAGCGCATGCGGCGTGTCGATGACGTCCACGTTATAATGGCGGAATGCCGCGTGATATTTTTGAACGAGTGTTTCGCGGTAATCGAGATCCTTCAAAATAGGCGCCGAGGTCAGATTATTCAGGGCGGTGTTGGAATAATGCAACGCGATCTTACTTTTCACGCACGTTTCCGTTAAAAACTTTTCGCACTTTGCGAATTCATCGCTTGCCCGCTTGACTTCTTCGCTTACACGGTAGCTTCTGCCTGCCGCCGAATACAGGGCGCCGTGCCCGATTTCATGCCCGTTCGGGTGTGCGCGGAACAGCCAGTACAAATTCATTTCCGCGCCCTTTGCGATCGGCAGCCAGGTATTCGCATAG
>CAJUSA010000025.1 GCA_910589015.1 uncultured Christensenellaceae bacterium
GCGGCGCAAGCGACGCGCCGATTTGCAAGCCGACGTTTTTAATCGACTCCTTCAGTAAAAAATAGGTGTCGTCAAGCGTTGCAAGCGCGGCGACCTGTTCGTTTGATAAATAGCCGATTTGTTCAAACTCGCCCTTAAATTGATTGATTGCGTCCGACCCTGCGTTAAGATACGGCAACATTTGATTTGCGACTTTGTCGCCAAAAATCTCGTTTGCGTATGCCGCTTGCAAGGTTTTGTCTTGCATATTCGATAAAGCGTCGATAATGCCGTCGAACATTGCCTCTTTGCTTTCAAAGTCGGCAATATTCAAGCCGAGCGATTGCAAGGCTTGCGACGCGGTGTTCATAGTACCCGTCGACAAGTCAAGCATTGCGGCGCGGGCTTTTATCATTGCTTTTTCAAAGACGCTCCATTCGACCCCGCATTGCGCCGTTATGTATTGATATTCTTGTATTTTTTCGGCGGATATACCAAGCCGCAACGCAAGGTCGTCAATCGTTGCGCCCGTGCTTGCCGCCGCGACGTTCAACCCGCCGAGCGCGGCAACGCCGCCCGCCGCAAGCGTCGAGAGGGGAGTCAAGGCTTGCCCAACGCTTGATATTGCGCCGCCGACGTTCGATACTTGATTACCGAGTTGCGTAAACTTGATTGCGTTTATTTTTTCGAGTTGCTGTTGTAATTGTTGCCCTTGCAATTCGGCTTTCGCAAGTTCGCTTTGCAATTTTCGGTATGCGTCGGTGTCAATGTTTCCCGACTCTTCCAAGTACGCCAAACGGCGGCGCAATGTGTCCGCATTTGCCGCCGTTTGGTCGATAGCCTGTTGAGCGACCTTTTGCGCCCGCGCGAATTTGTCCGCGTCAAATTTTAATTCGAGGCTTTTTTGCAAGGCGTTTAATTCGGTTTGCGACGCTTGCGCCGCTTTCCGCATTGACGACATTTCTTTGTTGAACGACGACGCGTCCGCGCCGATTTCAACCGTTAAACCGCGAATATTGTCCGCCATAGGTTTAGCCTCCTTTTAAGAATTTGACCGCTTCCGCCGCCGATACGTCGCGCACGTTGTAATTGCTGTTTTTGTTTTGCGCTTTCCGTGCTTGCTGTATTGCGTGTTTTAAGTTCGCAATATCAATCGACATTATCAAGACGTAAAGGTCGTTAAAATGTGAATTTGTGATAATTGCGTCGGGTATTCTATGCTCGACGCATTTTTGCATAAGTGTTATGTAACGCGGCACGGGTAAAGGTTTTGCGGCTTCGGGTTGCGGGTTTAATTTCGCATATATACCCGATAGCCGCGTATATTCCTGCCCGTGCGTTACGAGTTTTTTGCGTTCGTTGTTGTCGCCTTTAATGCGATTTCAAAAACAAACTTGATTTTGTTAATGAGCCGCGTCAAGTATTCGATGTCCGACATATCAAACATTTGCAAAAACGAGTCGAAGTCGGCAATTTCGTCGCTTACGATAAAGCAATAAATCGCCTTTAAGTTCGACAAAAGGTATGCGGGGTTTTTAAGGTCTTTTCCGCTCATTCGTTCAACGTATGCAAAAAGCGTTTCGGTCTTTGCGTTTGCGGGGAAGTTCTCTTCCCAACGCCGCTCGGCAAATACCGATACGTCGATTTTGCACTTGATGTCGTGCGTTTTGCGGATAAGTTCGCCCTTCGCTTCGTCGAGTTCCGTTTCAAGTACGGGTAAAGTCGTATTTATCATATCGCCCTCCGATTATGCGCCCGTGCCTGTGTCCGCTTCCGCGCCCGCAAGCATTTTCGGGATAACCACCTTGTCGCCGAACGTGTCATAACCCTCCATATCGGGCGTTTTCGTCAACTGCCATACAACACGGTTGTTACCTTTTGCGTCGACGTAAACCTTGCCGTCCGACGCAAGTGCTTTGATACCCTTGATTTTAAGCGGCACATCGAACGACGACTCGTTGATTTCGCCGTTATTTTGGTCGTAATTTTCGGCGGGGCGGGTGGACGTAACGCCGTACAACATCGTTTTTGCGACCGATATTTCGTTATCGCCGTCCATTGCGCACGTTTCAAAATAAATGATGTGCGGGGTGTTTTTGGTCGGCTTAACCTGCGCAAGCCCGTCGGCGGTCATTACCTGCCGTCCGCACGCGATTTCGTACTCGTCGCAAATATTGTTTTGCGTAAGCGTTCCCGTTTTGCCCTTTTCGTTGATGTAGTGAATAATGCACTCGCCGTCGCCGTAGACTTCTTTTTCGGACGAGTCGGTTTCAAGTGCCATTTTTGTTGATGTACCCATAGGCACAAAATCGCCATACTCGCCATTGTCGGCGGGGAAGGCGTACTTTGCATTACGGATATTAAAACGTATAAGATTTTTTGCGGGCGTTGCCGCCTTGCTGTTTGTCATTTTTTATTTGCCTCCGTTTTTAATGGTGTTTTTGATTGCTTCAAAGATTTGCGGCTCGGTTTCGTCAAAACATCGGCGTATAAAACCGTTGTGCGGGTTGTCGCTATATTCAAGCACGTTTGACAACGGTACTCCGCTTCGCGCTTCGCCTTTCGAGCCGTCTTTCGTTTTGCGGCGCACGTCGCCGCTTGCAACGCGCGTATTGCCGACGTAGCGGCGGTCTTTGTACTTTGTCTTGATTTGCCAAGACTGCGCCATTTCGCCCGTGTCGCGGGGCGTTACGGCTTCGACCGCGTCTTTGAAAACCTCCGCGCCCTTTTGTACCGCCTGTTGCCGCGCTTCAAAGTTTGCGTGTTGAAAATCGGTTAAAATTCCCGTCAACGCTTCGGGCAATTCGTCGAGCGCGATGTGTCCCGTCGATATGCCTTTATTTGCCATAATCAACCGTCCCGATGTACACAAACTCAATGTTTACGCCGCGATACGGGTTGTTGCTGTCGGGTATATCGCTTTCGTCGTTTGCGAGCGCAAAATGCGGGTCTTGCAATACGGCGCGTTTGATAGCCTTTAAGCGTTCGTCAACGCCCGAATAGCGGGGGTCGTGTTTTTCGTACAAGTAATAGTAATTCACGTCGATATACACGCGGCGGGTCTTTGCATTGCCGTCGCCGTATGTTTTCGGGCGATTTGATACGATTTTATAAACGACGTACTCGTCGCCGTTGACCTTGACTTGCGAATTTGCTATATTATCCGCTTCAACCCGCCGCAAGTGGTTTGATAAAACGCCGAACGGTAAAAGGGTTTCGTCGAGTATTTGTTGCATTATCGCCGTTACGTTCATTATTTGCCCTCGTACTTTTTGACTTGTAGTTCAATCATTTTGTTTTGTTCAAGGTAGTTATCCGCCGCCCCTGCAAGACAAAACGTGTGCGCGTCGTCTTTTATGCCGCGCAAGTAAATTCGCACGTCCCGCGCGATAAGTGCGTCGTAAACTGCTTTAACGAACGGCAAGCGCAAGCGGGCGGGGCGTATTACGCCGTCGGCTTGCTGTTGCGTTGCCGTTTGCCCGTATGCGTTTAACCATTCGCAATAAAAGCAATCTGTCATTATAGGCGAGCCGTCGTCGGCTTCGCCTATTTTGACCGATATTGTTTCCCACGTTGTCGACGCACCTTTTCCCGCGATGTGTGTCGTGCGCTGTACGGCGAATTTGACAAGCGTGCGGCGTTCTTTTACCGTTTGTTTTGCCATATTATCTCCGTAATTGCGCGATAAGCGCGACAACCATTCCGTCCTTCTTGATTACGTCGTCGGGCGTTCCTTTATCGAACGCGTCGGCGAAAAGTGCTTTGACCGCACGCGCACGTTGCGTCGATAAACGCTCTTGCGGCACGCCGCCGTCGAGCATAAATTCCTCCGCCGTCTTGATGTAGCCTTGTACGGTTTGTTTTAATTGCGGGTCTGCGTCATAGTAGCCCAATTTGTATAAGATTTCGTCGACTTCTTGCATTTCGACCTCCTAACGTAATACCGTTTCGTATCGGCTTTTGCGCCGACCCGCAACCAAAAACCGAATTATCAAGCCTTTGCCGCTTTCTGCACGGTCATAAAGCCGTTGTACATCGCGGGCGAGCCGCCGCACATTACCGACGCTTTGAATACGGTAACGCCCTGCTTGAATTTGTACTCGGTCGATTTCAAGACTTCGATGTCGGCGAAGTACGCCAATTCGTAGCCTTTCAATTTGCCGTAAATCAAGTAGGGGTCGCCCGCCTTGACCGCGCCGAAGGCGGCAAGTTTCGACGTGCAAACAAACGGTATGCCGTTTATCGTTCCCGAATTTCCGCGTACAACGATGTCGTATGCGCGGCGTTTGTCCGTTCCCTTGACTTTCGCAAATTCTTTGAGCGTCAATTTGTTGAGTACAAGGTAAGCGTCGCCTTCGACGTCCTCGTCGCCGCCATAATCGAAAATGATGTTGTCGAGCGTGTTTTCGTCGACGGTGGCAACGGTTTTACGCTGTGCCGCCGTGATAATGCTCGCGGGGGCGTTTACAATGCCGACAAGTTCGTCCGTGCCGCTTCCGCCGATTATCTGTCCGATAATCTTTTTACGCAACGCACCGACGACGGCGTTGCTAACTTCCGCGTCGTACCGCGCGGCGGGCAACTTTTCGACTTCCTCGTTGACTTCGGCGTAAGCCGTGATTTTGACCTTGTTAATCGACGCATAGTCGAACGTCGGCTCGGCGGTGGTTGCGTCCGCGCCTTCGGCGGTAATGCCGCCCTCGCCGATAGTCTTTGCAAAAGGCTTCTTGTAACTTTCCGCGCCCGTGCCTTCGAGGTGTACTTCGTTGACAAGCGTGTCAAGCGTTCCGACCTGTTCAAACGCGGGCGTGATGTCGCCGCTTGCAACCGTACCGAGAGCCGTAGACGTGGACGCGACGGCGCGATGTTCGATATACACCTTTTCGCCGTTTTTAAGTGCCTTTCCGCGCTTCTCGATTACTTCCGCATTTGCGGCGGTACGCTTCTGCGCGTCGACCTGTGCGTCGTCGTGTACAACGACGGGAGCGGGGGCGGGTGCGCCGCCGTTTGCGGGGCGAGCCGCGCGTTTTTCCTCTTCGGCTTTTGCGTCCGCTTCGTCCCTGCGCAATTCCGTTACGGTGTAGTTGATTGCTTCAACCCTTGCGCGAATTTCCGCAAGACGCTCGGCGGTGGTTTCGGGTTTTGCCGCTTCCTGCAAAAGGGCGGCACGCTCTTCGAGCAACTGTTTGATGTTCATAGTGTTTTTTGTTCCTCCACAAAAATAAATTTTTCTTTCGCAAGTTGTAACGCCGCTTGCGAGTCGGCGGTTTGCCGCCTTTGTTCATTTTCCAACGCCGCCGCCTTTGCGTTATCCAACGCAATTTTGTCGTTATCCAACGAGGCGGGGGAGCGGGCATATATCGAAGTTTGCGGGTATGCGCCATCGTTTACGGCACTAACCTCGAAAACCTTTGATATTTTGGTAATTCGGCGCGTCGGCATATCCGTATCGAGGTCGCGCCATTCATAGCCCGATACCAAAACGCCGAACGCAAAAGACATATCTTCAATGTCGCCGCGTGTAACCGCCGAGCAAAGTTCGCGGGCGGTCGCGTTGTTATCAATATCGAGCGTTGTTTTGATGTGTAAACCGTCGGGCTTGATTTCAACGTCCATAGTCGACCGCTTCCCGCGCCTGTGGCGTGCAAGTGGTATCATTCCGTCGTCGTGGTTTACCATAAACTTGATGTCGGATATATCCGCGTCGTCGAGCGCGTGCGGGTCGATTTCCTCGTAAAACAAGTCGCCGATTGCCGTCCGTTGATTGAATACAATCGGGCAACCTTCGATTACGCCCTTTAACGGGTCGATTTGCGCGGGGTTTCCGTCGGGCGCGGCGCGTTTGATGTACTGCGGCGCGGTGTACGGTTTGATTTCGTCGGGCATTATTCGTCGTCCTCCTTGCTTTGTTTCGGCGTGGCGGGCTTCTTGCCTTGCGACAACGCCGTTAATTGATAGGTATTTGCGATTGATACGTCGATGTAGTTCAACGATACGCGGGTCGGCTCGTCGTCGGGGTCATAGCCCAACAATTCGCGCCGTTCGGGGCGGGATAGTAGCGCGTCCTCTTGCGTTGCTTTTGCGATTTCCAACCGACGCGCGAACGATAGCGATTGCACAATTTTGTCGTAAAACTTTATCGTGCGCCCGTATGCGAGTTGCTTCGACGTAAAGAGCGTTATTTTCATAGCGTTGACAATCGTCATAAGCAACGGCTCGACCGCCGTTTGATAAAACGCCGTAAAGTCGTCGTCGGTGTATTTACCGAGATATATCGGCACACTAACGCCGAATACCGACAAAATTTCGTCGCGCAAAAAGGTTAAAACGGTTTGCGGTATATCCTGCGTCGCAATTTGTATCGGCGTAAATTGCGACTCGTAGTCGGTCGCAACAATGCCGAGTTCGCTGTTAAATAAATGCTTTTCAAATTCTTTGCGGGATATTTCTCGTTTGTCCGCTTCCGCAACGGTATTCATTGTCAAAACGCCGTGCAACGATAAGGACGCTTCGAGCGACTTCGGTATCGCTTCTTGTATGACGTGCAATGTTTGTAAGTTTTTGAGAATTGCCCGCCAATCGGCGCGACCGTCTGCGTCGCCGCCTAAATAAGGGTTTGCGCCGTAACCGAGCCGCAAGTGAATTAAATCGCTATACGGCAAGTCAAGCGTTACGCCGCCGCCCGTCGTGCTTTGCAATTCCGCCCGCATTTCGTCGCCCGCATAGTAGAGTTTTACGCGGGCTTTTTCCAACGGATAAAAACCGCGCGTAACGCGCTTGACATAGTCTTTGCCGTCAACCTTTATCGGCACTTCGTCATACGCCCAATAAATAAAACAATTTCGATTGACGAGCGTTATGTACGCGATTTTATATAAAAAATCTTTAAGCCCGCACATCGGGTTGACGCGACCGAGTAAAACGCTATTGATGTCGTCGTCCGCAACCGTTACGCGGTGCGGGTTTTGCGTTTCCGTAACCGACTTGATACTGCATTTTGATACTTCCTCGCAAACGCGATGTATCGCCGTTTTTACGATGTCCGACGCGGTAACGTCTTTGCCGAACGACGAAAATAAAACCGTGTTTGCGTTCACAACGCGGTTGTATGCGGTCGGTCTATCCCAACCGAGCAAATTGTGTATAGCGTTTTTAAGCGTTGACAATCGGCTTGCCTCCTTGCGAAAAATAACAAAAAAGTGCGCCGATATAGACGAGCAAAAATACTCGTAAATATCGGCGCACTCACGTTTTTTTAATGTGGCGATTAAAGGATAATCGCGGCGCACTCACCGCGTCGGCGGTGGATAATGCAACAATCAGACACCAACGGCGCACTCGCCCGAACGGGCGGCAATACAAGGCGATTGCGGCGCACTCACCGCGTCGGCGGTGGTGGTGCGGGTATTCAGTTTGACCGCATTATAACTCGTCGGGCGGGGCGAAGTCAACGGTTTTTCGTTAATATTTTTTAAGAAGTTTTTTCACGGTTTGCGGGGTGGTATCGTGTAGGTGTATTCGCGGCGACATTTCGGGCAAAGAAAAACCGCGTTAATCAACCCGTCGCGCATATCGTATTTGCCGATTACGGCGCGATGTACGGGGCAACGCACGCTCCGCGTGTACCTTTCGTTTTGATTTTGCGGTGTTTTTTTGTCGTCCATATTTAGCCTCCGATTTTCGCCATAAATGCCGACTTGACTTCCCGCAACGCGGCGTATGCGATTACTTTTGACATCGTGCCGTCAATCTTGTTGCCGATGTAGCCGTTTATTTTACAAGGCATTACAAACCCGTTTTTATCAACGCGGACGGCTGTGTTGCGGAAGTTCCAACGGCAAATATCGTTGTTGTTGTAATTGATAAGCCGCGCCCGTAAATCGGTTTCGATGTTGCGGGTCGGCACGTTAAGCGCGTCGGTCGTCATTCGTATTTTGCGCGGCACTTCTTTACCGAATTTTTGCGCGATTTCTTTCGCGAAGTCCTTTGCGTGCCATTCGTCGTAACCGACCGTAAGCGGGCGTATATTGTATTGCTTGAATATATCCCAAATGTAATTTGATACAACCGTATCGTCGATTACGTTGTCTTGCACAATGCGCACCAACCCCGCGTCCGCCCATTCGATGTAATTCTTTTTTTCGGGGTTAGTGGGGGAGTCGGTCGATTGCCCGTCGCCCGCTTTAACCGCCGTAACAAAGTACATCGTATGCAAGTATTTGACGGGGTCGTTCGGGCGCATAAATAAAAACGTGCAAGCGCAAAGGTCGTTTGTTTCGGCAAGGTCGACCCCGACAACACACCAACAATGCGCAAAGTCGGCAATATCGAACGTGGCGGGACAATCAATGTATTTTTCCTCTAACCACGCGTTACTCGCTAATTGCTTGACGTTAAATTCCTTTGCAAGAATAAACGCTCGGTCGCTTCCGCTGTGGCGGGCGGTGTCGACTTTTTCCCGTAAATACGACCGCTTTTTCGATATGCCTAACATAGGATTTGACTTCGTCCAACTGCGCTCGTCGTTCCAAATTTCCGCCTCGCTGTCTTGCGTATATAGCCATATCAACCAACGCGACGGGTCGGTTTTCGCCTCGCCTTTAAGTGCTTCCCGCGCGTCGGATAGCCGCTCGTCAAGATAGCCGTCGCGCACAATGCCTTCGGTCGTGATTTCAAAATAAAGCGGCTCGTCCTGCGTTGATACCGATGTTTTAAGGGGCAATATTGTTGAATTGTCCTTCATTTCGTGAATTTCGTCAACGACCGCAAGTGTAAGATTTCGACCTTCCTTTGCGCCCTGCTTCGCCGACATTATTTCGATTGACCCCTTGTTTTGCTTCGAGAATTTGCCCGTTTTGCGGCGTTGCTTCGGGTTGCCGAAAAATATACCTTTGTTGTTTTTGCGGGTAACGCGCGATATTGCCCGCGACTCTTCCCGAAAAGCGTTGACGGCGTTAAATACGAGCGCGGCTTGCGCATAATCGTTTGACGCGCACATTACCGATTGCCCCATACCGCCGCAAAACCATTCGGCAAAGATAAGGGCGGCGACGAGCGGGGTTTTTCCGTTTTTGCGGGCGACAAGGAATAAAACCTCTTGAAAACGCCGCGCCCAACCCGCGCCGTATGACAACTCGGTATCGTAAACGTAAAACCCGAATATCGCCTCCGTAAATGCCTTTTGGAATAATTGCATTTTGAACGGTTTACCCGCGAAGGGGGCTTGAAAAAGTTTCATTTCGTTTTCGATAAATGCAATTCGTTTGTGCGCCGCTTTAAGTGTAAAACGGTATTTGCCGCCGCCCGCGAAAATATCTTGTATCAACATTTCGAGCGTGGTTTTCAGTTCGCGCCCGACGACGATTTCCCCCGAACGGCAACGCTTGTAATATTCAATCAAAAAACTATGCTCGCCGTCGACGGTTTCGCTTAATGCTTGCCAACCTGTAAGCGGGTCAATTTCGGGGTTTGCAAGCGTCCAATCTGCGGGGGCGGGCGTAGCCGCTTCCGTGCCGTTAATCGTTGTCGTCGTCATAAGCCGATAAATCGTCGCCGTCGTCGCCGTTTAAGCCGCCGAGCAATTCCTTGTTAAGTTTTTGCATTGCCGAAGTGTATTGCGCCATATACTTGACCCGCGCCCGACCCGCCGCCGTTTCCCGCTGTATAGACGGGTTTTTCGGGTCGTAAATTATCGACGGCAATTCTTTGATTGCTTCCAAACACGCAAAAACCTCCGCGACCTTGCGGATAAGTTCGTCGTAAATTTGTAACTTGATTTCGTCCACGCCCGCCGCCTTGTATAAATCGACGAGCCGCTTGTATTCGCCGTCGGCAAGCGTTTTTTTGTCTTTGCTTTTTTTCATTTCCGCCTCCTTTTTGGAATTTGAAAACTTTTCGCCCGAAAAGTCAAAACTTCGGTGTGAATTTTTTTTACCTGCGGCTTGGAGTCTTTTCGGGTTTCAAAAATTTTGCAAGGATAGGGGGGTATTATTCCGTATAACGTGCAAAATATTTTTCTATCCAACCGACAACCGCGTCGCGCGTTGCCGCTTGCTTGATTGTTTCGTGCGCCCGCTTGATACATTCCGCCTTCGATGTGTCGATGTGTACAAAGTTTATCACGTCGGGCGGATATTCCCGCGCAAGACTGTCGCGGTCTATGCGGTCGGGATATGTGCCGATTATGTACGCGTCTTGCCAACGGCGGCGCGGCGTTGCCGTGCGTATTTCGTCAAGTAAATAATCACGCAAGGCGAACGCGACGCGCTTTGTTGCGTCGGGTTTATCATATTGCCCGCATACGCATATTGCGCCGTGTATTCGGTCAAGGTCGACAACAATATCGTTGCGTGTGGCAACGCTTTGTACATACGTTGATTTGCCCGCGCACGGTGCGCCGTAAACGACGTAAACGTGCTTTTGACCGACAACATTACCAAAACGCGCGTGCGCCGCGTTGTGGCAATCGTGGCACAATACTTCGATGTTTGCGGGGTTTAGCGTGATATTTACGTCGTCGATGTTGTCGAGCGTAAGTTCGGTTATATGGTGCGGTCGCAATTCGTCAATATCGAATACGCCGCCGCAACGGGCGCAAATTCCGCCGCTTTTTATCTTGCAATACTGCGCAAGCGTTAAATACTCTTTGCGGCAATAAAAGGCGTGTATCGGGTCAAGCGGCATAATCAAATACCCTCCCAACCGTCGGGCAATTTGCCCTCTTTTGCAAGTTCCAACGCCTTTTTGCGTAATTCGATTGCTTGCGGGTCGCGTGCAAATTCGCCCGAAAAACGGTTGATTAGCAAGAATTGTATCATACCCGCGTCGGGCTTTGCGTACTTGCGGTCGACGTATGTTTTGGTGTGCGGTTTGCCGTCGATAATGACCGTTGTCGTGTGGGTTTCCTCGTAGTAATAACCGACCGCGACGCGGTATGCGTTATCGAGTAAGTCGGCTTTTCCCGCTTCGCGCGCGCGTAAAAGCGTTTCGGTTAGTTCGGGATAATCTTTTTTGTATTGCGCCCATTGCGTTTTACCCACGCCGTAAAATTTGCATATATCGCCTTCAGTAACCATACATCGCGCATAACGCTCTATATCCGCCAAATAAGGTAAAACCTTATTTGCGTATTGTGATTTTGCGCCGCGTTTTCCCGTTTCTGCGGCGTTTTCCGCTTCGGCGGGCGGTTTTGCGTCCGCTTTCTTTCGAGCCTTGACGGGCTGTTTTTTGCCCTTTGTCGCGGCTGTTTTCTTTTCGGTGTCGTTTCGGGGTTGTTTCGGCATTATTGACCTCCTTGTTTCGGTATTTTATTTGTTGCCGATGTCAAGCAAAATTTTTGAGAGAATAAAGCACGGCAAAACGGCAAGCGCGATTATAAGCGGCACGCACGCGCCGAGCCAAGATATGGGAGTCGCGCCGCAAAGTTTACAAACGACGAATATTGCCGATAGCGGCACGCAAACCACAATTACAAGCAACGTAACAACGTAAATTGCCGATATTATTTTTTTAAGCATTTTTTACCTCCGATTTTCTTGATACTTAAAACCGCCCAACCGTCGGTCAAGCCGACAAAGTCCTTCAAGATGTGCGTTATTGTTGCCGTAAGCCGCCGCCCCGTATATTGCCCGTTTTTCCACTCGCGCAATATCAACATATCGCCGACGGCGTAATTTCGGTCGTCAAACCGCAATTCGTAAGTTTTTACGCCTTTATCAACTGCGGCGTAATATTCGGGTAAGATTTTCAAGTCGTGTATTTGTGCCATTTTGCGCCTCCGTGAATAAATAATTTTTCGACGCGCTTTTGCTTGTCGCGGTTGTTTAAGTGCGTCGTTATTTCGTGTTGCCAAATACAAACGAAGTCGTCGGGCGCGGTGTATTCGCTTACGATTACGATATGACCCGCCGCCGTTTGCTTCCTGCACCAATTCCAAAACTCCGCCGTATCGAATTTGCCGCCGCCGTAACCGATACCGTCCGAATACGGCGGGTCGCAATAAACAAGCACGCGCTCCCGTTCGGGGAGTCGCAATTCCCGATAATCGGCGTTGCCGACAAGGATATTGCGCAAGGCGGGTAATTGACGGCGAAAATTCTCGCGTGCTTCGATAAAGTAATTTCGCGTTTTGCCGCCTTTTATGACTGCCGTCGCGCCATAGCAACCGCCGTACACGCGGGCATTGTAAGAGCCGAATAAAAGCACCGCCGCCCGATACCAACGGGCGTATTTGTCGGGGTTGTCGCGCACGTCGTAGTATTCGGCGCGGGTCGGCGTTTCCAATTCGTTCAAAAGTGCGGGGTTTTCGCGGCACGCTTCGACGAGTTCGCATACAAGCGGGTCAATATCGTTGCCGAGCCTGTATTCGCATTGTATTTTATCAATCACGTTAAAACCGCCCGCAAACGGCTCGACGTACTGCTTGATGTTGTACGCGGATATGTAGCGTTGCAATATGGGGACGATTTCGTTTGCGATTTTTGCCTTACTGCCGATGTATTTCATTTTTTCACTCCTTGCGTTTCATTTTGACGTACACATACGCGCCCGTCGTGTATTCGCTTGTTTTTTTTGTGATGTCCGTCATTTGATAGCCCTTGTATAAGCCTTCAAAAACGGAATAGGGGTTGACCTTGTCGTGCATAATGCGGTTTACCTTGCGCCGCGTAAACTTTGTGTCCGATACCGTGATTTGCGGCTTTTTCAAGTTCTTTGACGCGACGTATCGTTTGAGTCCTTTCGGGTCTTTCATACAATACCGCGCCATACCCTCGTAACCGCTGTCGTCCGCAACGAGCCGACGTACATTGTTGCGCCCGCCGTTGCCCCATAAGTCCTCCATTTTGTCGCGGTCGGCAAAGTTCGTTACGAGGTGGTGGTGCATACGCTTTTTGCCTTTCTTTTCGTCGTTTTCAAATTCCGTCCAATAAACGTATTTGAGCGGCGGGAAGTGGTGTCGTTCGGCATAGTGTTTCAATCTGCGAATAAATTTTTGTACTTCGCGTTGCGCGTCCGCGTATGTTTTCGGCAAGTGGGCGTTATCGTATGTAAAGGTCGCCCAAAAGTCCGAGTCGGTAAAATTCGCATTGATAAGCCGTACAACAGTTTTAACCGCATTTTTGTAATTGAGTCGCTTTTGCGCTTCGCGGCTTTCCTTTGTTTTCCTTGCCCTTGATGTCGATGTGTGCGTGTCCCATATCGGGTAAACTTCGACTTCAAGCACGTTGCCGCTTTTAATCGTCTTTGTACGATACTTTACGATGTGTGGGTCGGATAGCGATTGCAAGAGAGCGTCGCTTTCCGCGTCCCGCGCTTCGTCGCTGTATATCTCGTCAAAGTCGTATTTGTGCGGGTCGAGTGTGTAGTAGCGTTTTGCCATATTGCCTCCGATAAATTGCTTTAACGTAAAAGACAAAGAATAGCCAAAAAAGCGGGGGACAACACGCGGGGGCTAAATGGGGAGTTTTCTTTCTAATCGAATTTACCAAACGCCCCCGATGTTTTCCCCCGCCGCCCCCTTTCTCGACCCCCTCAAAGTTTATCGCAAAGGGGGTATAAAGCGCGGGGCGCGTTGCCTGTTTATCCTGCTTGCGTCGTTGATACGATAATACTTCATTACGAGGACGCAAAAGCACGGTTTTTCGCTTGCAAAACATTGACACTATGCCGCCGATGTGGTATAATAATATCGGTTTGGTTGACATAGTTTTGTGTCAAGTTTCGCGGGCGGTCGGAAGTGCCAATTTCGACCGCCCGTTCCTTGTCTTAAATTGTGGTTTATTTACTTGTTGCCGTTCGGCGTTCCTGCGCCGTCGGCTTTTTCTTTCGCTTCGATTGTGGATAACCGAGCGTCGAGCGCGGCGACCGCTTGCCGCACAAAGTCGCTTTTGCTTAAATAGCCGAGTTTTCGCAACGCTTCGGGCGCGAATACACGCTCGGCAACGTCGCGGGGTATTTCGACCGTAAGATT
>CAJUSA010000026.1 GCA_910589015.1 uncultured Christensenellaceae bacterium
TGCTTTCGCATAATCTTGCTCTACGCCTTCCCCGAAATAATATCCGTTTCCCAAATTAAACTGTGCGTTTGCAAACCCTTGCTGCGCCGCTTTTTCGTACCATGCCGCTGCTTTCGCATAATCCTGCGCTACGCCTTCCCCGTTATAATATCCGTTTCCCAAATTAAATTGTGCCATTGCATGTCCCTGCTGAGCTGCTTTTTCATACCATGCCACTGCTTTCGCATAATCTTGCGCTACGCCTTCCCCGAAATAATATCCGTTTCCCAAATTAAATTGTGCCGTTGCATGTCCCTGCTGCGCTGCTTTTTCATACCATGCCGCTGCTTTCGCATAATCCTGCGCTACGCCTTCCCCGTAATAATAACAACAGCCCATATTATATTGTGCCGAAGCATGACCTTGTTGCGCTGCTTTTTCAAACCAAGTCGCCGCTTGCGTATAATCCTGCGCTACGCCTTTCCCGAAATAATAACATTCTCCCAAATTATTTTGTGCCGCCGCGTCGCCCTGCTCCGCTATTTTCTGCAATTCGTTTACGTCCATGGTTCTTTTTCCTTTTTTTATTTGTTTTGCCGTATGTTACGGCGTTGGTTTTGGTTTAGATTCCTCGACTACGCTCGGAATGACAATTTGGGGCTTAGAATGACAAACGCGTTTGCGGAATGACATAGCCCCCTGTCACCCTGAGCGCAGCCGAAGGGTCTAATTCGAGCTTCTGCGCACTTCGTGAATATGGGTGTGGTTCTTGATTTTATTGATGAGCACCTCGACGTCTTGCCGGTTATTGAGCGATACGGTGAATTCGACGATAAACAGTCCGTTTTTATCGTATCTGCCGTTGATCGAAGTAATTTCGAGTTTGAGCTCCGCACAGCTGCCCGACACTGCCGAGAGCGCCGCGACCTGATTTTCCGCCGTGACGATGAGCGCCGCGCGGAACCGCGCCGCGCCTTCGCGCACGATCCATTCGGCGGGTTGCAGGCGTTCGGGTTCGATGTTGCGCATGTTGGGGCAATCCTTCCTGTGCACGACCACGCCGCGCCCGCGCGAAACAAACCCCACGATATCGTCGCCGGGGACGGGCGAACAACAGCCCGCGAACGATACAAGCAGCCCTGCCGTGCCCTTGATCGTGACCGAACCCTTTGCGCCGTGCTCGCGGAAGGGTTGCACTTCCACAGGCTGCGGCACCTCTTTGCGGTAATAATCAAGCAGTTTGAACAGCACCTGATTGGTGGATATCGCGCCGTAACCGATTGCGGAAAACATTTCGTCCTGACCGTCGAACGAAAACTTTGCCGAAATCTTTTTGAAACTCTCGGCGGTGAGCAAATCGGAGAGCGCCACCCCCTTTGTTTTGGCGGCTTTTTCGAGCATGGTTCTGCCAAGACGGATATTCTCTTCCTTCATCGTCTTGCGGTAGAAGGATTTGATTTTCGCCCGCGCCGAAGAGGATTTGATGAATTTGAGCCAGTCGCGCGAAGGGCCTTTGCTCGTGGGTGACGTGATGATTTCGACGACGTCGCCCAGCTCGAGCTGCGAATTGAGCGGCACGATCTTGCCGTTTACCTTTGCGCCCGTGCAGTGGTTGCCGACCTCGGAATGAATGGCATAAGCAAAATCGACGGGCGTTGCGCCTGCGGGCAGCGATATAACTTTGCTCTGCGGCGTGAACACCAAAAGTTCGGTGGAATAGAGCTCGCCGCGCACGGTATCCATAAATTCTTTGGAATCTTTGAGCCCGCCCTGCAATTCCATGACCTCGCGGATCCACGACATGCGCTGATCGAGCGAAGAGGTGTTCTCGCGCTGTTCTTTATACTTCCAGTGCGCCGCGATACCGTATTCCGCCGTGCGGTGCATCTCTTCGGTGCGGATCTGAATTTCGAAGGGTTGCCCGAAGTTTGTCACGACGGTGGTATGCAGCGACTGATACAAGTTGGGTTTGGGGGTGGCGATATAATCCTTGATGCGCCCCGGAACGGGTTTCCACTTTTTATGAATCTTGCCGAGCACCTCGTAACATTCGTCCACCGTCCCCACGATCACGCGTACGGCGGTGAGATCGTAAATCTGATCGAACGACTTGTTCTTGGTTTTCATCTTTTTATAGATCGAATAAAAGTGCTTCGGGCGCCCGAAGACCTCGCCCATAATGCCGCTCTCGGTGAGAATGCCGTTGATTTCTTCGACAACAAAATCGACGAAACGGTTGCGTTCTTCCAACTTCTGATGGATATTCTCGACGAGATACTCGAAGGCGGCGGGTTCGAGGTATTTAAGGCACAGATCTTCGAGCTCGCACTTGACTTGCGAAATACCCAATCTGCCCGCGATCGGCGTGTAGATATCAAGCGTTTCGTGCGCCATTTTTCTCTGCCGTTCCGCCGAAAGAAAATTGAGCGAACGCATATTATGCAGGCGGTCGGCAAGTTTGATGATAATGACGCGGATATCCTTCGCCATGGCGATGAATATCTTGCGGAAGTTTTCCGCTTCCGCCTCTTCTTCCGACTTGAACACGATTTTATCGAGTTTGGTCACGCCCGAAACAAGCTCGAGCACCTCGTCGCCGAATTCGCGGCGCACGTCCTCTTCGTTCGCCTCGGTATCCTCGATGACGTCGTGCAAGAGCGCGGCGGCGATCGTCGCGGCGTCCAACCCTAAATCGATGAGGATTTCGGCAACCGCGCAAGGGTGAATGAAATACGGTTCGCCCGAGGCACGTTTCTGATTACTGTGCGCCTCTTTGGCGAAGTCGTAGGCGTGCAACAGCATTTCGCGCTCTTTGCCCGTGTAATTTTCATAGATTTTCATTAAACAGGTTTTCATATCACCACCTCTGATTTCCCTTGCAATTTACGATGAGAACCGCAGGCAACTAATCGCCGTCCTGCAACTTCACCGTACGATCGTAGATCACGCTGTCGGTAAGCGAAACTTTTTTTCCGCGGACGATGTGCACGCCGCCGTTTTCGAACGCGAGCAAGCCCAATTCGGCAAACACGGCTAACCCGAACAGAAACTGCTTGTGCGCATACCCCAGCCCGTTGCATGCGCGCGCAATCGAGGCAAGGTCGCCGCTCTCGCCCGTCAGCAGTCCTTCGTTCTGACGGATCGCCGCAAACATGCCCAACAGATAATCGCGCGTCGTTTCGAGCGTAAGGATATCTTTATACCCGATTTCATCGCACACATACACGCGCGCCTTGCCTGTGTTATAAGTGAGGGCGGCGGGCTTATCGAGAAAGACGACCTCGCGGAAGGCGGAAAGATCGACGTCGGGTTCGGGCGCGTAGAGCACAGCGTTTTCGAGATTTCCCGAACTCAAACGGAAGGTCTCTGCGCGGCACTCGGGCAGATTGAAGCGAGAAAACGCGGCTTTGTCGTGCACGACGGCGCACAATCCGTAGCGGCAGGCGTTCCACCGCTCGCCAAGCAGGCGCTCGGTTTCTTCCCGACTCAACGAAACGGCGGTTTCGCACGCATGCCCTTTTAAGGCGTATAGCGCGTTCTCGAAAGCGTCCAACTCGGCGTCGCCGCCGCTCATGCCGTCGTAGAGCACGGCGCGGACAAACCCTTTGAGGTATTCTCTGCCACGGAATTTCGAAAGATTGAATTCGTACACCAACGTTTTTTCAAGGTCGTCGCGCAACAAACGCAAGTCCTTTGCCCCGTTGAAATACATATAGGTGAAATTGCCGCTGTTAAAAGTAAGATGCGGCGAAAGCGCTTTAACGGGCGCCGCGCTGAGGCGTTTTGCCTGCGCCGTGAAGAGCGGGCGCGGATTGCCGATGCCGAAGGGCTCGAGCCGCACAAGCTCGCGCGCGAGCCGTTCGCCTCCCTCGCCGTCGCCCACGACGGTGATCGTGGGAACGAAATCTTCCTGCGTGTAATGCGTACCGATATATTCGTCGAGCGCGTTTTTGAGCTTTTCGAAATTTTCCGCGCGCACGTTGATGCCCGCCGCCTGCGCATGTCCGCCGAATTCCTCGATATATTCCCCGCACGCTTTGAGCGCCTCGAAAATATTGATATGTTCGATACTGCGCGCGCTGCCGCGCAGCATGTTACCGTGACGGACGAAGAGCAGCGCGGGGCGCGAAAATTCCTCGGCAATACGCGCCGCAACGATGCCCACAAAGCCTGCGTTCCAGTTGTCGCCCGCGACCATGACGACGTTGCCGTAAGCCCCTTCCCGCCGAACGGTACTCACCGCCTGCGTGTAGAGTGCGTCGCAAGCCTGCTGGCGCTCGGTATTATATGCGTTGAGCTGTTGCGCAAGTGCGGTGATTTCCTCTTCGTCGTCGCTCGTAAACAGTCTGAGCGCCGCCTTGGCGTCGCCCATTCTGCCCGCCGCGTTGATGCGCGGCGCAACGGAAAAGGCAAGCGTCTGCGCTGTGACCTCGTTCACCTTGCCCAGCAATGCGGCAAACGCGGGGCGCGGATTGTTCTCGATCTTCTTCAAGCCTTCCGCCACGATATCGCGGTTTTCATGCGTGAGCGGAACGCTATCCGCCACGGTCGACAACGCCGCGAAATCGACAAGATCGGCAGCCCGTTCGCCGATGAGCGCCGTTGCCAGCTTAAACGCCACGCCCGCGCCGCAAAGATTATCGTAAGGGTAATCGTCTTTGAGTTTGGGATTGACGATAATGCAATCGGGCAATTCCTCGGGCAGTTCGTGGTGGTCGGTGACGATGACGTAAGCGCCCTGTTCCTTAATATATTCGACCTCTTTGCGGTTGGAAATACCGCAGTCGACGGTGATAAACAGATCGGGCATCCATTCGTCGAAGATCTCGTCGATCGCCTGCACGTTCATACCGTAACCCTGCGTTCGTTCGGGAACGAAAAGATACGGCTCGATGCCGAACATTCTGAGCGCGCGCGAAAGCACCGCGCACGCGCCGATCCCGTCCGCGTCGTAATCGCCGAACACCGCCACGTTCCAGCCTTCGTCGCGCGCCGTCGTAATCAGGTCGACCGCCTCGCGCATGCCCTTCATGCAAAAGGGCGAAAGCAGGTGCCCGCACGAAGGATTGAGGAACTTTTCCGCCTTTTCGGGCGTATCCATTCCGCGGGAATAGAGAATCCCCGCCGTCGTTTTCGTCAGGCGGAACGCACGCGCTAAGTCTTGAACGGCTCTTTGCTGTTCGGTTGTAAACGTAAATTCACGCAGCAGTTTTTTCATATAAGATCCTGTAAAAATTCAAAAAACGGCGGGGTGAGCCCCGCCGTTTCGGCTATTTCTCGATCAAGACTCCGTTTCGACAGCCTTAACGGTTTTCTTTTTGCTTTTGTTCTTTCCGTGCGATTCCTTCCACTTATCGAACGCCGTTTTAACATGCACATGGATCGCAGGGCCGACCACCAGACTCGAATAGAGCGGCAGAGCCACGGGTACGATCAAGGGGAAGAAGAACAGACGCGAAAGCGGAGTCGCAAGCGCGCCCGCAACGATCGCAACAACGGCAAGCGCACCCGCAAAACATACGGTAAGCAGCCAGTTTTCGCGGCGCACTTTGTTGATGATCTCGTCGGCAGGGTTGGTTGCAAATTCGGGATTTTTCACGGTTTCTTTGAGTTTCATGCACTGCAACAGCCACAAAATGACCGATACGAGCGCGGCGAGAGCGGCATACACAAGCGGTGCGTAAAAGTAAACGGGAATGCGGAATACCGCAAACAACGCGGCGGTCAGAACGGCGTCGTGCGCGCACACCGTTAGCCCCGTCAGGGCGCACCCCACGCCGAAACGCACCCCGATATAGACGAGCGCAACGAATACCGCAACGCCGATCGCAAGCGCCCCGCGCCAATACGATTCGCCATACACACGCGTTTGAATTTCGTAATTGTGAACGGTTACCGCGAAATCGCTGTCGTTTTCGGCAAACGACGCCGTCGCGTTTACCACCGCGTCTTTCAAAGAAGCAAGTTTTTCCGCGCTCAGATCGGCGCCGATTTCGTACACGATCTTCACGGGAACGGTTTTATCGAAGGAACTCGAATCGACCTGTTCCTGACGCGTCTTATTAAGAACGCTCACGCCCGCGGCCTTGATCGCCTTGTCGCATGCGTCCTCGATCTGTTCTGCGCCGTTTTCGGTGTTGAGCGTGATGACGCCGTACTCCACTTCCACGGTGCTCTTGTTGCCGTTTTCCGCGGAATAATTGAAATCGAGAAGGCACATCAGAATGATACCCGCTATGATGAACACCGCCGAGATCGCGAGCCAGACGGGAAGAAGTTTGTTGATGGAACGTTTATTCATCGTCGGATTCCTCCACTTTGAAGTTGCAGAATGCGCGCTTATTCTTTGCAAGCGCCATCATGGTCGCCCAGGTAAAGCGGTTGATCGCAAGCGAGCCAAGCCCCGAGAACACCGCGAGCAAGCCGATCGTGAAGAGGAACGACGTGATATTCGTGATCGCGATCCCGAATCCGACGAATCCGATGAGCGCCAACACGATGTGCAGATCGAAAAGGTGCCAGGTGCATTTTTTATAACCCGTTTTCACGGACGAGCCGATCGTCTTGCCCAGCTCGTACTCTTTTCTCGCATATTCGAACGTAACCGCGTCCGAAAGGCTGAGCACGCCGAGCATGAGCATGAACGCCGTGAAGGTTTCGACGCTGAGCGTAAGGAAGGGAATCGACCACACGCACAGCACGGTCGCGATCGTGAAGAGCAGGCAGGTGTAAAGGTGCACGAACCCGAGCAAATGATAACGAACGAAGAAGAACACGAGCATGAGCGCCGCGCAGATCCCGAATGCGATATACATATAGGTCAGCGCATTGTTGCCGTAAGCGCCTTCGAGCACATACGTTCCGCCGAGAGAAAAGACGATATCCGATTCGCTACCGCCGAGCGCGCTGTCGAGAAGCGTTGCGACGGTTAAGGCGACTTCGCGCGTGTATGCCGACGAACTGACGTCAATAAAGTCGTTGGTAAGCGGGTCGGTAACCGAAAGCGAAATGACCGACTGGTCGCCCACGTTGAAGTAGATCGTATTGCTCGATTCCGACGAAGCGCCGCTCGTCTTTTCGGAAAGGATTTTCTTGCCCTCTTTCGTCAACTCGATATGAACGTAAGAGCTGTTGCTACGCGTGCCCAATTCCACGCTCTTGATATAATCGGTGATCGAATCGGAACTGCGCACGGGCATGATCTGTTCGGCGGTATCGGCGTTGGAACCGTACTTCACCGTGAAGGCGCCCGTATAACTGAGGTAGACAAGCGCGGTCTGTTCGCTGTCCATTTCCTGCGGAACGAAAATACGAATGGAATACTCGTCCTGCACGTCGACACGCACGCCGTCCTGACGCAGGTGCGCATAACGGCTGACAACGGTGTTGAGCGCGGCGTCGAACGACGTTTTGAACTCTTCGGAAGGAAGGTTGTCCTCACCGACGATGCCGTCCGCATTGTCGTCGCCCTTGAACAGATAGAGCGCGTTGCCGTAAGCAACGTAATTGTTTTTATAGTCCTCAAACGTTTCGGTCGCCTTTTCGAGCCTGTCCTCGAGCTCGGCTTTTTTCACCGCGTTCGTTTCGGCAGCGACCTGTTCGGTGTAGGAAGCTACAAGCGCCTCGTAGCCCGCGAGGTTTTCCTCGTATTCCTTGGCGGAAACGACGCCTTCGGGATAATATACCCCGACGTAGCCGCCGCCCAGATATGCGTCGTCGCCCGATCCGTAAGCCGCGCCCAGATCGGCGTCTTTTTGCGTCAAGCTCAGCACGGAGTTGAATTTGTGCAGGTTGTTTTCCCCGTAGGGAAACGACACGAAGCACACGAACCCCAGAACGGCGATCAGCAGCGTGTAGAACGCTATAAATACCGCCGATTTCACCTTACCCATTGAATTCCTCCTATCGCTCAGGGACAAGCCCGTTAAAGAAAGTGCAGTTTGATTTTATCCGCTCTTATCATTATATATAATTAAAGGGCGTCCGTCAAGTCGAAAAGCTATCTAATTTTAATTTTTCGCCGTATTTTCGCGCGATTTCCGCACGGCAAGAATATGCAATGCGCATTCCACGCGCTTTTTCATCATGGCGCAGGTGATGGCGTACGGTTCGTCGATGTCGCCGTTGTAATGGAAGTTGTTCGCGCTGCACCCGCCCGAGCAGATAAACTTCGCAAAACAGTCCTCGCATTTTTTGCGCGTGAACAGGCAGCTATTCGCAAAACGCGCGCGGATAGCGGCGTCGATCTTGCCCTCGAACACATTGCCCATATAAAAACGGCTGTCGCCCGCGAACTGATGGCAGGGATACAGATCGCCGCTCGGCACGACCGAGAAATACTCGTTGCCCGCGCCGCACGCCGAAACGCGCTTTTCGAGGCACGGCCCGCCCTCTAAATCGACGTTGAAATGGAAGAAGTTGAAACCCTTCCCCTCTTTTTCGTAATCGAGATAGCGGTCGGCGAGCAATTCGTATTCGCGTTCGATCGCGGGAAGGTGCTCTTCTTTGATTTGCAGATCGTCGATTTCGGTGACGACGGGTTCGAGCGAAATGGAATCGAAACCGCTGTCCGCCAAAAAGAGTACGTCTTTGGAAAAATCGAGGTTCTTCGCCGTGAACGTGCCGCGGACGTAAAAATGTCTGTCCCCGCGCAGTTTGACGAACTTTTTGATCTTATCGAGCACGATATCGAAACTACCCTTGCCGTTCACCGTTTTGCGCACGGCGTCGTGCACTTCCTTTCTGCCGTCGATCGAAAGCACGACGTTTTCCATCTCTTCGTTGCAAAAGGCGATGATCTCGTCGTTCAAAAGCAGGGCGTTTGTCGTGGTCGTGAACAAAAATTTCTTGCCGCGCTTTTGCGCCTCGGCCTTAGCGTAATACACCGTATCGCGGATCACCGAAAAATTCATGAACGGTTCGCCGCCGAAAAAGTCGATTTCGAGCACCTTACGGTCGCCGCTCTCGCGGATAAGCATATCGACCGCCGCTTTCGCCGTTTCAAGGCTCATCATCTCGCGTTTTTGATGATAAGCCCCCTCGTCGGCAAAGCAGTAACGGCAACGCATGTTGCAATCGTGGCAGATATGCAAACACATCGCCTTCATCTGCGAACGCTTGACGGGGCGCGCTTTGGTTTCTTCGGCATATAAAAGCCCCGCGTCTTTGAGCCCTTCGATATCGGACAGAATGCTTTTGAGCTCTTCTTCGGAAACGTTTACGCTCTCGCCGAGCAAACAGCGCGCCGTATGCTCGTCGCACTCGTGCAACGAACCGCTGCCCGTATCGTACGCATAATATTTATCGTGAAAACGGAAGGTATGTACCATGAAATTCCTTTTTTTAACGCGAAAAACCGAGGAGGGCGTTGCGCCTCTCCCCGCGTCTTTCCGAAAAATTTACTTTCTTTCGATCTTCTGCTCTTTCGTCGTGCGTTCGCAGGACTGATTCCCGACCGTGCAGCTCGTTTTGCAGGCAGACTGGCAGGTGCTTCTGCATTCGCCGCAGCCCGTAACGCACTTTTTCTCGGGTTTTGCAACCGTCTTAATCATAGCAAAATCTCCTATGTTTTTGATAGTACTCATTATACAACGCAAACGGAGTTTTTGCAAGCAATTTTAAGCGTCTTTCCGCAATTTCGTACCGAGCAACGCGCCCGCTCCGCCCGCAAGCGCACAGGCGGCGAGTTCGAGAAGGAAGAACAGGCTGACGTGAAATCCGCCGCCCACCGCCGCAAACGCGAACATCGCGAGAACCGTGCCCGCGAGCCCCGCCGCCAACCCCTTGAAAAGCGCGCGCGGACGTTTGATAAAGATCAGGCTGAACACGAAACAGCCGATGATTTTAAGAATCCAGCAACTGACGGTCACGACCGTCTGCGCGGGCGACGCCGCTTTGACGATCGCCGCCAAGATCGCCATGGCGAACAAACAGTACACGGTGTAAGAGAGCGCGGCTTTCGCCGTTTCCCAAAGAGCGCGTTTGAAATTTTCCATAAAAAAACCTCCGCAGACATTTTAACGTATGCGGAGGTTCTGAAACTTATTCCTGATTTACTCTTCGGTTTTTTCTTCGGGCGCCTTTTCCTCGACGGGGGCATCCTCTTTTGCCGGCTCGGGCTGTACGGGAACTTCGGCGGGTTTTTCGGCGTTCTTCGCCGCTTTTTCCGCTTTACGGCGCGCTTCGGCTTCCTCGCGTGCAATCTGCGTAGGACCCTTCGCGTCGGTCTGCGCGATCAGCTCTTTATCCATTTTGACGTACGATTTGCCCGTCGCCTCGCTGCCCGTTTCGATAATAACGGTGTTGTCGTCGCACACTTCCGCGACGATGCCGCAGATGCCGCCCGCCGTTTTTACTTTATGTCCGGGGCGGATCGCGTCGAGCTGTTCGACGTATTCCTTTTGACGCTGTTTATTCTTTCTGCCCGAAAAAACAAACCAACCGACAAACAGTAACACAACCACGCCTAAAAGAACGTAGGTAATAATCGTATTCGTATCAACCAATAAATTTCCGATCATAGCAACTCCTTTTGAAAGGACAAAGCGTTCCGTCCTTTTCTATCATATCTTTTTTTTGACGATTTGGCAAGTATTTTTAAGGAAATTTTTCCCTTTTTCCAATTTTTCATACATCGGGATTTGCAACGCCGCAAAAGAAATTCCGTAAAATCACGCTTGCTTTTCGTAAAATTCCTTGACGTATTCCTTGACGTACCCGTGCAGAATACTCTCGCGCAAGCCGCGCATGAGCTTATGCAGATAAGAAATATTATGCAGCGACAAGAGCATGCCCCCCGTCATCTCGCCCACGTTCACCATGTGGCGCAGATAGGCCTTGGTGTAATTGCGGCAGCAATAGCAGTCGCATTCGGGATCGAGCGGCGTAAAATCCTCTTTATACTTCCCGTTGCGCACGACGACCTTTCCGCGCGAAGTGAGCGCCGTGCCGTTGCGCGCGATCCGCGTTGCCAAAACGCAGTCGAACATATCCACGCCGCGCAACACGCCTTCGACAAGGCAGTCGGGCGAACCGACGCCCATCAAATAACGCGGCACGTCGGTCGGAAGCAGCGGTTGGAGCACGTCAAGCATTTCATACATGAGGGGTTTGGGTTCCCCCACCGAAAGCCCGCCGATCGCGATCCCGTGTTTGACGTAAGGCAGACAGCGCGCCAGACTTTCTTTGCGCAGATCGGCGAACAGATTGCCCTGCACGATGGGGAAAAGCGCCTGCGACGGATTATTGTGCGCCGCGTAACAACGCTTCAACCACTTTTCCGTGCGTTCCATCGCGCGGAAGCTCTCTTCATGCGAATAGCCGTATTCCGAACACTGGTCGAACGCCATAATGATATCCGAACCTAAATTATGCTGAATTTCCATCGCCTTTTCGGGCGTAAACATATGGTAACTGCCGTCCACATGCGAAGAAAAGCGCACGCCTTCGTCGGTAATGTTATTGAGCGACGCGAGCGAAAACACCTGAAACCCGCCGCTGTCGGTGAGAATAGGCTTGTTCCAGTTCATGAATTTATGTAAGCCGCCCGCACGCTTGATGAGCTCGTCGCCGGGGCGCATGTATAAATGATAGGTGTTGGAAAGAATGATCTGCGAACCCACCTCGTCGAGATCGCGCGGATACACGCCCTTTACGGTCGCCTGCGTGCCGACGGGCATATACACGGGCGTTAAAATATCGCCGTGGGGCGTATGGAACACGCCGGCGCGCGCACCCGTTTCGGGGTCGGTTTTCTGCAATTCAAAAGAAAAATATTCGTTGTTCATCATGATCCTCGCTTACACAAACAAACAGGCGTC
>CAJUSA010000027.1 GCA_910589015.1 uncultured Christensenellaceae bacterium
CAGTTTCAAAAATTCCAACGTGGTTATTTTCATTCTTTTACTACCTCATGCTTTACCGTCATTGTTCCGGAGAATTGTGCTATCGTCGTCTCGTCAAGTTCGGCAAATGCCGGACTTGTAATTGCGACACGGTATGCGCCTACTGCGTTTTCGCCGTCCGGTTTCAAAATCAACGCGCGGAGTTTATCGGGGTTGATGTCTCGTCCGATTGCCCCACTCTGCCATTTGATGTATTGCGCAATTGCCCCGCCATCGCTTTCGATTGTTTCGATGCAAGCACTTTCATCTTCAGCCAGCGTGTAGTACGTGAGATTGATGTCGTATGTCTTAACGGTCGGCGGCTCAACTTTTACGATGTCAGTCATGGGACGGATGTCGTCTGCGTTGCAAACATCATAGACCTTTTGCAGAATTTCCTCGTCGGGGATTTCGCCGCCTTCGCATATCGGTATGATTCTGACCGTCCCTGCGTTCGTCGTATCAACGCTCACTTTTATTTGCGTCGCGTCGGCAAGCCTACCGCCCGCTGTAAGCGTGATTGTCATCAAATCGTCCGTATAGTCGACCGTATAATCACTACCCTTTACGGCTGCCGTAGTGCCGTCAGAAAGGAAGACCACCAGCGTATCAAGTAAAAGCAACGAACCGCCCTTGTAGGCTTTTCTACCGTTCACATCCAGCATACGATTAAGCGTCTGCTGTTCGCTTGTTACGACGACGTCGGAAATGGTCGAGTCTGCGGTCATCGCCCAGTATCTGTAACTTTTTATAGGCCCCGCCGTCGACAGCTTTGATGGCGCGGCAAGTATGCGCGTTCGAAGGCTGTCATCCGATTCTTTGTCTGTGCCGCCTGCGGTTATCGTTATGTTTTCTATGTTGTCGATGTACGCGATGGGGTCTACCATCGTATTTATCATTCCTGCCGATATCTCGTTATACTCCGTACCTTCGCCTACGCTCTCCGTTTCAACGTCGACGTGTGTTTCCCCTGCGAGAAGAATGGCGGCGGTTACAGTGGCAAAATACCGCTTACTGTCGCCCGTTACGCGCGTCCCTTGCGGTATGACGATATTCGAACCGAACGCGGAATTGACGTTGAACCGGATTGTCGTCGTGGCTTTTGTCGCAGGGATGCGTTCCACGCCCACACGCTCGCCCAGCGCATCGAGAACCTCGCCCCTTGCATACCTCAGCATTTTTTGCTTGGCTGCGTCATTCATCGCATTGAACATAGCAACGAAAACCGCGACGAGACCCTCGGCAAAAAGCCGACGCTCGTCTCCGGGATAGAGCGATTCTCCCACCGAATTTTCAAGCGATGTAATTATTTGATTGTAAAGTTTATCTGCATCGGTCGTTATAAAATCCATCAATCAGTCCTCCCCGTGATGTTGACCGTCAAGGCTACTTGACCATTCGTCGCGTCGGTGGTTTTCAATTTTACGCTCTCTACGCTCACCCTTGGCTCGTAGGTCTCCACCATCCACTTGGTATCCTCGATAAGGTCTTCGCGTTCGCTAAGGCTCGAACCCGTAAGCTCGGCGAGCCTTACGCCCTTTATTCTATCAAACGGAGTTTCTCCGCGCGAAATTCGCACAAGGTTGTTTGCGCAAATCGCGGGATTTCCGTTTCCCGAACCTTTCATATCAGCCTCCTTATAAACGCGATTGTAACGCCGGGTTTTTACTCTTCAGCAACGATTTCTTCGCTGTCGAACACGTAACGCCTACAGCCGAAGAACCGGCCGCGTTTGCGCTCTCCGCTGCCGCCGTTATACTCGCGCTTAGCGTCTCGTCGCTTTCTTCAAACGTAAATGTCAGCTTTGAATACCGAAATCTACCGGCGTTATCTATTTGGGTATTCGCCGCCTTGACTTTTGTCAGAATAAAGTTCGGGCCGTAAGTCTGCCCGCCTATTTTCAGAATTCCCGTTTGACCTATCCAGCTTTTCCAGTTTTCCATTTCGGCGCGAACGTCAACGTCAAAATGCGCGTTCAGCGTAGACGAGAAGGACACCGTCTGCTTTTTCAGTCCGCGAATATTGCTAAGCGGAGAACCCTCTACCGCATTGTTCTTTTCAGCTTCCAGTTCATAGCTCGTAGTGAACCCACTAAAATCTTTTACGCTCTTCGCCGTAATCTCCCACACCTTTGTGCCGAGTGCAGTCGTGAATGTTGCCGTTCTCGCCATAATGCCTCCTTAGCCTTCGGTCTCCCCGTCCGCTCTCATCAGAATTGCCCCCGAACGGTCCGCGAACTCAACGAAAATAACCCGCACACCTTTATGCAAAGCTCCGGCGCGTAAGTCGCGCGGAATAGTCAGCGGCTTTGTTATCACGCCCGAATGCTCGGAAAGTACACGCGCAAGGGTGGGATTGCCGTCTTTGTCGAGCGGCCGTTCTTCTATCGTACTTATTTCTCCGCGTTGTACCATCAATAACCCTCCAGCGGTTTGCGAAAAAATATTTTTATTTCGCCTTTTACGTAATCCATCCGGGTGCGCGTAATGAACACTCGCCCGTTCCATTTGCTTGCTTTTGCATTCTCGATTTCGACCACGCTACCCGCGGCATAATCACAGGTCAGCTGTCGTCTAAAATTGCCCGTATAAGCGTTTTTATTCGCGTCTCGAAGGATGCCGCGGGCAAACCGCAGAGCCTCTTCGTTGCTGACGCATTCTATCGGCTGCCGAGGACGCAGTACCCTGCCCGTTCGCACGTTATCTGCATAAAACACGCCGGCATACTCTCCCGACGATATCTCCGCAGAGCTGTACGCTTCGCCCGAACGGTCCGAAAACTCAAACACGCCGTCTGCGCCTATTTTTATGCGCGTAGTTGCCCGTGCGCTTTCTCTTGCCTGCTCGTCGTATATAACCAGTCGACCGTTGTAAACAACCATCGCGCATCCCTCAAGCAGACACCGCATCTGCAAAAAATCAAAATCCGATTGATTGTCTTGCCGTATGTAAGAGTAAACCCTATCCGTTACCCCGTAAGATTGGAATTTGAGACCATGCTCGGCGGCGATGTCTTCACCTATCTTCAAAAGTCGGATGTTCTCCCACGCACGATTCTTCACTATCTCGCCTGTCGGTGGCATAGCCGATGCACAAAATGTAATTAAACCGTTCGCCGGAGAGACGCGCGTAATGTGCATCACTCCGGTGTCGGCCGCTTTGTTTTGGTATCTTATGGTATCTCCGCTTTTAGGCTGCCAAGCATTCCACCTATTGCCGCTATCGACAAAACGAATTAAAAGCCTATCGGCTCTTTTCTCGGCGAACGTCTCATGTTCGCATCGGTTAATGAAAACCCTCGGCGTTATGTCGACGCCGTTATAAATCAGCTTCATTCGGCAGTCCTCCACGGCGCGAGAGTTTCCGGCGTTGCCGTTTCGTCAAAGACCGGGATGCGGAGCGTTACCTCTTCGTCAAAAATAATCACATCCGCATAGTCCGGATTTGCGGCTATGATTTCCGATGCCATCTTTTCGTTATTGTAGACCTGAAGAGCGAGTTCGTCGAACGTGTCGCCCAGTCGGGTCGTATAATCAATATACCGAGACACGGTCATATCGTCCACCCTCCCTTAATGCCAGCCACTCTTCGAGCCAGTCTAAGAATTCGCTACCGCATTCTTTCAGTTTCTCTACTATGTCTTCGGCATCCAGTTTTTCCGCGTTCTGAACGTCAATCTGCGGCGACCACGTCAAACCGCTTAAATCGTAATAAATGACGGTCGTCTCGGTCAAACCACCAAGCGAGAACCCTTCCATAGCGAGCAGTTCGCTTGCCTTGCTTAGCGGCGTTTCTTCGCTCGAAACAGAAACGTCAAGCGTTTGAATGGCTGCGGTTATTTCTGCCCGCGCTTCATCGCTCATCTCCACCGCATCGAGAACGCCGAGTATCTTTCCCGCTTGGGCCCAGTATTGGACGTTCTCTTCATGGTATGCCGGGTCAAAAGAAATAACAGCTTCGGGGCCTTCCTCGCCCGCTATGCTTATTCCGTCCGTAAAGCCACCAGTTGCAAGTCTCGGCAAGGAAACCTTCGGTATTTCGGGAATGGCGGGGATTCCCGTCCATGTCCACACTTTGCTCAGTCCCCCGGTCACACCGTTTATAACGCTGATTATCGCATTGATGCCCGTTTCGACTATTCCTATCAAGCCGTTTATAACGCCTTTGAAAAAGCCGACTATTCCGTTCCAGATGCCGGAGAAAATGCCCGCTATGGCCTCCCACGCGCCCGACCAGTTGCCTTGGAACACGTTTGTTATAAAGTCAATCAACCCCGACAGCACGTCGGTTATCATCTGAATGAGCGGCGTTACCACGCTAAGAGCCGCGCCCAGCACTCCGCTGAATAAATCGGATACCGTCTGCAGAATAGGCTCAAGCGGTTTTAACGCTTTCGCTATGAGCGTCTGAATTAGCGAAATCAACGGCTTTAATATGGCGGTTACCAATTGCAGAAGCGGTTTCAAAATCGCCATACAAATGTCGAGTATGGGGTCTAAAAGCGAAAGTACTATGTCCAGCACCGGCGAAAGCGTTTCCAGCAAATTGATTAAAACCGGCAGAACCGCCTCGATTATGGACGTTAATATCGGCATAACTATCGAAAGTATCTGCTCCACAATCGGCAAAACTTTTGCGAGAATTTTGCTAACGATTGACATCACTGCACTCAAAAGCTCAGCGATAATCGGAAGCACCGCGCCCAGCAAATCGAACACGGGTTCAAGGACTAAGGCTATCGCATCCACCAGCTCTATAACGACCGGAAGAACGGCCGTAATTATTTTGACCAGCGGTGGAATTATTTTCGTCAAAAGCGATTTCGCTATTTGCATTAACGGCTTCAAAAGCTCCGATAAAAGCGGAGCTATCTCGGTCACTACATCTGCGATTAACGGCGTGAGCATTTCCGTCATTTCGGAAATAACGGGCAGTAGTTCATCCATAAGGTCTGCAACTATCGGCATCAAGTCGTTCAAAGTATCGAACATCGTATTTGCCAACGGCTCAAGTGCAATCTGCGCCCGTTGTTTGAAAATCTGCAAACGCTCCGTGAAATCGTATGTATCCTCGGCGCATTTCGTTATGGTTTCACCGTTTTCTTGTAGTGTGGCAGTTAACGCTTCGATATCAAGCGTCCCGTCTCGAATTGCCGAGGACATTGTGGATGCAGCTCTCGTGCCGAAAATCTCGGCGGCTATCGCCGTTGCGTTCGTCTCGTCCTTTGCGTTGACGATTGCGTCTATGTACATCTGCAAACCGTCAGCCGCGCCTATCCCCTCGTTCGCCAGCATTGTCACGCCTTTCTTCATGGCCGCCAGCACTTCGGTGGTATTAACGCCTTGCTTTTCCAACTGCCCTATAAGCGTCGTCGCTTCCTCAAACGAATATCCCATATCACGCAGTTGCGGACCGTAGGTCTGCACGTTCTCCATCAACTTAGAAAACCCCACGCCCGTTGACTGGCTCACTTTGAATACAAAATCCATAGCGTCGCCCATATCTTCCGCGTCAATGTTCCATTGCTGGAAAGCGTGACTGCTCGACTCGATAACCCCTTCGAGGTCGTCTCCCAGCAAGTCCGCGACCTGTATCGCTTGTCGTGAAATGTTTTGTAAATCTTCCCCGGTCAAGCCGAGCATCGTATTGTAATTTGCTATCGCAGTTGCCGCGTTATCCATAGTGGTCGGAACAGAGCCGTAAACTGCGTCGAAGTCGTCCATCAGCGCATCGAGAGCCTCTCCCGTTGCGCCCGTGCCGATTCGGATTGTGTCGCTTACGTTATCGAATTCCGTACCCAGATTAACGAGTTCTTTCGTAGCCTTTACTGCGGCTTTTGCGATGCCGACAACGGCGGCAACGCCAGCGGCGGAGGCTGCTAACGCCGCCACGTTCACGTTGCCTAACATTTTAACCGCTTTCGATACCGCATTCCCTAAAGTGGGCGAGGTACTCCCGGCGATTTCTACTACCGTTTGAAGAACCTTGTTATTGTTCGCCACGAGTTACCTCCTTCTGCGATTTCTCCCCCTTGCCATTTGCGCCGCCATATTGCGCTTTCGTTCGTTCTGCTCTTGCGTCAGCTGTTCGGCTGCATCGGCATACTCCATCGCAAAATCAATAAGCCGCATCCGTTCCAGCTCAGTCGTGGGGGTGTGGAAGATGCGGGCGTAATCTCTTATTCGTTTCCGGACGTGTTTTCCTGTAAGTCGTCCGTCGACTCTTCGACCGCCGACGGCATAATAAAATTTCTGCCGATTCTCACTACTGCGGCAACGTCCGCGCCTTTCAAGCGAGACAGGTCATTGTAGTCGATTTCGGGGTTTACCGCCACAATGGCGGCAAAGCCGAGCTGAAGGTGCATCGAGTAGTCCATCTCTAATGCTCCGGCCGTTACACCTTGCCTGCCCGCCGCTCTGAATTTGCGAGCTTCGGCGGCAATAAACGCCTCCGACGTGATTTCGTTCGCATCGTAGGTCAGTTCCTTGACCTCTTTTCCGTTGATTTTTATGGGGTGCAAAAGTTTTAATTTTTCCATAATGGTCTCCTTAAAATTTACCCCCGGAGCATCCACGCATCCGGGGGTCGTCATTTTTTTATATTTTTTTTGATTACAGGTGCTTTGCGATTTCGGAGAAGTAGTCCTTTCCGTTGATGCGACAAATCGAATTTAATTTGTCGACACAGAGGAGTTCTTCGCCGTTCACGTAAAGCTGATAACGATAAACCGCAAGCGCGATTTCGTGTTCGCTGCCGCTCCCGACCTCGCCTTCCACGGCGGGGACGCCTTTCGGCACACCGGTTATAAACGCTTTACACCCCACGGGTGCGGATGCGCCGTCGCCGGATATGTTGTTTTGAACGTAACGAATTTCGTAGTTGTGCTTTTCGGGGGTCGACGCTTTAACCAGTCCGAGGTCGGTCCCGATTTTAGTAAATGTCGCCTCCATAGCCTCAACCAGTCCGATGAGCGGTGTTTCCATCGCGCCCATCGCCTGACTTTCAGCCGTTGCAAATGCGATTTCCGGAAGTTTGAACGCTACGTCTTTTGCGACAAGTTCGTTGTCGCAGTAAACGGTATCCGCGACGAGTCCGTTTTTCTGGTCAACCCATGCCATTATTCTTCACCTCCGTAAAGTATTTGAAATCCCGCATCGGTGTAACTTACCACCACGGTCGCCGCCTTAAGCGGAGGCGTTACCGTTGCCGAAACGTGCCACTCGAAATTGGCGATTAAAATGTCCGATGCCTCGCTCGAACCCGCGCTCCCCGTTGCGAGCTTAATCGTGGGCGAACCGATAAGCGCACCCTTGGAAACGAGCATTTCCAGTTTTTCCTGCTCGCGGTTGAGGATGGTGTCGCGTAACGCCAGCGTCATCGGCTTATCGATTGTCGAACCCCATTCTTTCTGAAAACTGTTCGTGATATAGAAAAGCATCAGAATGTTCGAGTCGAAAATCTCTCTTGCGTTGTACTCTCCGTCGTAATCGTAGGCCGCCGTATGGTCGCCCCATACACGCCAGTTGCTCTCCCAGTAGATTGCGGTCGTAAGACCCGCCGCCGTCAGTTTGTTCGCATCCGGACGGTCGTAACCCACCAGCTTCGAGCTTGCGCTGATGTACAGTCCCGAAACGGGTATTGCCTTGTTTGCGCACGTCTCGTA
>CAJUSA010000028.1 GCA_910589015.1 uncultured Christensenellaceae bacterium
ACAGCACTTCGGCAAGCATTTCGCAGGGGCTTGTGATTCCCGCCTGCTCCGATCCCGAAAAGTATCAGGCGGCTTGGAATTTCATCAGTTGGGTGGCAACCGAAGGGCAAAAGTATATCGCCTATACCAAAACGCTTGCGCCCGTAGCGGCAAAAACGCTGTTCAGCAACGATTATATGGGCAACGAGGACTTGGCGCACGGCAAGAACCTGTATGCAGTCGCCAAAATGTCGCAGAACGCCGGAAGAGGTGACTGGGGCTATTTCGAAGGCGGCAAGTGGGTCAGAGATTGGTCCGGCGACTTTAACGGCAGCGTGCGCAAGGGAACCATGACGTTGAGCGAGTTTGCAGAGGCAAACGGCGGAACCGCGAAAACCGCACTCAATAATATGTACTGCGTGATCAAGGGGATACGTTAATGGAAGAGATCCTTACGAATGAGGCGACGCCGCAAAACGCGGCGTCGGTATCCGTAAAGAACGGGAAGCCCAAAAAGAAGAAGTGGAAGCCGGTTCATTGGCTGTGTTTCGGGATTGCGCTTATTCCGATCGTTGCGTTCTTCATCTTTAACGGTATGCCCGTCGTGTTGTCGTTCATCTCCATGTTCACGGAAATGGACGACAATATGCTCGATACCATGCGTTGGAACAGCTTTCTCAATTTCGGCACGGTGTTTACCGACAAATCTTTTTGGAAAGCGTGGGGCATCACGCTTTGGCTTGCAAGCGCGCAGTTCGTAACGCTTGCGGTCGCGCTCGTCGTCGCGGTGCTGCTTGAAAAAAAGACCAAGGGCGCAAAGGCGATGCAGGTGCTGTTCTTTATCCCGTATATCTGTTCCACCGTCGCAATTGCAATCATGTGGTCGTGGATCTTCCACGGGGATAAGCTCGGCGTTCTCAATTCGATTTTCGGCTCGAATATCAAATGGCTCTACGACGAAAGTCATCCGTACCGCTTAACGTGGTGTATTTATATCACCATTTTGTGGCAGGCGCCTGCGTACGGTATCGTCATGTTCAAAGCGGCGCTCAAAAATATCAGTCCCACGCTCTACGAGGCGGCGGATCTGGACGGCGCGAACGGTTTTCAGAAATTTTTGTATATCACGCTCCCGGGCATCAAATCGGTTACGCTCTTTCTTGTGCTTGCCGGCATTACGTCGGGCCTCGGTGTGTTCGATTCGGTGCTCGTCCTCGCGCCCATGCAGTGGACGGGCGTTGCTGGCCCCGAAAATGCGGGGCTTACCGTAAACTACTTCATCTATCTGAGGGGCGTTTCGGACGGCGATATGGAAATCGCGGCAGTCGCAAGCTGGTTCTTATTCGCCGTGACCTTTGTAATCACCTATCCTATTATCAAATGGCGCAATAAAGTTTCGGTGGAGGGATGAAATGGAAGAAGTTTTACAACAAGAAATTTCACGAACGGATCCCGAAACGAAAGCGCCTGCCGTGCAAAAGCAGAAAAACAGCAAAGGGGTCGTCATCGCGCGGATTGCAGTCTACGCCGTACTCATTTTATACAGCTTATGGATTTTGGCGCCCTTTCTCGTAATTATCGTTACTTCCTTGACGACGAATGCGGAATACGGCGCGGCGGAAGGATATATCTGGTTTCCGAAGACGCCGTCTTTTGAAGGGTATCAAAGACTGTTTACGGACGACCCGTTCATGTATAACGGCATACCGTCCCTTCTTCGCGGATTCTTTAACACCATGTGGATCACGCTCATTCCGCTGTTCTCCATGCTGATTCAGTCTCTTCTCGTGGCTTACGTCTATGCGCGCTATAACTTCCCGTGCAAAAATCTGCTGTTTATCATCACCGTGTCTCTCATGTTTATTCCCTTGGGCGCGTTCGGATTCGTGGGGTACATGTTCTATCAGAATATCGGTTGGACGGAGGGCGGAGCCGCAGTATTGCCGTTGATTGTTCCTGGGCTGTTTGCAGGCGCGGGAACGGTGTTTTTCCTGCGCCCTTACGTCGAGGGGATCAACAAGGAAATTATCGAAGCTGCCGAAATCGACGGCATGGGATTCTGGCGGGTGTTCTTCTCGATCATTATTCCGCTTTCGAAGCCCGCGCTTGTGGCGCAATTCATCTTCGGATTCGTCGGCGGCTACAACAATTATTCGGGCGCGCTCATGTACTTGAACGATAACGACGAATTGTGGACGCTTCAAATTTCTTTGCAACAGCTCATCGGATATCTATCCACTTCCGAAGAGGGAGATTACAATTTTCAATGCGCGACGGCGCTCATGTCTATGCTTCCGTTGATTGCACTGTATATCGGCTGTCAGAAATTCTTCATCGAGGGCATTTCTTTCGGCGGCGGAAAAGAATAAAAGACTTTATTAAAAAAAAGCGGAATCCGCACCGTTTTTTAGGGAACGGTGCGGGATTTCTATAAATGGACGGAGAAAACAAAATGAAAAAGACACTCAAAGACTTAACGACGGAAGAAAAATTGCGCCTCATCTGCGGCAAAGACTGTTGGCATACCTGCGACTTCGACGGTAAGCTGCCTTTCGTACGCGTGACGGATGCAAGCATGGGCGTGAGAATGCCCGTTAATCCCGAAAGCTGGGACGGCGTAAAACCGTCCGTTTCCTACCCTTCGCTGCAAATGCTTGCCAACACTTGGGATTTGGCGACGGTGCGTACTTACGCCGAATGCGTGGCAGACGACTGCCTCGATTACGGAGCGGATATTCTGTTGGGACCGGGGGTGAATATCAAGCGTTCGCCGCTTTGCGGGCGGAACTTCGAATATCTTTCCGAAGACCCGTATCTTGCGGGCGTGATGGCAAGGGAATATGTTTCGGCGTTGCAAAGCGAGGGCGCGGGGGCGTGCATCAAGCATTTTTGCTGCAACAATCTCGAATGCAACCGTTTGCAACAGTCGAGCGAGGCGGACGAAAGAACACTGCGCGAAATCTATTATAAGCCGTTTGAAATTGCGTGCGAGGCAAAGCCCGTTTCTTTGATCTCGAGCTACAACCGAATCAACGGCGTGCTGGGTTCGGAATATAAAGCGGGTTACGACGTCTTGCGCCGCGAATACGGTTTCGACGGGCTGATCATGTCGGACTGGGACGCGGTGCGCAACAGAACGGCGGCGGCAAAGGCGGGGTGCGATCTCGAAATGCCGTATCACCCCGAGCATTACGAGGCTTTGCTTGCGGACTACAAGGCGGGCAAAATCTCGGAAGAAGCAGTCGACGCCTGCGCGCAGCGCGTACTCGATCTTGTATACAAATGCAAGCAATTGCAGGTAGGCAAGAAACGCAAATACACGCAACAGGAACGCATCGAATTTACGCAGAAAGCCGAAGAAGAGGGCATTGTCCTTTTGAAAAACGACGGCGTTCTGCCGCTCAAAAAAGGGCAGCGTTTAAGCATGTGCGGCTGGTTCGCCCGCCCGTGCGCTTATAACCGCAAAAAGCCCGAGTTGATCTGCGGCGGCGGATCGGGCTGGGTAGAGCGTATCACGCCCATGTTCGATATGCTCGAAATCATGCAAAAAGAATACGGCGGAACAATCCGTTTCGAGCCTGCATTTTCCGAAGACGGGGTCGACAGTTCGTTCATGGTACCGGGCAATGCCGTTGATAACGCGGCGGAAAGCGACGTGAACATCGTGTTTGCGGGTACGGGCGCGCACCTCGAAAGCGAGGGCGGCGACAAGCAGAAATTGGAATTGTACAGCGCACCCGTGCAGACTATTTTAGATACGGCGGCGGTGAATAAAAACACGGTCGTGGTGTTGTTTGCGGGTTCGCCTGTGGATATGAGAGAATGGATCGACGAAGTGGCGGCGGTGGTATACGTCGGGTTCCCCGGCGAGCGCGGCGGCGAGGCGATCGCTAACGTGCTGACGGGCAAAGTCAACCCTTCGGGAAAACTTTCCGAAACCTTCCCGCTTGCTTACGAAGATACGCCCGCGGCGAAGGGCTACACGGATACCAAAGTCACCCGCTACGAAGAGGGGTTAGACGTCGGGTACCGTTATTACGATACATACGGCGTGCCCGTGTTGTTCCCGTTCGGGTTCGGACTGAGTTATTCTGAGTTTGAATATTGCAATCTCTTGCTGAAAACGGCGGGCGATGGGTTGGAAGTGAACTTTGAAATTGAAAACCGTTCGGATATCGACGGAAAAGAGGTCGCGCAGGTTTATGTTCGGGCGATGAGCTCTTACGTTTACCGTCCGTACAAAGAATTAAAGGGTTTTGCCAAAACGCTTGTCAAAGCGGGCAAGAGCGAAAAAGTCACCGTGCGCCTCGATCGCCGCGCGTTCGAATACTGGTCGGTCGCAAACGGCTGTTGGGCAGTCGAGGACGGCGTTTACGAGATCATCGCGGGCGCGTCGGTTGCGGACGAGAGACTGCGTGCCAAGATAAAAATAAAAGACGGAAACGCGATCGTTCTATAAAGCATTGCGTTCGGTTCCGGGCGAGATCTTTCGGCGGTTCCGCCTGCAAATTATTAAATTTATTTCATTTTTCGGGGCGGATAAGATTGTTTTTTTGCGGATAATATGGTATCATTTGTTAGATTATTTTTCTTTGAGGTTTTTAGATGGCAAACGAGAGAATTTTTCCTTCTTATCCGCTCTTTGTAAAGGATCCTTCCTTTTCGCTTTGGTGCGATCGGGAAATCGTCAACGAGGGCAATCTGCGCGCCTGGTTCGGCGGCGAAAAACATGTTTACGGGTTTTTGAAAACCGCGGGAAAAACATATGGTATTTTTGGCAACGCGGCGGATTTTGCGGCGTGCGGCGTGGAAAAAGCCGAACAGCTTTCGCTTGCCGTAACGGCGTTTACGACCGATTACGCATTCAGGGCGGGCAACGTGACGCTCAAACTGCGTTTTGTTTCGCCGTTGCTTCCCGACGACGTTTCGCTGCTTTCCCTGCCCGTCTGTTATCTGGAATACGAGATTTCGGGCGGCGACGCGGAATTTTCGTTGTTCTGTAACCGCGATCTTGCCTGTAACGCCTGCAATCGTGATAAGGGCGTGCGCGGCGCGGTCGCCTCGCTCGAAGGGTTCGAAACCGCCTTTCTCGGGCTGAAACGGCAACTGCCGTTCTCGAATCACGACGACGCGATCGGCGCCGACTGGGGATATTTTCATGTGGCAGGCGAGCGCGCTTATTTTCTCGACGAGCGCGATCTGTGCGCCTATCTTGCGGGCGGATTGAAGTCGTTTGCGTGCGAGGGCGAAGAGCGTTATATCGGCGCAATCAACTGCGCGAAAAAGGGTGTGTTGCTGCTCGGCTACGACGAAGGATTTGCGATCGACTACTTCGGCAGCGCGCGCAAGGGACTGTATTTGCAAGATCATACTATTTTCGACGCGCTTGCAAGCGTGTGGAAGTCGTATAAAGAAATCGATAAAAAACTTGCGGCGTTCGACGCCGCGTTGCAAGAGCGGGCAAAACCCTTCGGAAAAGAATATCAAAACGTGCTCTACGCCTCGCTGCGGCAGAGTATTGCGGCGCATAAAACCGTCAGGGATGAAGAGGGGAACATTCTCTTTTTATCGAAGGAGTGTTGTTCGAACGGCTGTATCGCCACGGTAGACGTGAGTTATCCTTCCATGCCGCTCTATTTATTGTATAACCCCGAATTGGTCAAGGGCATGATGCGCCCGATCCTGAAATTTGCGCAAATGCCCGTGTGGCAGTACGATTTCGCCCCGCACGACGCAGGCACCTATCCCGCCTGCTGCGGGCAGGTCTACGGATTAAACGGCGAATGCAAGCGGTTCGTCAAAAACGGCACTCCCGAAACCCATTATCCCGTCTATCAGTTGCCTTCTTCGTTTCCAGCATACGATTTCAAATATCAGATGCCCGTCGAAGAGTGCGCCAACCTGCTCGTCATGTTCTATGCCTGCTATTGTGCCGACGGCGATCTTACTTTCTTCCTGGCACATAAAGCGCTTGCCGAGAAGTGGGTGGAATATCTCGTGAAATTCGGGCTTAAACCCGACGATCAGCTCTGTACCGACGATTTCGCGGGACACCTCAAAAACAATCTCAATTTAGCGGTCAAGGCGACGGTGGGGATCGCGGCGTACGCCGAACTTTTGAAGGCGGCGGGCGGTTCGTTTGCGCCATATCGCAAAACGGCGGAAAAATTTGCAAGCGAAATTACGGCGTTTGGCAAACGCTTCGCGCACCTGCCCCTTACCTGGGATGCGGGCGAGGAAACGTTCTCGCTCAAATATAATTTCGTGTTCGATAAAATTTACAATTTAGGATTATTCGGGCAGGATCTTCTCGAACGCGAAGTCGATTGCTATTTGCAACGCGCAAATCAATTCGGCGTGCCGCTCGACACCCGCGAAACGTATACCAAATCCGATTGGCTGACGTGGGCGGCGGCACTCACCGACGATCGCGAAAAACAGAAAAAACTCATCGCCCCGATCGATCGTTATCTCAAAGAATCGGGCAGCCGCGTTCCGTTCGGCGATTGGTACGACACGAACACGGGGGCACATTGCTATTTCGTCGCCCGTTCGGTGCAGGGCGGTTGCTTTATTCTGCTCATGTCCCACAAATAAGAAAATTAGGTAAAGAGATTATGAAAAAGATTTATATCGGTGCGGCATACTATCCCGAACTGTGGGAAGAGAGCGAAGTGGAAAAGGACATTGCCCGTTGCAAAGAGTACGGTGTAAACTGCTTGCGCGTGGGTGAGTTTGCCTGGGGTAAAATGGAGCCGAAAGAGGGCAAATACGACTTCGCCTGGCTTCTGCGCGTAGTAGAAAAACTGCACGAAAACGGCATTTATACGGTGATGTGTACGCCCACCTGTACGCCTCCCCGTTGGATGCTGAACAAATACCCCGAAATGCGCA
>CAJUSA010000029.1 GCA_910589015.1 uncultured Christensenellaceae bacterium
TAGGTTTGTTAAAAAAACAAGCCTATTTTTTATTTTTAAGGAGGTAAACCTATGAACGAAGCAACCACGACCAAAAAGAACGCCCCGCCCCGCGTGCCGATAACCGCATTTATAAGCGAGGACACGCGCGACGCGCTATTGCGTATCGCCGCCGAAAGGGACTTGTCTTTAAGTAGCATTATTCGCGTTGCTTGTAGCGAATACGCAAAGAAAAATACCGAAAATTAAGGAGTCAAAAATTATGGTAATCACTTATTACATCGGCGGCGAGCCGCACTACTTATTACCGAACGGCGAAAGCATAACGGCAAAGCAATACGAAGCATTGAAAGCCGCAACCGCGAAAAAGGACGAAGCGGCAGGATACCGCGACCGCAAGGCGGGTTATTACGACAAATGGTATCGTTACAACCGCGACGACAACGGTGCGGCATACGATAAAGGTTGCGTCCGTGCGGTAAATGAAGGCAAATGCCCCGACGATTTTTGCCTTATTGAGTGCGCGGAGGCGGCGGTATGATTGAAAAATCGTTTGACAAGGCGTACCCGATAAAGATTAACGGAATACCGCAAAGCACGTTGACGCGGGCGGCTAACCGCTTACTTGCGGAATATGCCGCCGCGTTCGGCGGTTGGGGCGGCGCACCCGACGAAATAACAGCGATTGCCGAACAAATAAAGCAAGGTATCGACTCGGAAGAGTACGAATACGAAAGCACATACGACGGCGGCGGTATCGGCAACAAAGTGTACGACAACGTCAAATACACGAACGAAGCACGCGCCCGCGCGTTTTGGGACACCGACGAATACAACGACCCCGTCTATCGCGTTACTTGGTACTTCTTTGCGTCCGAAACTTACACAAAAAATATTGCAGGAAAAACGCTCCGCGCGGGGTCGTATCACGATATTTTGAAAAAGGTTACGACAGCGAAAGGCAAATACCGTTACTTTTGCACGCACCGCCCGCCGTCGCGCGGCATTATTCCCGACGGGTTTGTATCTTACGATACATACGGACGCGATGAGCGTTACATCGGCGAAGTTACATACAACGAACAACCGCCCGCCGAAGCGTTGCGAAATTGGGGACTTGTAATCGACCCCGATTGGGAGCGCATACGCGCGGCATACGTCGATATTGAATAATCACAGGAGGCACAAAATGAACAATCAAACCAAAAACCCGTTATTAGCGTTTGGCACACCCGCAAAGGTCGTTATTAACGGCGAGCAAATCACGCACCCGCAAGCAATCGGCGCGTACATAACGGCGATTGCGGAAAACCCCGAATACATACGGTCGATTGCTTTTAGTGTAATTAACCGCGTTGTAAAAATTTACATCAAAACAACCGACAACGGCATAACTGTTGCGCCGCCGTCGCCCGCATTGGCGCACGCGCTTAAAATCGACGAACTAAAAAACAGCATAACCGAAATTGCCCGAAGCGAACGCCGCGACATCAAATCATTTACAACCCGCGAACTTTTAGACTCGGCGGCGAATGTGCTTGATATTATGCAAGACTTTGACGAAAGCCCGTACAATCGCGGGCAACGCAAACGCTTACAAAACTTTATTGCGAAATGGACGGAGGCGGCAAAATGAAGCATTGTTGTATATGCGGTCAACTTTTTGAAGGTTACGGAAACAACCCCGCGCCCGTCGAAACGCGCGGCGAATGTTGCGACGATTGCAATATAAACATTGTCGTCCCCCGCCGCTTGCTTGACGCGAAAAAAGCGCAGATACGGGCAGCGGCGGACGCGCTCACATCAACGCCGTTGCAACGTGCGGAAAGCGCAAAATTAAACGCACTCGTCGGCAAGGTGGTTGAAATCGAATACACCGACGGCGACATCGAAGTCGGCATTTTACATAAAGAAACACCCGCAATAAAGTACCAAAACCCCGACGGCGATAATACGACGATATGCGGATATTGGCTCGACCGTATCAACGGCGAATTGCACTTCAAAAAGACGCACGTTAAAACCATACGACCGACGGAAGCGGCGCATACATCGCAGGAAAGCAAGCAATTAAACGAACTTTGCGGCAAGTCGGTATTTATCAAGTTTAATGACGGCTCGGTGGCGGCGGGTTTTTTGCATAAGCAAACAATAATAACCGACAATAATGCGCCGATAATTCGCTATTGCCTTGTAACGCCTATTCGCAACATCGTTTTCTTTAATTCGGACATCAAGTCGATACGGGAGGAGCGTTATGGAAATTAAAAAGTGTAAATTTTGCGGTGCGCCTATCGTATGGCTCAAAACACAAAACGGTCGCGCTATGCCGTGCGACGCGGACGCGGTCAAGTATCAAGAAAATTACAAGGGCAAGGACGTTATCGTTTTATCGGACGGCAAGGTTATAAAAGCAACGGTCGTCAACCCGAACGGCGGCGGGCTTACACCTATTATCGACGGCGAAGGTTACATATCGCATTTTGCAACGTGTACGCACGCGGACGAAGCGCGGCAACCGCGACGCACCGACTCCCCCGCGCCGTCCGCGCCCGAACAAAAGCCCGCCCCGACCTATCCCGACCCCGACGCGGGCGATTATTACGCCGATTTATACGCTATGGCGAAAGCGGCAAGCAAGGAGCGGCGCAAATGGTAACGGGCGGCGGCGCATACATCGCAAACGGCTTGTATAACGCCGATTGCATAACGGCAATGCGCACAATGCCGAACGAGTGCGTCGATATGGTTTTAACCGACCCGCCGTACAACATCAATTTTGTACCGCAACGCACCGCCGAGCGCGGCGCAATACTTAACGACAATTTATCGGTGGCGGACTTTGATAAATTACTCGGCGACTACTTTACGGAATGTTACCGCTTATTAAAACCCGATACCTTCCTTGTATCGTTTATGTCTTGGGCGACGATACCCGCGTTTGAAAAGGCGATACGGGCGGCGGGTTTTCAAATCAAGTCAATGCCGATATGGGTCAAAAATAACTTCGGTATCGGGTATTATACCCGCCCGCAATACGAGCCGATGTACCTTGCAATCAAAGGCAACCCCGCCCCGCCCGAAACGGCAATATCGGACGTGTTGAATTACGCCCGCGTCGTCAAGCAAGTACACACTTGCGAAAAGCCTATTCCGCTATTGCAACGGCTTATAACGACGTTTTCACACGAAGGCGACGTTATATTCGACGGGTTTGCGGGGGGGGTACAACCGCTATTGCCGCCCGCAAATTGCGGCGTAAATATATTTGTTTTGAACTCGATAAAAACTACTTCGATATTGCGACATTGCGTATCGAAAACGAATTTGCGCAAGCGTCGTTTTTATACGATTAGCGGAAGCGGCAAACGGAGGCAACAATGCAAACGCTTAAACGAATAACAACGCTTTTAATAATGCCCGTGTTGGCGGCGGCTCTCTTGCGGGGGGGGTATCTTATGATACTTGACCGCAACCGCGTTTACAATATGAATTGCCTTGACGGTATTCGGCAAATGATTGCGCAGGATATGCGCGTCGATTGCGTAATAACCGACCCGCCGTATTTGATAGACTACAAAACCCACAGGCGGCAAGACAAGCAACATAAATTTTGCAAGGCAATTCAAGGCGATACCGACCCACAGTTGATTATTGACCTCGTCCCCCTTTTATTCGATGTAATGAAAGATAATACCCCGCTTTATATGTTTTGCGGGAGCGACAAAGTCGATTTTTTCAAACAGCAAGTCGAACGGTACTTCACTATAAAAAACCTTATTATATGGGATAAAGGCAACCACACGGCGGGCGACCTTGACGCGCAGTACGGCAAGCGGTACGAAATAATCATTTACGCGAACAAAGGACGCGCCCCGTTTAACCCCGAAATGCCCCGATACGACGATATATGGAAATACAACAAAGTTACGGGCGAAAAACAAATACACCAAAATCAAAAGCCGACCGACCTACTATCCCGCATTATTCGGCAACACACGCGCGAAGGCGACTTGATATTGGACGCGTTCGCGGGCAGTTGCTCGACGGCGGTTGCGGCGTATCGGTTGCAACGTGATTATATCGCGTTTGAAATATCGCCGACCGAATACGCCGACGGCACGCAATGGCTTGACTCGGTACGGTCGCAAGTATCAATTTTCGATTTAATTAAAGGAGGCACTATATGAATAATCAAACCACATCACTATTTGAGCCGCTACAAACGGCAACGATAACGTACACCGCCCCGCGCCCCGTAAACATCGGCGACGTGTTTTACCGTATCGAACAGGGCAAAGCGCAATACTTCCGCACGCCTTGTCGCGTATGCGGCGATAAACGCGAATTAACGATAAACGGCGTTACGTTCCGTTGCCCTTGTTGCGATATGGAAAAAACGACGATTAGCGTTGCGCCGTACATCGTCCGCCGCTATCGGGTAAACGCGATTAAAGAGGAAGCACTCGACCACGAGTGGAAAACGGGCGAAAGTTTTGTACATTTTCGTTTTTATCGCAAAGTCGGACGCGGCTATGCGTCGGGATATTGGAGCGATAATGGCGGCTCGTTTGAAATGCGGTCGGACGACTTCGAGCGTTGTTACAATGCACCATACAACGACAAACTCGAAAAATGCAACGGCGTTTATGACGATTATAAACTCGCGGTAAAAATTGCCGAACAATACACCGCCCGCGAATTACAACGCTTGCAGGAATACAACGAGAAATTCGGCACAACATACGTCGCGGAATTTAAGGACGAACACGACCCGAAATCGAATTGACGGAGGCGGCAACAATGGCAAAATACGGTTACAAGAAAACAAAAAACGGTTTTTCGTTTTACGGCGACCTTCAAGAATGTATAAACGCCGCAAAGCGTCGGCTCGAAAACTTACACAAAAACACCGCTTATATTGTGCGCGTTTACGACGAAGCAAAAAGCAGACGCGACGCGCATTTTAAGGCGATAGAAACCGCAACGGACTTTATCGAAGTTGCGACCGAACATCTTAAAAAACAGGCGGCGGAAAATGAAGCAAACAAAACCGACGAATAAAAAGAAATCGAAACCCGCACCAAAACCGCAACCCGATTATTGCTTGACGTGCCGCGTACCCGTCGGCAAATGTAAAGGGAATTGCACAAAACAACAACAAAAATTAAACGGAGGTATATAGAAATGACAAACAACCCGCTCAACGGGTATCAACCCGAATACGCCGACGCAATCGCGGACGCGCAGGAGCACAACATCGAACACGCGAAAGCGTCGCAGGGCGGCGGCTCGCCCGACTCCCCTATTTTGCCGACGTGCCGCTTTTGCGGGCGGCAGATACTCCCCGTCGACAAATACGCCGACGCGGAAGCGGCGAACGAAGCGGCAACGCGACAATGCGATTGCCCGCAAGCCCGCGAATATCAAGCGGAACTCGAACGGGCGGAAAAGCGCGAAAAGAACATCAACAAATTGCGCAAAGCCCTTGACGATGTATCGGCTTACTTTACGAAAGAACGCGGGGTCGAATACACCGACGCGCTTTACAATCTTTTATTTAATTGCGGCGTTGCCGTAATCGACGCGCAGGTCGAAAAAGCGAACTTAAACTTCGGGCGCGTGAAGGTTGCAATATCCACGAACAGCAAGGGCGCAATCGTAATCGCGCTTGCGTATTCCGACGGTTTTCGCGTGGAGGTTTGATATGGCAAGTTTACCGCAACGCGTCGACGTTGCCTTTACGATACCGATTGAACAAACCATAACGCCCATAATGCCGAAACCCGACGGAAGCGGCGGGCAAGTGCGGCTCACTATGCGGTCGGACATAACAAAGACAAAACGCTTTTTTAGGCGGTTACAAAAACTTTGCAAAAAGTACGGTTACACTATCGGCGAAATACAACCCGCGAAGGAGTCCCGAAATGAAAAACCCGTATAAAAAAATTGTTGCCGTCGACTTTGACGGTACACTATGCAAAGACGCATACCCGAACATCGGCGAGCCGCTCCCCTATTCCTTATATTATATAAAGGAACTCGCAAAAGACGGCGCAATACTTATTTTACACACTTGCAGGAGCGGCGCATTGTTGGACGCGGCGGTCGCGTGGTGCAACGAGCGCGGCGTTGTGTTTGACTACATCAACGAAAACGTCCCCGAAAACATTGACCGATACGGCGGCGATACGCGCAAGATTTACGCGGATATATACGTCGACACAAATGCGGTCAACCCCCGCCGCCTTTTTGGTATCGGCGAATTTGACGAGAATATCGGCATATTTGAATTTGCGGACAAAATCGCCCGCCGCGAACTTTGCGAAACGAAGTGTCTTTGCCCCGATATTCGGGCGGCGGGCAAATGTTGTAATTGCGATGTGTTTTTTACTTATCGGCAATATCACGCATTGCGAACTATCGAAAACGCGGAAGCGGCAAAAAGTGAGCCGCCCACATCGGCGGCGGGAGGTACATAATGCCCCGTTACAAAAAACTTATGATACAACGCGGCGTAATGCAAAAGGCGGTTGCGGAAAAG
>CAJUSA010000030.1 GCA_910589015.1 uncultured Christensenellaceae bacterium
TTAAAACCGCCCGCGTCTGGGATCAAATCGACCGACTAACGGATGCCCAGCTCGACGAACTCGCGTATGAACTCGACATCGACTGGTACGACAAAGACCTGCCGCTCGAAAATAAGCGGGCGCTTGTAAAATCTGCCGATCTCGTTCATAGCCGTCGCGGCACAAAATGGGCGGTCGAGCAGGTTCTTATCGACACCTTCGGAAGCGGCACCGTAAAGGAATGGTATGACTATAACGGTCAGCCTTTTCATTTTCGGGTAAGCACAGATTACCCGCTCGAAACGCAGGACATCATCGAACAATTCAGGAAGGCGGTCGCAGTCGCAAAACCCTGTCGGGCGGTTCTCGATTCCATCGAGTTCGCTCACTCGGGCGCGACGAGCGCCTTCACGGCGACGGCAAGCATCGGCGTTGATATTAAGGCGGCGGGCGTCGCTATAAACATTTAAGGAGACAATTATGTGGAATGACGCAGTAGTAACGAACGCGGGCAAAGAACTGCTCGCGCAATGGCTCGGCGGCGGCGAACTTGTCATTGACAGCGCCGCGACCGGTCAGGGCACCGTTGCGGCGAGTTTGCTCATGGGGCAGACCGAGCTCGTAAGCAAAAAGCAAAATATGAGCATTGTCAAGGCGGAGAACATCGGCGGCGGACGGCGCCTTCAGCTTCAACTGACAAGCGAAGGTGTAACAAACGCCTATACGATCAACCAGATCGGCATCTGGGCGAAGCTCGGCGACGGCGATGCAAAAATGATCGCTATCTTCCAAGACAACACGGGAATCAGCGTTCCGACGTTTGAGCAAATGCCCGATTATGTATTCACGTTTTACGCGACGATCCAAATGTCGAACAGCGGCGAGCTCGTCGTCAACGTCGACAAAAGCGCGATCGTTACGCGGGCGGACTTTGAGGAGCACACCAACAACAAGGAGAACCCGCACGAAGTAACGCAAAAACAGCTTTTCGACGATCTGACCGAAACGACTGCGCTCGCGGCGACGGACTTCATTCCCATCGAAGTTGTTGCGGACGGCACCGCGAAAAAGATCTCGAAGGAAAACCTGCACAAAGCTCTGGGGCTAAATACGACGTCCATCACAGGCGCGACGGTAACGCTCGGGGCTTCTCAAACGTATTCCGGATCCGTAAAAACACAAGCCGTCAGCTCCGTCGTTGTCGGCGGGAAAACTCTGACGGAAGGTACCGACTATATCGTTTCGGGAAACACCGGAACGAACGCAGGGAACTACACCCTTGTTATCACGGGAGTCGGTGCGTATGTGGGCTCTATCGCCAAATCGTGGACGATCGCGAAGGCGGCGGGATCCGTGAGCGTGAGCTCGTCGGCAGTCAGCGTTATCGGAGCCGCTGGAAGGACGACGACGGTAACCGTCAGTCGTTCGGGTAACGGAACGATTATAGCCGCAAGCAGCGCGCCAGAAGTCGCAGACGTTACGCTCAGCGGCACCACGTTGACTATTAAGGGAATGAGCTCCGGCTCGGCGGTCATAACGGTTACGGTCGCGGCTGGAACGAACCACCAAGCGGCAACCTGCAGGATCTCTGTCTCGGCGACGATATTCCCGAGCGTTCTAAACGACAACTCGTGGGAGCAGATTCGGTATGCATCCGACAACGGACTCGCGGCTTCGATCTGGTCTGTCGGTGCAACGAAAAAAGTCAAGGTGCAGGGCAATGTCGGCGCGCAGGCAATCGATGCAGAGCTATGGGTGTATATTCTGGGCTTCAATCATAACGCGGCCCGCGAAGGCAACAACAAAATACACTTCGGAACCTTCAAAACCGCACAATCGGGCGGGACGGACGTCGGTTTAATTGACAATGAGTACGGAAAATACTATACTGATGGAAGGAAGTGCTTCAATCTCAACCATTGGGGCTATTACAATTACGGCGGCTGGAAAGCCTGTGATGCCCGTTATGATATACTGGGCTCGACCGATAAGTCGCCCCAGAACTACGGTTCGGCACGAGTATCGGGTGACGTCGGGTACGATGCGAGCGCGACCTGCGCTTTGAAACCCGTCTCCAATACGCTTATGGCGGCGCTTCCCGCGGATCTCCGTGCGGTTATGAAGCCGATCACAAAATACACCGACAACATAGGAGGCGGAACAAATGACGCAGGCAACGTAACGGCATCGGTTGATTATCTACCGCTGTTAGCGGAAAAAGAAATTTTCGGATCAAGAACTTACGCGAACAGTTCAGAGCAGAATTATCAAGCCCAATATGCCTATTTTGCGAACGGCAACACGAAAGTAAAATATCGGCATTCAGCCGTCTCTCAGACGGCTGTGTGGTGGTCGCGCTCCCCCTGTTACGTTAGTAGCAACCTTTTCTGCTGTGTGTGGTCGAGCGGTGGCGCGGGCACTAGCAATACATACGGTTCGCGGGCGGTGGCGCCGGCTTTCGCCGTCTAATCTCAGGATCCAAGCAATCACGCCCGCGGAAGCGGGCGCAAAGGGATGAAAAGCCCCCGCGCCTTCCGCCCGCGAAGCGGGCGAAAATTTTCAGGAAAAATTATGTCAGTATTAAAATCGAACCGATCGGAAAGCAAAGCGGAATTTATCAACACTGCGAACGAGATCTACACACGGACGATCACGTTTTTGACGCGATTATCGGCAAGATATTCGCGTCTGCTGGCGGCGGACGTTGCAAGGCTCGCTTCCGAAGTGGTTGACAACGCCGAAAAGGCAAATAGTATATTCCCATCGGATTCCGTTCGGCGGGAACTGCGCGAGCGGCATCTGCTCGAAGCCCGTGCTTCGCTTATGGCTCTCGACGTTAAGCTGTCGCTGTGCTATCAGATTATGATCCTGAACCCCGCAGGGTGTTTTGAAACTTCGTCGGGGAAGGCAGTCGAAAAGTCCGATGCGCTTAAACGCCTCGATAAGATGGCGCAGGCACTCGGGGATCTTATCGACAAAGAGAACACGCTCCTGACAGGCGTGTTAAAATCGGACAAAAAAGAGTAAGCTCTTTTCTGTGGGTGCATCTCTGTATATTCGCTGCTCGGCTGTGTGGTGGTCGCGCTCCCCCTATTACAATAATAACAACAATTTCTGCTGTGTGTGGTCGAGCGGTGGCGCGAACAATAACAATACAAACAATTCGCGGGCGGTGGCGCCGGATTTCGCATTCTCCCTGAGAAGGTAGAAAGTCGAAAAAAGTAACTTTATGTGAACCGACTGATGCGAAAGGAGAGATGATTTCCCGGAAGAAATTCCAAAACTGTTCTTTGACGATCGTGCACGGACGCTTCTTGCATGGCGGGCTATGTGCGTAACCCGTTTCATGTGCACGATCAAAGCGGCTTAGAACGCACCCTACACCACAGCCGCGCGAGGTAACGAAAATTATGACAAGCGACGAACGGCACGAAGCAAGGTACCAACGACGCAAAGCAAAACGTGAGCAACGCCGAAAAGACCGCGCCCGAGCGGTCGGCGGTTTAGCTCGCGTTTTTACCTACAACGCGATGTTTAAGGCAGGGCGAAAATGTTGCAACGGTGTGCGCTGGAAGAATAGCGTCCAACGCTTCGAGATGCACCTATTTTCGCAAACTGCAAAATGCCGCAGACTGCTGTTCGAGAAAAAATGGAAGCCCGGGAAGTACGTTGTTTTCCCGTTGAATGAGCGAGGCAAAAAGCGCATTATAAGCGCGCCGAGAATACAGGATCGTCAAGTACATAAAACCCTGAATCAGCGCGCTTTGATGCCGTTATATACGCCCGACATGATTAGCCACAACGGCGCCAATCTTCCCGGCAAAGGCTTCCACTTTTCACTTCACGCGCTCGCAGACGAACTTAGGTGGCACTTCCGCCACTATGGAAGAGAAGGCTGGATCATTTTGACCGACTTTGAAAAATTCTTCCCCTCTGCACCGCATTCGGCGATCTATCAACGACACGAACGAATCCTACTGCATCCCAACATTCGGGATCTTGCCGACCGTTTTCTTGAACCCGGCGGCAAGGGACTGCCGCTCGGCGTTGAGATCAGTCAAATGGAGATGGTTGCGCTTCCGTCCCCGGTTGATAATTTTCTGAAATGTCAACTTCATTTGAAAGGCGCCGGGCATCACATGGACGACTATGCGATACTCGTTCCGCCAGACGTTGATCCGAAAGACGTGCTCGCGCAATTCGTTAAAAAGGCGGAGAGCATCGGGCTGAAGGTCAGTCTCGCGAAAACGCGTATCCAGCCACTCACGAAGCCCTTCAAGTTCTGCAAGGCAAAGTTCCAGCTTACCGAAACCGGTCGCGTTGTCATTCACGGCAATCGTCAAAGCGTTTACAGGTTCCGCAGAAAGCTGAAGGCGTTCAAAAGAAAAATCGAGAACAAAGAGAAAACACTCGAAGATCTATACACGCTCACACAGAGCTCTCTGGCATACTTCGAGAACTACGATGACCACAACCGCGTCTTGTCGTTGCGGCGGTTATTCTACAAGCTGTTCGGCTTTTCAGCCGAGAAAATCGAAAATTTTAAGGAGGACATCCAGCCATGCAATATGTGGTTCACAGACGACTACGTTGTAAGAGCTTAAGCGGCGACGTCAATCTTCCGTTCGGAACGCTCTGCACCCTGAACGGCGAGATCCTCGAAAAAGACGGCAAACCGCTCTTTTTCGTAATGAGCGAAAACGCCCACCAATACTTGGCGCGAAACGACGACGGGCACGGAATCGAGCGCGGGCGACTTACACAGGAGATCCAGAGCCGACTCCGACCGAAACCCAATCCGAAAGACGAAGCGAAACGCCTCGAAGCGTGGAACCGAATCTGGGACGACGAAAAATTGAAGCCTTACAAAATGCGTGAGCATCCCGACCACTGGTTATGGAATCACGCATTTTTTAATGCGGACATTGCGACGTTGCAATATATTCTCAAAGTCATCGAAGGAGGTGCATGATGTTCAAAATCATTACGACCGGCGGGACGGAGCTCGGAATGACCGACTCCGTCCGTTTTATTAAAGTGAGTTCCGAAGGCTCTTTTATCGAATCGACGAAAGACGAAGCCGTCGGCATAGCTTTCAAAGGCTCCCCCTACAATCTGGCAGGGCAGAACGCTATCGACGGCGCCGAGACGGTTCTCATTGTCGAAACGGACGGCGGCGGGGAAGTCGCGGAGCTGCGCGTGAAAACCGCACAGCAAGCCGAAGAACTCGCGCAATCGGATGAGACGGCGATCGCCCTTTATGAGCGTTTAGCGCAGCAGGACGAAGCCCTGATCGAGATCTACGAACAAATTATAGGAGGTTAAAAGATGGCAGTCAAAACTATCGCCTACAGTTACTGGCGCAGCATTCAGCGCGGCGCCCGCACTTTTGCGAGCATACCCGCCGAACTGAAGCCCGACGTTAAGACGATCGCCCGCGACGACGTTGCCGCTGGCATACTTACCGCCGAGCAATACGAGACGTTCATCGGCGAGCCGTTTACGGTTGAATAAATCGGAGGCTCAATGAATACGGAACTCATCGCAAAGCTCTGCGCTCTGGTGGATCTCCAGAACGCAATTATCAGGGACATGGCAATCAGGCTTAACGAGCGCGACGACGTGGATCTTTACGAGCGGATCGCTGCCGCTCAAACGACCTATAACGCAACGCTCGGAACCGAATTGCCGCCCGCAGTTCAAATACTCAAAAAAGGAGAAGTAAACACATGACGCTAACAGTCTGGCAGTTCGCTCTCGCAATCGGACTGCCGTCAGCATTCACGGGCGGGCTTGTCGGCCTGTTCTTTTGGAGACTACAACGCAAGATCGAAAAGCGCGACGCGGAGGCGGCTGCAGAAGCAGCACGCCGCGAAGAACGCGAAGCCCAGCGCGAAGAAGCCCGCGAAAAAAACGAACTCAACACGATCCGCGCCATCGGCGCATCTATCGCGCTCGGGGAAGCGACAGCCCGCGCCGTTCAGCGCATTCCAGACGCGCATTGTAACGGCGATATGCACGCCGCGCTCGATTATGCCCAGCGCGTAAAGCACGAGTTGAAGGACTTCCTGACGGAGCAGGGCGTTCAGGCTATCTATGCCGATCCGCCTGTTGCTCGGAAGAAAAGCAAAAAATAAGGAGACAATCACATGGACGAATTGATCATCAACTTCATCAAAACCTACGGCTTGCCGCTCGGGCTCATCGCTCTGGGCGGCGTCGTTTTACTCTGCATCCTCAAATACGGGAATGTGTTCAGGAAGCTCGCCGAAAAATGGCGCCACTTCTTATATCTCACGATCACGATCGGCTTCTCGCTGATCGCGTCGGCGATCTATCTGGCGGCATCGGGGCAGTTCTCCGCGGAATACTTCTTCGCGGTCGGACTTGCTATTTTTACGCTTGATCAAGCCATTTACGCAATTATTAAGGCAACGCCCGCGGGCGACCTTGTAAGCGGCTTATTTGATAAACTCAAGGCGGCGATCAAGAAAAAGAC
>CAJUSA010000031.1 GCA_910589015.1 uncultured Christensenellaceae bacterium
TGTTATTTTGTCAAGCGTTTTTTAATAGGTTTTTAGTGTTTTTTAGTGTTTTTCTTAAAAATATCAAAAAACGGGCAAAAAGTCAAGCGAACGGCGAGCGAGAGAGCCGCATTTGCGGCGATTTTTCCGCCGAATATCGAAAAAAGGGCGCACAAAAGCACCGCCGCCCGTTCGGGCGCGGTTGCGTTCGCCCGATGTTGCCGCTTTTTGCTGTCTGTTAAGCGTTTACGCCGCTTTCGGTTTTAATAATCTAACGTGATAAACGTCCACCGCCGCGTTTTTCAATTCGTCCAACAATTCGGCACGTTTTTCGAGCGGAGTCTGCCAAGCCCGCCGCCCGTTTTTATCGCGGAGCGCGGAGTGCGGGCAATTATTGTACCGATTGCACCAATCGCGCATTTTTTCGCGCAATTCTTCGTATGTTGTAAACGTCAAAAAACGGTAAAAATTTTCGCTGTCGGTGCGGTGCGACCGTTCGACTTTTCCGTTATGTCGGGGCGTGTATGCCCGTATAAGTTGATGTTTGATTTTTAATTTGTTCATTATTTCGTCGGCGATATGTACCTTTTTGCAACCCGCCCCGCGCGGGTTTGTAAACTCGCCGCCGTTGTCCGTTTGAATACAATCGGGGATATACCCAAAAAAGACGATTGCACGCTTTATAAAGTCGCGCGTCGCCCTTGCCGATTGCTCCGTATAAGGGTAAATAAACCGCTCGCGCGTCGCTTCGTCAATCATTGTATATTGAAAAAATCGCGTCCGTTTTTCGTCGGTCGGTACAACGCCTTTGTAACATTCGCGCGGGACGTATTTTACGTCCATTTGCATTTTTACGCCGAGCATTTGCGGCGTGTCATACGGTTGCGGGATATAGCCGTCGTATTCGCGGGCGGGGCGGAGTTTGTGCTTCATTAAATACCGATAAAAACCGCCGTATGTGCGCGAGTAACCGTATTGCGTGCGCAGTACGCCCAACGCTTCCGCGTAACTTATGTCGGGGCGTTCAGCGAAAACGGCGGCGATGTGCGCCGCTTCCGCTTCCGTGTGCGCGTTCGGGTGCGGGGTATGCGGGCGGCTCGACTTGTTTTCAAGGCTTGCAAGCGTGCCGTCGTATTGCCGCCGCCAACGGTAAAGGCTTTGCACCGTGCATTTTGATTTTTTCGCGGCGTAAAAGTAGTCGCCGCATTTGCCCCATAATTCGAGGGCTTTTTGTTTTTCGCGTGCCGTGAACTTGATACCTTTCATAATTCCTCCGTGAAGTAAAAGCGGGCGACCGTGATGTGTCGCCCGCTTGTTTGTTTTATTGCTTTTTTTCTAATTGTTCAACCGCCCGCCGCAAAAATTCGGCTTTCGATAAACCCGCCGCCGATATTGCGGCTTCGATACGGTCGCACTCGTCGCATTTTAAGTTGACGACAAAGTGCTTGTATTTGCCTTGCGTTTTTTCGCGGTAACGTCCGTCGGCGGCTTTTTGTGCTTCGCTTCGTGCCATATCCGCACCTCCTTAAAAAATGTCGTTTTCGGCGACAAACGCCTTCAAACTTTCAAAAGTGGGGCAATCGACTTTTGATACATTCGCCGATATGGTAACGCGGTCGGCGGCGAGCGATACCGTCCAAGACGCCTTATTTTCGCGTACCGAGTAGATTTTGCCGTTTTTTTCGATAGCCATAATATACCTCCGTTTAATTTTTTTTGCCGTATGTGATACGGTCAATCATTGCGCCCATAACTTGACGCTCTTCTTTGTAGGATAATAAAATTTGCGGCTTGCCGTCGGCGCAAAATTCGTATTGCAACGGGTCGCGCCCGTTGTCGTGGTCGGAGTGTTCGCACGTCCCGCAAAACACATACTCGCCCGCATTTCCGCCCGTCATATCGTCAAAAAGATAAAACGCGCAACCGACAAATTTATCAAACCAACGCTTTTTTGCCATTTTTGCCTCCATAGTTCATTATAACGGGTTGACAAACCCTGCGCCGATGTGCTACAATAGGACTTACGAGGGGCGGTTTCCCGCCCGCTCTGCCTATGCCGACTACTTGTCGGCGGTGGTGGTTGCCTTGTCGGGCTTCGGCTTCTTCAACGTGATTGTAACCTTTACGCTTTCGACCGCTGTTTGGTTATCAATCGCATTTGCCAAGTCTTGCAAGGCTTTTTTTATTGCGTCCACGTTTCTCACCTCCTTTGCTTTTCTTGATTATATTATATCACGTTCAACGTGATATGTCAACACTTTTAACGCACTTTTTCAAAAAAATTTTACTTTTTTTCAGCAAAAAACGCTCCCGATGTGGGGGCGTTTTTCGGTGCGCCGATAACGGTCAACACATAATTTTATAGCCGTGTCGCATTGACAAACCCCTGCGGAAGTTGTATAATAATTTTGCGACAAACTTTATACACGCGCAAGAGCCGCCAAACACGGCACGGCTAACGGAATATCGCAAAAACCTTTTTATCGGTTTTGCGACAACCTTGCATATATTATATATCGGTTGACCGAGATTGTCAAGGCTTCTTGTTGCGTTGTAAGAAAAAATAAAACGCGCAAGGAGTCTTTTTTCTATGACGCTAACCGACCGAATATTCGACCTATTAAACAAAAAAGGCAAGACGCAAACGGATATTGCCCGATTGCTAAACGTGCGCCCGACGACCGTGTCGGAGTGGAAAAAAGGCAAGTACACGCCGACGGTCGAGCATTGCGTAACGCTTGCCGAATATTTCGGCGTGTCGCTTGACTATCTTATTACGGGGCGCGAGCCGCGCGGCGCACCCGTTCAACAAATAATCGGCAACAATAACTCGAATAATACCGCCATAGCGGGCGACGCGGCGGGGGCGGTGCTTACGGAATACGAGCGCGAATTGCTAAAAGTGGCGGGGGCGTTCGATATGCGGCGCAAAACCGAATTATTAAACTTTGCATATCAAATTGAAAAACAAATAAAAAGCGAAGGAGGCTTTTAATTATGATGTGGTTTTACAAACTTAAACGGTCGGTACGGGTTATAATTGCCGTCGTTGCGTGGTTGCCCGTGTTCATATTCTGCGGCATTATCGGCGGCGACATCGGCGAAAACGCCGAGAATTTGCAAACGTGGCAAGCGATTGTATTTTTGCTTTTGCTTGCCGTCGGCGTGGTGTTTACGGTGTTTGCCGCGCTTGCCCGCAAGCGTGAAAAGCAAGCGGAGCGGGACGCGCAACCCGCCGCCGCGTCCGAACGGCAAAAAGATACGCCGCCCGCCGCCGATGTACGGCAACCTTCAGTTGTTATAATGTCCGACGCGGCGATACGCGCCCCCGAAAAGCGCAAGCCCGCGCCGCTTAATACATACCCGACAACGGTTAGAATTACGCCATTTGACCGCCGTGTCGCGGGTATTGATGTAAAGGTCGGCGACGCGGTTGTTATAAAGTATGAGGGCGACGCGGTTATGCGGTCAAGCGGCGGCTATCCTATAATCGACGCAAATTGTTATATCGGCGACGTAAAAATAGGTTTATTCCCATACGGTAAATATTTGCGGGCAATTTACGGCGGGCGCGACTATCCTTGTTCGATTGCGTCAATCGAAAATAACGACGGCAAATACGATATATCGGTAAACATTGACTTGCCGTTCATAAAAGATAGCAAATTGCCGCTTATAACAAAATTAAACGGTGTTACGTTTAACGGGCGGCAAGATACGCTCGCCGCGTCGGTCGTAGGGGATAGCGTATTGATAAAGCATAACCCGAACGACGAATACCCGAATACCGTCGAAGTGTTTAATGTCGCGCTTGACGCTTCTTGTGGTGTGATACCGAGCGACAACGGCGAAAAACTGTTAAAAAAATATAAAGTGGGTTGCAAATTCAACGGCGTTATAACGTCTATATACGGCGGGGGCGGTGGTAAGAATTACGGAGTCGATATAATGATTTTATCGCAAGCATAGTAAAAGCGGGGCGCAAATATGCGTCCCGCTTTTTTAGTCGTTAATCGTTTTGTATAGTGCCGCCGTATAGCGTGCAATCGTTTTGTCGCGGCTTTCGCGCGGCGTGATTTTTGCGTCTTTGTAATACGTCGTAAAATACTCCGTAATTATTTTGATTTGAAAATTTTTGTCGGTGCGCGTATCGTCCGCGATTGCCCGCCGCACGCACTCGTCCTCCGTAGTATTCAAAAATACGACCTTTGCTTTTAGGCGGGCGGCAAGTCGGTCGCGGTCTGCCTTTTTCGGTAAACCCGCGATAACCCAACAACGGGGCGCGTCGATTGCGCTTTGTTCTATCAAGGCATAAATATAATCGCGTATATCGAATATTGTAGCGGTCAAATTGTTTAACGGCATTTTGCCGTCGTAAAAACTTACCGCCGCCCGTATCGCGTCAAGGTCAACAACGAAGTCGCCGAGTTGCATATTTTCTTTGACGTAACGTGTTTTGCCGCTTGCGGGCGCACCGCATACAATTACAACGTCCATAATTACACCTTCTTGTTTTTCAAGTCGTAGAGCGTCGCTTCGATTTGGTTTTGTACCCACGCGCCCACGTCGCCGAAGTTCGCTTGTATGTAGTCTTTTGCTTCGGTCGATAACTGCGCTTGCGCCGCTTCCGCCGCCTGTTGCAAGGCGTGTTTTTGCGCTTCCTGCGTCCACGCTTCCGTACCTTTGATTGCTTGTACATAGGTTTGATACGTCGCCTTGACGACCGACGCGATAACGTCCACAATGCCCGATAAAAGAGCTTGCGCCTTTTGATTTTTGATTTTGGTCGATACAAGCGTTTTGACCTTAACCAATACCCAAGAGCCGAGCGCGGTAAGCAACGCGGCGGCGACCGTAATTGCGATGTTGATTAAAATTTGTTGCCAATTCATAGTTAATCGTCCTCCGATTTTTTATTTTGCTTTGCTTGCTTCGGTGGTGTTTCGGGCAACGCCATAATGTCGTTGTAAAGTTCCGTTATAACGCCGTTGCCGCCGAGCGCGTGATATGCTTCATATTCGCGCCGCACCGCGTCCTTCGCGTAAACGGGGCAATAGCCGCGCTCGACCCACTTTTCATTTTGCCGTATGATTTCGGCGCGTAAAAGACATTGCGTGCCGTTTTCGAGGGCTTTGTGCCGCTGTTTGCCCGACTTAAAATGCGCGATAACCGCCGTTACGACGACCCCGACGGTGGTACTTATGAACGCCGTTAAAATGGTTGCCGCGATGTTCACGTTACACCTCGATAAACCACTCGTCGCGTAACGACGTTTGCCCGCTTGCGGCGATTTCGTCCTTTGTCTTGCCGTCGAGGGCGTTTACCCATATTTCCCGCGCGTCGTCGATTTCGCGTTGCGTGAGTATGCCCTTCGCCTTGTCTGCGTTCGCGGTTTCGAGCCATTTTTCAACGCTAAAAACCGCCGCCCCGCTTTTTGCTTCCTGCTTGTTTGCCATAATGAATATTACCTCCGTTTTTTATTTTGCCTTTTGGTGTAGTTGCTTACAATGCGTTTGAGTTTGTTTTTCGGCGCATACGGGTAAATGTGCTTTTTATAAAACCCGCAAGCGTTTATGTGCGATAACCACCCGACGAGCGATAATAGACTCATTGCTTGCCGCACCGTGATGTAACCCGTCTTTTTGACCTTGCGCACGCGGCGGCATAATCGAAAAAATATGCGCTTGCGCAAAATGGTTTTGTGCTTATAAAAG
>CAJUSA010000032.1 GCA_910589015.1 uncultured Christensenellaceae bacterium
AATGCGAAAGTTGCCATAAGCGAATAATTGTTGAAATTGATAAAGGTAAAATAACCGCTGTTCCGTTAGAATTGGAAAATTAAAAACTGGAAGTTCCCCACTTTGGGGAACTTCTTTTACATTAAAAGATAAATCACGACAAAGTTGGCTAATCTAAAAAAGCAATATATTTAAAGAAATTTGTACAATAAAAGGCTGTCAAAGCGCATCTATAAAGACGCTATGACAGCTCTTGCAACCGAATGGGCAAATCGTGAGCAATCACCGCGCCACTAACTGCTTGCCATACAGTTTATAGTCCGACAGCGGCAATTCCACCGCGCAATACAATTCCCGCCGATTTACCTTGTATATTACTGTGTTCGTTTTTGCGGTAAGTCGGTGCACCATATTTAGTACCCGAAAAGGAAGCTATAAAAAAGTCATCGAAATGTTGTGGTTTCGATGGCTTTTTTATTTATGCGACCACAAGATATAGGAAATATAGGATGCGGAAGGTATCTTTCGTTTTGCGGGACGCAATTGCGTGTTTTACAAAAAAACGGGAGTTGAACTATTACGGTTTTTTAAGGAATGGAACGGAAGGGTATTTTTGTATAGAAAGAAATGATTTACATTATAATTCGGAAGTGATATAATAGGCGAAAAAAAGAAGAGAGAAGAAAATGCTATACACGGTTGATTGCCCTCTATGCGGAGCGGAACAAAAAAATCTTGGCTTGGAAGAAACGGGTGGGCCTTTCATTTGCTCGAAGTGCGGGGAACAAGTTAATCTTGCTATGGAAAAGAAGTTGACGGAAGCGCAAGCGCATAAGGATACAGACGAATGAAACGAAAATTTTTCGCGTGCTTGAACGGGAAGTTTAAGATAGGCGGGTATGAGTACCGCAAGGAAGAAAACAACGGAATCCCCGTGATCATAAGCCACGGATTTTTGGCGAATCAAAAACGTTTGAAACCGTATGCCGAATATTTGGCGAACAGGGGGTACGTGGTTTTTACCTACGACTTTTGCGGCGGTGGCTTGATGAGCAAGAGCGATGGGAAGTTTTGCGATATGTCGCTGAATACCGAGAAGCAGGATTTGCTCTGCGTTATGGACTATGTGAAAGGACTGAACTACGTTGACAGCGATAAACTGATTTTATTCGGCGAAAGTCAAGGCGGTGTTGTTTCCTGCATGGTTGCCGCCGAGCATAAAATAGATAGGCTGATCTTGTTGTATCCTGCGCTGTGTATTCCCGACGATGCGCGCAAAGGGAAAATGTTGTTTATGCACTTTGATCCCGACAATATCGACGGTACGTTAAAATGCAAACCGTTTCGGTTTTCACCCGAATATCCCAAATCGGCAATCGGGTTGGATATGTATGAAATACTCGGGAACATAACCGCGCCCATACTCATAATCCACGGTAGTCAGGACGGAATTGTCGATGTAGCCTACGCAAAAAGAGCGAAGGAAACGGCGGTCAATGAAAAATCGCGCTTGGCGATTATAGACGGCGCAAAACACGGCTTTAACCGCAGGCAAGTAAAAATCGCCAACGGACACATAAAAGAATTTTTGCAGGGGATAGAGCAATGAATGTACAAGGAAAGACCGTTTGCTTTTTGGGCGACAGTATCACGGAAGGATGCGGGGCAAGTGCAACCGAAAAATGTTTTGTTTCGTTATTTGCGGCGGCGCACCCCGCTACGAGAGTACATAACTACGGCATCGGCGGAACGAGAATTGCCGATCAGAAAGTGCCGATGGAATTAAAATACGAATTTCCGTTTTACACGCGCGTGGAACAAATGGCGGATAAAGCCGATTTAATTTGCGTATTCGGCGGTACGAACGACTTCGGACACGGCGACGCGCCTATGGGAACGTGGGGGGATAAAACGCCCGAAACATTTTACGGTGCACTGTATACGCTGTCCGAAAAACTGTTGCAACGCTATTCTAACGCGAAGATCGTGTTCTTTACGCCGTTGCATCGTTCGGGGGAAACAACGCCGACGAAGCGTGCGGACGGCATGTGGACGCTTGCCGATTACGTTGAAACCGTACGAAAAAATGCGGAATACTTTTCGTTCCCCGTATTGGATTTATGGAAAGTGTCGGGTATGTTACCTGTTACGGCAGAGGAACGCGAAAAGTTTATGCCGGACGGATTGCACCCGAACGACGCGGGATACGAAAAACTGTTTGCAATCGTAAATTCATTCATCGAAACATTGTAAAATTTACAACCCGACTGTACTTTAAGAAGATAACGACGAGCGTTAGCCCATCGTTTGTTTATACCGTTTGCAGGGTTACTTGGTTTTCTTTTTCAAGGTACTCGGAAGCAAAATACATATCGGTGAGAAATTTGTGCTTGACGGAATCTTCGGCGATCACGGGAATGCGGTTATGGTGTTGCGCAACGGGCGGGGTGGCGTTTTTGGTGAGGATCATAAAACGCGGTTCCCCGTCCTCGATACGGTAAAATCCGCATAAGTATAAAAGATTGCCGTCTTTGCGTGCAAAATAAAATTTGTTTTTCTCTTCGTCCCATTCGTAGAATCCGCTTGCGGGAATCAGGCACCTTCGTTCGAAAAAGCTCTTGCGGAAGGTCTGCCTTTGCGTAACCGTTTCGGCGCGGGCGTTGATGAGCACGCCTTTCTTGTCGAACCGCTCGAAGCCCCAGCGCGCGGCAAGCGAATCTTCTGCCGTGAGAATGGGGGCAAAGCGCGCGGGGTAGATATCCCCGAACCGAAGCTGAATTTGCTGTTCCGCGGGAATATAACGAAGTATCTTCTTTGTTTCCTGATCCAATCCCAAATGAAATCTGCCGCACATACAAACAGTATGTTCGTTTCTGAAAATTTTATTGTTTTTTCATTGACAAAAATATACAAATCGTCTATAATTTTCATAAAGAAAAAAGGGTTTTGCTTATGATTAAAAGTGCGGTTTGCGATTTGCTCGGAATCGAATATCCCGTATTTCAGGGCGGAATGGCGTGGGTTGCCGACGCACATCTTGCGGCAGCCGTTTCGGAAGCGGGCGGGCTCGGCATTATCGCCGGCATGAACATGAACGGCGAACAGTTGCGCGCCGAGATCCGTAAGCTCAAAACGATGACGAAGAAACCCTTCGGCGTGAACGTCATGCTGATGAGTCCGTATGCCGTCGAGGTTTCCGACGTCGTGATCGAAGAGGGGGTGCCCGTTCTCACGACGGGCGCGGGTAATCCGCTCGTCTATATGAAGAAATGGACGGAGGCGGGAATCAAAGTAATACCCGTCGTTGCTTCGGTTGCGCTTGCGCAGATGGTCGAAAAGCGCGGCGCCTGCGCGGTTGTGGCGGAAGGAGGCGAATCGGGCGGGCATATCGGCGAGGCAAATACCATGCCGCTCGTGCCGCAGATTGTCGATGCGGTCAGGATCCCCGTGATCGCGGCGGGCGGAATCGCCGACGGGCGCGGTGTTGCGGCGGCGTTTATGCTCGGCGCCGAGGGCGTGCAGATCGGTACGCGCTTTTTAGTTGCCGAAGAATGCACGATACACGAAACGTATAAACAGAAGGTTCTCAAAGCCAACGATACGGGAACGACGGTGGGCGGCAGGCGGCTCGGGCATCCCGTGCGGGCGCTGAAAAGCCCGTTTACGAAGCGTTATGCCGAAATGGAAAAGGATACGGCGGTTTCCGACGACGAGCTGAATGCGCTCGGTACGGGCGCTTTGTATCTTGCGGCGCGCGAGGGCGACTGGGAACGCGGTTCGTTCTTATGCGGACAAGCCGCGGGGTTGGTCAAAAAAGAACAGCCGTGCAGAGAAATTCTGCTTGAAATCATGCGGCAAGCCGAAGAAACGCTGTGCAACGCGGCGAGTCTGGTGAGGAAATGACGAGAGAGGAAATAAAAGAAGTATTGCCGCATCGGGAACCGATGCTGCTTGTGGACGAGGCGCATAAGAACGACGACGGAACGGCGACGGGCGTATACACGGTACGCGGCGACGAATTTTTTCTGCAAGGGCATTTTCCGGATTATCCCGTTGTGCCCGGCGTGATCCTGTGCGAAATGGCGGCGCAGTCGTCCTGTCTGCTCATGGCGGAAAAGGTGCGCGGAAAAACCACGCTCTATGCGGGTATGAATAATGTAAAATTCAAACAGAGCGTGTCGGCGGGCGATACCGTTTCGTTCACATGCAGTCATATCCGTTCGTTGGGCGCGTTTCATTTTATCAAGGCGGAAGGGCGCGTGGGCGATAAGCTCTGCCTGAGCGGCGAGTTCTCGTTTGCGCTTGTCGATAAAAACTAAAAAACAAGGAGTAAATTTATGTACCGTTTATTTTGCGATTCCAACTGCGAGCTCTGGCACGAAACCGTCAAAGAGCTCGGGTTAAACGTCATTCGTATGCCCTATACGATCGACGGCGAAATGCACTACTACGACATGGGCGAGAATACCGATTTCAAGGGCTTTTTCGATAAGATGCGCAAGGGCGCCGAGGCCAAAACGCAGGCGTTGAACGAATATGACTATCTGGAATATTTCGAGCCGGTGCTTGCGGCGGGCGACGATATTTATTATATCACCTTTTCGCACAAGATGAGCGGTACGTTCGGGGCAATGAAGAGCGCGATCGCGCAGTTGAAGGAAAAATATCCCGACCGTGAGATCCGTTATAAAGACAGCAAGACCATATCGCTCGGGGCGGGTATGATCGTCTACTACGGCGCGCTCGAATACAACAAGGGCGCGACGATGGACGAGCTCGACGCTTATCTTGACGACCTTATCGAACACGTTGCGACCTATTTCGTGGTGGAAGATCTGACCTATCTGCACCGCGGGGGAAGGGTTTCGGGCGTTTCCAAAGTGGTGGGGAACCTGCTCGGCATCAAACCCATGCTGTGTTTCGACGAAGAAGGGAAGATCATCAACTTTGCCAAGGTGAAGGGGTTTAAGAACGCGCTTTCCAAACTGCGTGCGATTATGGCGGAAAAGGGCAGCGAGCTGGATCGATACAAGGTTTTCATTTTGCAGGCGGATACCGATAAAGCGGCGGAAGATTTCGCCGCCGCGATCAAAGAGCAGTTCGGCGATCTCGACGTCGTTGTGTAGCCCGTGGGACCCGTAATCGGATCGCATTGCGGACCGGGAACGATCGGATTGATTTTCCACTGCGCGGAAAAATAACAGAAAAAAAGAGCCGAACGCATTACCGTAATTCCCATAGAGAATTTAATAAGACGCAAATAATAAAGATTTAGGCATAGCGTTTTGTGGACGAACTAGGCTACTCGTAGCCTAGTGAGATATAGATATGTTTTATA
>CAJUSA010000033.1 GCA_910589015.1 uncultured Christensenellaceae bacterium
TCGAGCTGGGCATCCGTTAGTCGGTCGATTTGATCCCAGACGCGGGCGGTTTTAATTCTGGCGCCCGGCGCTTTGATGAGCGAATTGACGGCAGCAGCGAGCCCTTGAACCGCCGCGTCGTTCCGCATAAATTCGGGAACGAGTTTGAGAACGTCCACATCGTCGAGCTTAATCATTTGACCACCTCGTGTTTGATCGTTTTTGTTCCGCTGAATTTGGCGATCGTCGTGTCGTTCAGTTCCTTAAAGGTGGGGCTCGTAATAACAACGCGGGAAGCACCGACGGCGCCGTCGCCGGACGGTGCGAGAATCAACGCACGGAGCTTGTCGGGGTTTATATCGCGCCCGAGCTCCGCGCTTTGCCATTTGTTGAACTGATCAATCGCGCCGCCCGCGCCTTCTACCGTAAGGATGCAGTCGCTTTCTTCTGCTGCGGTCGTGTAGTAAGTCAGGACGACGTCATATTCTTCAACCGTCGGAGCTTCGACTTTTACCCTGTCCGTCAGCGGACGAACTTCCGAAGCGTTGACGGCAGCAAAGACTTTCTCGAGAACGGTGTCGTCGGGGATCTCTCCGTCCGCACACATAGGCACGATTCTGACGACGCCCGCGTTTGTTGTGTCGATCGATATTTTAACGCTGGACGCGCCGGAAAGCGCGCCACCGCTCGTTAGCGTAATAGTGAGAAGCCCGTCGGTATATTCCGCCGTATAATCGCCGTTTTTAGCCGCTGTGGCGCCGTTTGCCTTGTAGACGGTCAATGTATCGAAGAGAAGCGTGTCGCCGCCCTTGAACGCTTTCCCGCCGCACACGGGCAAGTCGCGCGTGATTGTCTCCTGCTCCGATTTGACCGTAACGTCGACGATCTTCGAGTCCGCGCTCATTGCCCAGTATTTATAGCCGTTTATCGGGCCCGCGGTCGAGAGTTTGGAAGGTGCGGCTTTGATTCGTTCCCGATAGCTGTCGTCGGTTTCTTCGTCGCCACCGCCCGACGTTTCCGTCGTATTGCTCACGCGGTCGACGTACACAACGGGATCAACGAGAGAATTGATCCCTCCGATCGGGATCCCGTTATATGCCGCACCGCCGTCGACGCTTTTCGCGTCCACGTCGATAAACGTCTCGCCGACTTCGATAACCGCCGCGGCTGTCGTTTCAAAATAGTGGGTGCTGTCGCTTGTGGCTCTGGTTCCCTGCGGGATCAATACGTTTTCCCCGACGGGTTCCGATAAAGAGAATCGCAGCGTTGTCGTTGCCGACGTCGGTGCGATCCTTGCAACACCGACGCGCTCGCCGAGTGCATCGAGTACGGATCCCCGCGCATATCGGAGCATTTTCTGCCGCGCCGCGTCGTTCAGGGAATTGTACATAGAGACGAACACCGCGACAAGAGCTTCGGCGAACATCCTGCGCTCGTCGCCCGGGTAAAGCGGCCCGCCGACGGATGATTCGAGTTCCGTGATTATTTCGTCGCGGATCAGTTCCGCGTCCGTTGTGATAAATTCGTTCATAGGTCTGTTGCCCCCTGCGTTGATATATTTGCCTTTATCGTGAAGCGACCGTTCTGCGCGTCGTCAGGAATGAGCTGAACGCCGTCAACCTTTGCGCGGGGTTCGTAAATCGAGAGCATCCATTCTATGTCCTCGATCATTTCCTGCCCTGCAGTCGACGCGGGCCCGTCGAGTAATGAAAAGTTGACGCCTTTCAGTCGCTCGTAGGGAACCTCGCCGCGCGAAGTTTTGAGCAGATTATTCACGCAGACGGCTATATCTGAATTGCCTTTGCTTAACATAATAGCCTCCTTATACCGTAACCTGCGATGCGCTTACCCAGCCCGCGACATCCGTCGAGCCGTCGACGCTGACGAGAAAATAAGGGTGCGGGGCGCTTTTTGCAAATTTGGTTACTTTTGCAAGCCCCGCCGCCGAGTTCTTGATAACCGTCGAGCCGGTGCTCGTTGTGTATTGCGCGCCGCCTGTGAAGCGAACGACGTCGCCCAGCGCGATGATGAGCTCGCTGCCCGTCGTCTTTTTCAATAACTTAGCAAGGAACGGGTTCGGCGCTTTCTTGGCGGTTACAAACGCCGCGGGCGGTTGAACGCCGACCGCCGACTTTGCCGCTTCGATTGCCGCTTCCGCTTCTTCGATGTCGTCGACGGTGGTGTCGTCGCTTTCTTCAAAAGTGAACGCCATCTTGAAACTGCGCCAGCGCCCGCTCGGATCGGTCTGAATATTTGTAGCTTTCGCGCCGGTAAGGAGCCAGCTATTCGCGCCGAAGCGTTCGCCGCCGAAGCGGAGAATGCCGGCAAGTCCCACCCATGTTTCCCAGCTGTCAAATTCCGCCCGAACGTCAAAGCCGAGAGCGGCGTGGAAGTTGGACGAAAAGCTGATTTGCTTCTTTTTGAGCCCGCGCTCGTTTGTGAGCGGGGATCCTTCGACGGCGCTGTTGTTGTCGGCTTCGAGCTCGAAGCCCGTGCTCAGCCCGTCAATATCGAGAACCTTGCGCGGGGAGACTTCCCACGTCTTGGTTCCCGCGGTTGTTCTGAATGTTGCAGTTACTGCCATGAGTTGCCTCCTTTTAAGAATCGGGCGCGAAGATCTCGCCGTCCGCACGGCTCAGTATAAGTCCCGACCGATCGGAAAACACAACGAACACGACAGCCGTTCCTTTTTTAAGATTGCCGGCGTCGCCGCGAAGCGATGCGTGAATCGTCAGCGGCTTCGTTACGGAACCGTCAACTTGATCGGGCACAACGCGCGCCGTGTTGCCTTCGATTGTGCTGATATAGCCTTTTTGCAATTCCGCCATCAATACACCTCCAGCGTTCGCCTGAAAAATATCTTGCTTTCGCCCGTGATAAAATTGTTGCGCGTCCGAGTAATGAAGATCTTGCCGTTCCAGCTCGGTGCTTTTTCCGTTTGCAGGTTGAGAACGCTACCCGCCGCATATTCCGCTGTGAATTTACGCCGGAAGTGTCCCGTGTAAGCGTTCTTGTTCGCTTGCCGCAGGATCCCGCGCGCAAAACGCTGGGCTTCCGCGTCGCTCATACATTCAACGGGCGTTGCGGGCTTCAGAACACGCGCGGCGGGAGCTGCCGAATCGGTAAACGTACCGCGGAAACTGCCGCTCACAAGTTCGATAGAGCCGTAAGACTGCGAGGAATTGTCGGTGTAACCGAATCGCCCGTCGACGCCGATTTTAACCGTTGCCGACGCCAGACTTCGATCGCGTTGCAGTTCGTCGTATATCACAAGCGCGCCGTCGTAAAATAACATAGCGCAGCCTTCCATTTGGAGCAGACGGTTCAGGAATACGAAGTCCGTCATCCGCGTTTGCTGTATGTACGGATAGAGTTGATCGGTTACGCCGTATATCTTAACCGCGAGCCCGTGCTTTTTTGCTATATCGTTGACGAGCTGAAAGAGCCGCACGTTTTCCCACGATTGGCTGTTGATATTCTCGCCCGTCGGCGGCATAGCGGTCGCACGAAGGGAGAACAGCCCGTTCTCCGGCGTTATGCTCGTTATGAACATTTTGCCGGTGCGGGCCGCTCCGTCGTTTAGTTGAATTGTGTCCCCGCAAACGGGGTGCCATTTGTCCCAGTTTGTCGCCGCGTCGCTGAAACGCAGAAGAAGCTGGTCGGCTTTGTTTTCCGCATAAGTTTCGGCTTCGCAACGGTTGATTGCGACTTTCGTCGTAATATCGACGCCTTCGTATATCAAATTCATGAGCCGCGCCTCCACGGTGCAAGCGTTTCGGGCAGAACGATGTCATCATTCACGGGGATCGTCAATACGGTGCCCGCGTCAAACGTCAGTACGTCGGCATAATCGGGGTTTGCTTCGATTAAAAGGTGCGCCTTTTTTTCGCTGTCGTACACCTGCAGGGCGAGCTCGTCGAACGTGTCGCCCTGCCTTGTGGTGTATTTAATAGACTGTAACGCGGTCATATCTGCCGACCTCCTTCGTCCTGATCCAGTTCTCGAGCCAGTCGAAGAACTCGCTCTCGTTTTCTTTCAATGCTTCGAGGACGTCCTCTTTCTTTTCCGATTTTACGCCGTTGACGGTGGGCGACCATGTAAAGCCGCTGAAGTCGTAATAGATGATCGTCGTCTCGGTAAGTTCGCCGAGGCTGAAGCCGTCCATTTCAATGAGCTGTCCGGCTTGCGCCAGTTGCGGCGATTCCGCTTTGGCGTTTTCTGCGGCGAGAAGTTCGACGGAAGCGGCGGTCGCCGCCTTCGCGCTTTCGCTCACGTCTAAGGTGCCGACCACGCCGAGTAGTTTGCCCGCAGCTTCCCACGTTTCAATGTTCCGCTTCCTGTATGCAGGATCGAACGAGATGACGGCTTCGGTGCCTTCCTCGCCCGCTATACTTACGCCGTCGGTAAAGCCGCCGGTTGCAAGTCGTGGAAGCGAAAGGAGCGGGATCTCCGGGATCGCCGGAATGCCGAGCCACGTCCACGCTTTACTGAGCCCTTGCGTTAGCCCGTTGATCATTTTGATGAGGAAGTTGATGCCCGTCTCAACGACGGTTA
>CAJUSA010000034.1 GCA_910589015.1 uncultured Christensenellaceae bacterium
GCGAATATCTGCCGAACTTCAACATGTGGAATCCTTCCACGTTCTTCCGCTTCGGTAAGAGCGGACTTATCAGCCATAAGATCATCGTCAACCAAACGGGCTCGGGTACGGGCACGGTGCAGGAAAAATCAGGGCTTGACTACGTTCTTTCGGGCGTGGATACGACGTTCGTCGTGCAGACGGTTAACAATGCAAGGGTGAAGGCGATTACGGTAAACGGCGTCGACTATATGGATAAATTGAGCGAGTTGCAGGGCGAATACCGTTTTACGGTGGAGAAACCCTCGCAGGATATCGTAATCGACATTGAAATCGGATAGAGTGCTGAAATTGCATTTTTGTAAAAAAGATAAGGAGGAAAAAAATGAAAAAGAAAAAACTTTTGTTGCCGCTTGCCGTGATGACGCTCTCGTGCGGGCTTTGCGCGGGGATCTTAACGGGTTGCGGCGGTGAACACAAACACGACTACACGAAGTGGGCGCACGACGAAACGGGGCACTGGCAGATCTGCGTGGAAGACAACGAAACGACGGAGAAAGAGCCGCACGCATGGGGCGGGGACGGTAAGTGCGAGTGCGGTGCGGAACAGCCCGCATACGGCACCGCTTCGGGCACAGTAAGGCTTATAAAGCTCGGCGAGAACGTAACCGATTATGCGGGCGTTACGATCGATGCGGGCGAGGACGACGGCATCGAAATCGACTACGATACGCAGACGGGCGTGTTTACGATTACAAACGCACGGGTCGGCAAGGTCTATAAGTGCAGCATTTCCAAGGCGGGATATCTGACGACTTATGTCAATGTGCAAGCGGTCAAGGATCAAAACGTTGCGCTTGGCGACTGCGTTTTGCAGTACGACGCGTTCACGCACGGCTCGCATACGGGCAGCGATTGGAGCGGAAACTACGGCACTCCTTCCAAAATCGATAAATCGCACGTCAACGATGCGGAAAATGCTTATTTTACGATCGGTGAAGGCACGGGCGACTTCTACGTCTATTCCAAGGAATCTTACGGCAGCGTAACGGCGAGCGTTACCTATAAAGAGGGCGTAACGTGGGGCGCAGACGATGCGGAGAGAGGCAATCAGGGTTTGCGCCTTGTGTTCGAGGACGGTAAAGCCGTGATGATCCGTATCGAAAAAATGTCGGACGGTAAATTCAAAGCGCAGTGGATCGGCGGTAACGACTGGGAAGAAACGCCTATTTATAATAATTGGGATTTCGGTTCGGGTGAAGAATATTTCAATCCGTTCAGTGCAGAGGCGGAAACGCAATACAAGGAAACGGGCATCGGGCTCAAACTCGTTCGCAACGGCGGCATTGTTCGCGCGTATGTAAATGGGCAGTTTATGGGCGAACAGATCCTTCCCGAAGAATATGCAACGCAAAAATGCCGTGTGGCGCTTGCGGCGGCACATGTGAACGGCGGGGTGAACATTCCTTTCTCTATTTCGCAAACGCTTCCCGAAGTTGAATTCGACAGTTCTCTTACTTTGGAAACGGGAACCCTTCCCCAAGGGGTGGAAGTGTCTCTCGACAAAACCGAGGGGTATCAGCGCGGCGATCTCGTGACGCTTTCCGTGAAACTTCCGGAGGAAGGCGATTTCATGATCGGTACGATCAGCCTCGGAGAGGTTTCTTTGCTCGATCGGCTTGCGGAAGGCAAAGTATCGTTTCTTCTGACCGAAAAGACAAACGTCCTCACGGTTGCGGTGAAACAGATAGCGTATGCGAACCTCACCGACGTTGCCGTTACGGGCAAGAAATACGATGTTACGGGCAATTCCCTGGAAGGGAAAACGGTCACGCTCAAAGGACAGGGCGGCTTGATGGACGTGGAAATTACCGTAACGGACGGAAAATTTTCAAAAGATCGCGTTGCACAGGGTACCTATACGGCGGAGTGTGAAGGTTATAAACCCGCAACGGTCGTGATCGGCGAAAACGGAATCCCGAACGGAATCACTCTGGAATACGACGGGTTTACGTTCCTTGAAAATTACGATACGAACGTTCATGATTTTTCGAATGCAAATGCGGAAAATTCTGCTGTTCAATTAACGGGTAATGGTACGTTAAACATTCTCACAAAAGACAGCTTCATGGACGTTGCCGTAAGTTTGCGCATCAAATACAACAACAGCTCAAACGGAATGCGCACGCAGGGTATTGTGCTTAAATTCGAGGACGGAAAGCACGTGATTGTCCGTTATCACAACGGTGATCAGCCCAACGGCAACATTCAGTATGCGAATAGCGCATGGGAAGGATGTCCGGCGAGTAACACCTTGTTCGGCGCGGACGCAGGTTTGAACCAATGGGGAGAGGCGCCGATTCACACGCTGCTCGACGACGAAACTACGGCAATCAAGGCAGACGGGCTGTATCTTACCTGCGTTCTGAAAGACGGTAAACTTTATACGTTCTTAAACGAAAAGTGGGTGGCAACGTATAACTTGCCGAATGGCTACGACGGAAAGAACGTGCAAATCGGGTTCTTTACATGGAATATGGTTGAAAATGCCGTTGCGGAATTTAAAATTACCGAAACTCTGCCGAATCTTTCGGTCTCGGTTACGAACGGCACGGCGGCTAACGGCACGGTCGCACTCTCTTCTACAACTCCCAAATACGGCGATGCAGTCACAGTCACGCTTACGCCCGCCGAGGGATATATTCTCAAATCGTTCACGATAGACGGTAAGGACGTGACGGGTTCGGTTACGTTTGATGAGAGCATGGTCGGAACGTATACCTTCACTGCAACTGCCGATGTAGAGATCGCCGCCGAATTCGAGGTTGCGATTTACGGAAACATAGACACGGCAATTTCCGGTTTGAAGGGAACGGAAGAGATCGTCTTAAACGGCACAAAAGTAACCCTTACGAACGCCAAGGCGAAATACGAGTATACGATTGCAGACGGCAAGCTCACACTTCATAACGTGCTGACGGGAACTTATACGCTCACGGCGGACGAATATGTGTCGCAAACGGTCACCGTGACAGAGAGCGGTATTGCAGAGGCAATCGTACTTGTTTACAATATCTTCACTTCCGCGCCCGATACCGCCGATCTTACGGCGCTGGGCGACGGCAAGATCACCGCAACAGGTAACGGCAACGTCGATCTTGAAACAAAAGAGAAGTACACAAACGTTACCGTAGAAGCTCATTTCGACGTGCCCGATTACAACAGCAGGCGTTACAGTGTTGCGCTCGTGTTCGCCGACGGCAAGAATTTCCGCGTTGACTTTGCGGTTCAGGACAACGGCAATAACATTTTGCAACAGACCAACTGGAACAGCATGATGTTCAACTGGGAGTGGGTGGCTTTCCCCGAAGGATATTTCGCGGCAGGAACGAACAGCTACACCGAAGAGGAAATCAAAAGCGAGTTTATCGCCAAGGGGCTTACCTATAAGCTCGTACGCGACGGCGCCACGGTGAAGCTGTATATCAACGGCGTGCTCATGAAGACCTATACGCTTCCCGACGGGTATAAAGATCAAGAGGCACAGCTCAAATTTATCTTCGACAGCAACGGCACGGACGGCACGAAGGGCTTCGCGTTTAATATTACCGTTCCCGAAGCGGACGGCGGAGCGGCATAACGGGGCAGACGTTCTCCGCAAGGGCGCACCCTTGCGGAGATTCTATATCAAGGAGGAAAATTATGAAAGGTAAAAAAACAGCGTTGATTGCAATGG
>CAJUSA010000035.1 GCA_910589015.1 uncultured Christensenellaceae bacterium
TTAAGACGGTAAGCACCAAAGCGAACAACAAAATTTTTAAGCCGCAGTCCGCAACAGACAGCGCAAAGGAGCAGACAATGAACAAAAACGCAGTTATATACGCCCGCTATTCGTCGCAAGGGCAAAACGAGCAAAGCATTGAGGGGCAAATACGCATTTGCACCGAGTACGCCGAAAGTCAAGGCTACACCGTTGTAAAAGCGTATAAAGACAAAGCCCGCTCGGGAACAAACGACCACCGCCCCGACTTTCAAAAAATGATAGCCGACGCCGACAGCGGCGCATTCGAGCAAATCATAGTTTATAAGTTTGACCGTTTCGCCCGTAACCGCGTGGACAGCATAATGTATAAGGCGCAGTTGAAAAAGCGGTACGGCATACGGGTTGTTTCGGCAACCGAACCCGTGAGCGACGACGAGGGCGGCGAGTTCTACGAAATGTTTTTGGAGTGGAACGACGAAAAGTATTCGCAACGCCTTTCCAAGCGCGTACACGACGGACTTGACACAAGCGTTAAAAACGGCACTTATTGCGGCGGCACTCTCATTTACGGGTACAAACTTATTGACACCGACAGGCGCGGCAACAAGGGCATTATACACCGCGTAGCCATAGACGAAGAAAAAGCCGAAATCGTCCGTTTCATTTTCACGGAATACGCCAACGGAACGCCGAAAAAGGAAATCGCGGACGAGTTGAACAAGCGGCATATACTTTACAAGGGCAAGCCGTTTACTTACCGCACGTTTGAAAACTGGTTATCTAACCGCAAATATACGGGCGACTGTATGCACGGAACGAGAGTTTGCGACCACACATACCCCGCTATCATAGACAAAGCCACCTTTGCGGCGGTGCAAAAGCGGCTTGAAAAGAACAAGATTTTAGCGGGTGCAAATTCGGCGGTTGAGCCATACATACTCACGGGGAAAGCCTTTTGCGGTTTCTGCGGCGACAGTATGACGGCGGGCGGCGGTACGAGCCACACGGGAGCAAAGCACTATTATTACGTTTGCCACAGCAAGCGGAAAGGCGGTTGCCGTAAATCGAGCGAGAACAAAAACAACCTTGAATTTACGGTTGCAAGCGCGGTTTACGACTTTTTGAGCCGTCGAGAAAACGCCGAGCTTGCCGCGCAAGACACGATAAACTATTACGAACACCGCACGGGCGACAACGGAATGCGGAGCATAGAGGCGCGAATACGGCACGCACAAGACGAGGCGGAACGACTTACAAACGCCTTTATACTGGCGCGTAACGACCTACTGCGGGCAAATATAGAACGCAAAATGCAAGAGATAGAAATACTTATAAAAGATTTAACCGCACACAAGGCTCAAATAGAGTTAGAGCGCGGGCAAAAGATAACCAAAGAAAAGATTATTGACTTTGTGGCAATGCTAATAAAGGGCGACCCGAACGACAAGGAATATCAAAAAACACTCATTGATAATCTTGTTTACAAGGTGTTTGTGTACGACGACCATATTATAACATATCTGACTTTCGGCAACGAAAAGGACATTAAAGAAATAAGCCTTGCCGATAACGACAAGGCTATTGACGAATTAAAGGTTCAACCTTTATCGTCTTTGGTGCACCAAGTGATTTAATATCCGAATTTTTTGTTGCTTCAATCTCGGAAAAGAATACCGTCTGTGTTCCGTCTTTGAAGTTAAAAGTGATGGTAAACTTATCGTCATACAGGTAAATTGAGTTCACAAACCCGTCTATGAGCCGACGTTTTCCTTCAAGCGTGGTAATATCAAGATTTCTAAACCGTTCTATGCCGAACTGTATTTGTTCTTTCGTAAGGAAGGGCTTTTTTATTTTCTCTTGCAAAATGGCGATTTCGATTTCTTTCTTTTTGCTTTCAAGCTGTGCAAGTCTGTCCTTCGTTGTGTCCGTGATAATACCTTGCTCGATAGCGTTCATAAGATTTTCTATGCGCTTTTCGGTGTCTGCAAGCTGTCCTTTCAAGTGCGGTATTCTCGGATTTTCTTCGCCCTGTAAAACGTAAATTCTTTCGGTAAGATATTCCACCAACTTATCGTCGTGCAGAACTTTCATAGCCTTTTCAACTACCAAATCTTCTATCCAATCTTTCCGCACGGCTTTTTTGTCGCAGATATGTACTTTCTTTGTGTTGGCGCATTTGTAGTAACGGTAGACTCTCGAAGTTCCCATACCGCTCTCGCCGACCATATGGGTATTGCATTTACCACAGAAAAGTTTTAGAGTAAGCAAATAATCATCTTCGGCTTTATGCCTTGCCGGCGCTTTCTTGTTCTTTGCCAAACGCTGTTGTACTCGAATACGTCGCATTCACCCAGAATTGTTACTTATCGGACAGCAACCGAAC
>CAJUSA010000036.1 GCA_910589015.1 uncultured Christensenellaceae bacterium
GAAGTAAAATCGCGCTTTATCGACCAAAACAACGCGCACGGCTATTATTTGAATTACGGCGACGAACTTGCCGCAAACGTCGTCGGCGGCAATCAAATACAAGTCGGGACGGGCGCGTTTGTGGTTTGTGCGCGTATGGCGGAAATAACCGCCCCCGAAATATTGCGCCCGCAGATTTTCGACACGTTCAAGGGTTACGTCGTCGCCCGTATCGAAACATACCACCCCGCCGACGAATTGAACGTAACACTCATTGCGAAAGTGCAAACGTCTTGGGAAGCGTTAAAACGCGAACTCGAACAAAACGACGTTTACGCGGCGGAAGCGGACAACGTAAATACGGCTTACGAATTGCCGATATATTCCTTTGAAATATTGGGGACGCAAATCGTCAATTTAACGCGCTTGATAAAGCCCGTTTGCGATTATGCCACAATGAAGGCAATCGTCGATAACGCGCTTGAAACGGCGCAAAATGCGGTTACGGCGGCAAATGCGGCGGTCGATACATCGAACGACGCACGCACCAAAGCGGCGGCGGCAGTTACCACAGCAAACGGCGCAAACACAAAGTCCGATAACGCCGTATCGACGGCAAATGCGGCAAAGACAAACGCTGACAATGCGCTTGCAACCGCAAACGGACTTGACGCGCAAATCAAATCGGCAAACGATACGGCGGCGGACGCGGTCGAAACCGCAGGCGCGGCAAATGAAACAGCGACAGCCGCAAGCGACAAGGTCGACGCGCTTGAAACGCAGATTGCGGAAAAGCAAGGCACGAAGGTTACGCTTAACGGCGAGCCGCAAGCAACGTACCCCGCCGACGACCTTGTACATAGCGGCGATAAAATCGCAAAAGCCGCGCACGCGGACACAGCCGCAAAAGCCGATACCGCAACCGAAGCGGAAGCGGCAAAAACTGTTATTTACGCGGCGCAGGCGGCGGAAGCGGAAAAAGCCGTCGGCTACACGCGCGGCGGCGAAATCGACAAAGTATTCAAAAAAATATTTGCGGAAATAACCGCCCTTAAAGGAGGCAATTAAACAATGTTAAACTTTGAAAAGGCAAAAATTTACGGCGTGGATAAAGTCGGCTCGTCTAACCCCGACGCGCTTATTCGCACCGACGACGCGGTCGGCTTAAACGTAACGGTCGGCACAACCGATATTACGAGCGACTTTGACCGTTGCTATCCGTATTGCGATATGCAGGAAGTAACGGACGCGGCGGGTAATGTATTTATAAAGATACCGAAATTTTACGCGAAAATCACACCGAACGCCGACGGCACGTTCAAATATCAAATATCGGGCGTGCGGTACGAAGGTTTTTCAACCCTTTTCGTCGACGGCGAAGGCAACGAATTAGATTATATCCTTGTCGGCAAGTACGAAGGAAGCGGAAGCGCGTCAAAAGTATTTAGTAAATCGGGCGCGACCGTGCTTGTAAATATCACTTGCGACTCCTTCCGCAACGGGTGCAAAGCGAACGGCGACGGCTATCAACAGTACGATTTTTTGATTGACTTGATAATTAAAGAATTATGGCTCGTTGAAATGAAAACGACAAACTCGCAAGCGATTATGTACGGATATGCAAATAGCAATTCGGCGGCGGTTACAACGGGCAGGACGGACGCGGTCAAGACCCCGTCGGGGTCGGAAGAAAGCAACACCGACGGCAAGCACGCTTGCAAATATCGCGGTATCGAGAATTTGTGGGGCAATACTTATACTTGGTG